>NZ_CP147846.1:3308492-3609264 GCF_037327425.1 Rhodococcus sovatensis | reverse complement strand
CTCCGACGTCCTCGTGCCGCCGGAGAAGCCGCAGATCATGGAGACGTTCGAGGCTCAGGCCGATCAGATCGAGAAGAAGTACCAGCGTGGCGCACTCGACAAGGTCGAGCGCAATTCCGCGCTGGTCAAGATCTGGCAGGACGCGACCGAGCAGGTCGGTAAGGCCATGGAGGCACACTTCCCCGACGACAACCCAATCCCGATGATCGTGAAGTCCGGCGCAGCCGGAAACATGACTCAGGTGCGGTCGCTCGCCGGCATGAAGGGCCTGGTGACCAACCCGAAGGGTGAGTTCATCCCGCGTCCGATCAAGTCTTCCTTCAAGGAAGGCCTGACGGTCCTCGAGTACTTCATCAACACGCACGGTGCTCGTAAGGGTCTGGCCGACACGGCGCTTCGTACCGCCGACTCGGGCTACCTGACGCGTCGTCTCGTCGACGTCTCGCAGGATGTCATCGTTCGGGAGACCGACTGTGGCACCGAGCGCGGCATCGTCACGACCATCGCCGAGAAGCTCGCCGACGGCACGATGATTCGCGACGCACACGTCGAGACCAGTACTCGTGCACGCACGCTCGCAACGGATGCGGTCGACGCCAACGGCAACATCATCGTCGCCCGTGGACACGATGTCGGCGATCCCGCCATCGATGCCCTCATCGAGGCAGGCATCACCGAGGTCAAGGTCCGTTCGGTGCTCACCTGCACCACCGGCACCGGCGTCTGCGCTACCTGCTACGGCCGTTCGATGGCCACCGGCAAGCTCGTCGATATCGGCGAGGCCGTCGGTATCGTCGCGGCACAGTCGATCGGTGAGCCCGGAACTCAGCTCACCATGCGTACCTTCCACCAGGGTGGTGTCGCCGGAGATGACATCACCGGTGGTCTGCCTCGCGTGACGGAGCTGTTCGAGGCACGTGTGCCGAAGGGCAAGGCTCCCATCGCGGACGTGTCGGGACGCATCCAGCTCGAGGACGGCGATCGTTTCTACAAGATCACCATCATCCCGGACGACGGCGGTGAAGAGGTTGTCTACGACAAGCTCTCCAAGCGTCAGCGTCTGCGCGTCTTCAAGCACGACGACGGCACCGAGCGCCTCTTGGCGGACGGTGACCACGTCGAGGTCGGCCAGCAGCTCATGGAAGGTGCTGCCGATCCGCACGAGGTTCTGCGCGTGATGGGTCCTCGCCAGGTTCAGATCCACCTGGTCAACGAGGTCCAGGAGGTGTACCGCAGTCAGGGCGTGTCGATTCACGACAAGCACGTCGAGACGATCGTGCGCCAGATGCTCCGTCGTGTGACGATCATCGACTCCGGCTCCACCGAATTCCTGCCCGGTTCTCTGACCGAGCGCAGCGAGTTCGAGGCGTCGAACCGTCGCGTCGTCGCCGAAGGTGGTGAGCCCGCAGCCGGACGTCCGGTCCTGATGGGTATCACCAAGGCATCGCTGGCAACCGATTCGTGGCTGTCGGCAGCGTCCTTCCAGGAGACCACTCGTGTGCTCACCGATGCGGCTATCAACACCCGCAGCGACAAGCTCATCGGTCTCAAGGAGAACGTCATCATCGGTAAGCTCATCCCGGCTGGTACCGGCATCAACCGGTACCGGAACATCCAGGTGCAGCCCACCGAGGAGGCACGTGCCGCGGCGTACGCGGTGCCGTCGTACGACGATCAGTACTACAGCCCGGACGGCTTCGGCCAGAACACCGGTGCCGCAGTGCCGCTCGACGACTACGGTTTCTCGAACGAGTACCGCTGAGCGACGACAGTCGCAGTGGCACGGTTGAGTGTGCGTGAGCGCACTCAACCGCACCACTAGGGAAAGCCCCGCACCTACTTGGGTGCGGGGCTTTTTCGTGTTCCCGCGATTGTCATGTGTTCCCGCGATTGCAATCGGGCTCGCGGGAACCAAAGTCACTCGCGGGAACTGGGCTCAGACCTAGGGATGCGAGCTCGCCGCGCGCCGCCCGAGCCGCCACGGCAACTCCGACGATCGCGAGGGCGGCGAACGTGCCGAGCAGTAGCTGTGCCGAGTGTAGCGTCGAGGGCTCACCGATGTTCACCAGCACCCCCGCCAGAGCTGCGCCGAATGCGTTGGCTATCAGCTGAACTGTGTTGATGGCAGCCGATGCCCGTGCGCCCTCGCCAGGTTCGGCAACAGCAGTCATTGCACCGACCGCCAGGTGCGGCCAGGCGATGCCGATTCCGGCACCCGCGACAAGCAGTCCGACGATCCATGCGGCTAGCACCAATACCGTTCAGTTAGAGCCGTAGAATGGTGCAGTGCGGTGGTGTGATGGGTTGTGGATGGTGTTGGTGGTGGGCTCGTTTGGCTGCCCATTTGAAGATTTTGCGTTTGACAACGCGTGGGTTGGCTCGTAGTCGGCGTGCGGGATTGACTCGGCGTTGCAGCTTCTCGACAGCGTGGTCCCACAAACGGGTTATCGCTTTATGGTTGTGAGGGGGAAAAAGAGCTGTGCGAGAGCGATCTTCGCGTGATCCGGAGAGCTGCAACGAACGAGGTTCGGTCGGGGTCGTGTCCCCCTGCTCGCGCGGCGTCGACCATCAATGTTCGGATGGCGTAATGGCAGCACAAGTGTCCCCAGATCTCTTGGAGTACCAATGGCGGGGATTTCGACCGTAGGACTGCTCGTGCTCCGCGTTGATGGGTTTTCAGTTCGTCGAAGGTGTTCTCGATTTCCCAGCGTTGGGCGTAGGCGAGAGCCAGTTCTTCCGCCGGCGCCACGGTGTGGTCGAGGATCGTGGTCAGCAGCCGGTACTGCTCAGGGTTGCCTCGTCCGTCGTCGAGGGAGTAGTCGATCACCCGGACGGTCAGCGGTGTTCGATGCTGACGTCGGGCGCCGGAGGTGGGGATGATCGTTGCCAGCCAGGATCCGTCGTCGAGGGTCTCGACATGCTTCGGCGACAGTGTTGATTTGACGCGCCACAGCAGGTCCGCTCCGGACGCTGCGGCTCGGGTCCACATCTCGAAGCCATAGAAGCCGCGGTCGGCGAGCAGCAGCATGCCGGGCTCGAGTCGGTCGACGAGTTCACCTGCCAACTCTCGTTCCGAGGTCGTGCACCCGCCGACGGCGGCGTCGAAGAGGGCGTGGGTGCCGCATTCGGCGACCGCGACCAACCGTGCCTGCGGGTACGCGGACTGTTCCCCGCGACTGGACGGCGGTCTACCGAAATGCTCGACGTTGGCGGGCGTGTCGGCCAGGTCCAGGCAGGTGCCGTCGATGGCCACCATCCGACGCCCTGCAAGCCATGAACCGGGTGTGGCAGCGTCCGCCACCGGGCGAGCTATCCTCTGGAACAGCGCTTGAACCGGCTCCGAACCCAAGCGTGAACGAGCCTGAAAGATAGCTGATTTCGTTGGTGGCGCCCAAGATCGAGACCATCCCGAGGACCAGGACAACCCATCGGTGAGTTGCTCGAACACCTCCTCGTAGGACCCATCGGCATTCAGCGCCATACCGATCGCGAAATACGTTGTCACCCGCGCAGTCAAAGTCCGACTGCGCTGCTCTGTCCGGCCGCATTCCGCAATCACCGCATCCACCACATCCGGTGGGAACACCCTGGTCAACAACCCCACCGACACCAGATCCGACAACCGACGATCCGAGGCCGGTTTCACCCATCCGCTACGAGGCACACCCCATCATAACCGATGAAGCACTAACTGAACGGTATTGCGGCTAGCACACCGGCTCCCGCCTGATCGGTCAGAAATGCGGCCATGATTCCCAGCCCGGCGGCGACGAGAACCGGCCCGGCGATGACTATCCGCCGCACGACGCGTGGTGACGAGGCCGAGGCGCTGGGGATCTCACCCAGAGTCCACCCCAAAGCCAGAGCCGCACCGAGGAATCCGGCAGCGAGGGGCGCCAGTCCTGCGAGTCGTTGGCCGAACAGCGGAATGAACGTTTCGACGGTCGACGCAACGGCGAGCACGACAATCGTCAGGTACACCCACTTCAGCGAAGTCCGACCGAACGTCGACGGCGGGAGCACGCCATGATCCGATCGTCGGTCGGCTGCCACGAATGCGACCAGTAGTAGTACCGCTGCGACAACCATGGTCGCGGTGACGGCGAGATGGGACATGATTCCTGCGACGCTCACCAGCAGCGCTGCTGCGGTCAACAGCGCCAGCGAGAGAACCGGCACCGGGCTTCGGGTCGAGCTGCCGGCGGTATGCGCCGGAAGTGCACGGGGGACGAGGACACCCACCGCGATGGCAGCGATGACCAGCACGCCGAAAGCCAGTCTCCACGCGCCGAACTGAGCGAACACTCCACCGATCGCAGGCCCGGCGAACGTTCCGACACCCCACATTGCAGATACCAGCGCTGCACCGCGCGTCCAGAGATGTTTCGGGAGCGCGGCGTTGATGACGGCGTAGCCGAGACCGGCCAGCAGGCCACCTCCAGCGCCCTGAACAGTTCGGCCGACCAGGAGGAGTTCCATGGTCGGACTGACAGCGCAGACGACGGTGCCGAGCGCGAAGATCGTGAGTCCGATGAGGTAGGCCCCTCTCGGTCCGCGGGCAGCGAGGAGATTGCTGACCATCATCGAGGACACCACGGACGCGATGAGGAACACAGTCGCCGTCCACGCGTAGTAGCGTTCGCCGCCGATCTCCTCGATGGCGGTAGGTAGAAGACTGGTCGTGAGGTAGACGTTGGTCGCGTACAACGCGACCCCGCCTGCGAGAACCGTGGCGGTGCCGAGGTAGCGGCCGGTCAGCAGTTGTTGCCAGGTTCCTGCGGGAGAGTTGTTGGGGGAGTGCATGTCTACGAACGTAAAACCTCGAGTGCACTCCAGGTCAACCGAGGAACACGGTTCAGAGCAGGCGGACCGTCAGCGCCCGTCGGCGATCACCCGAGCCACGTTGCGCTCCGCGAGTGCCGTGATGGTCAGCGACGGGTTGACCGCGCCCGTACTCCCAGGGATCAATGCGCCGTCCATGACGTACAGACCGTCGTGACCCTTGACCCGGCCGTAGGAGTCGGTGACATCGCCGAGTACAGCGCCGCCGAGTGGATGCGCGGTGAAAGTATCGTCGACGTCACGGGTGAACGGTTCAGCAGACACGACGGTGCCCCCAGCCTCCGCCATTCGGTTCTGCACTGCGCGCAGCGCTTCCACGGTGTCACGACTGCCGCCCCGAGGCCAGGACAGCGTCATTCCGTCGCTCGCGGCGTCGTATCGGAAGTCCGCGCGTAACGGGTCGATGGTCATGCCGAGCGAGCCGAGGAATCCGAGATCCCATGGCACACCGGGGACGTACCAGTTCTCGACGGTGAGTGGAATGCTCGATTCGTCGACGATGCGCGAGGCGCACGGCGCTGCCTGCGGAACGCCCGCGGCAGGACCGAGCGAGCGCGTCATGGACGCATCGCCGTTGGTTCCCCAACCGCGGCCGACGAATTCGTTCAGATTCCCCAGCGCGCCGGTTGCCTGCGCACGCAGCAGAAGCTCCGTGGTGCCGATCGACCCGGCACCGAGGACGAGCTTGTCGCACGTCAGCGTCCTCGTCTCGAGGACGTTGCCTTCGGGATCGAGCCGCCGGACCTCGACGCGGTACCGACCGCCGGATTCCGAGCCGATCGAGGCCACCTCGTGGCTGTGGCACACAGTTGCACGGCCGGTGCCCTCGGCTTGTGGAATGTAGTTCTGCGTCAGGTCGTACTTGGCGCCGTTCGAATTTCCGAACGTGCTCGCCCCGACGATCGCCGACGGCCTGGAGCGCCCGGCGATCTCGTCGCGTACGACGTTCCAGTTCCAAGTTCCGTCGACCGCTTCCGGTTGGAAACCGGCGCGTCGGGCATGGTCGTCCCAGGTTCGTGAATGCGCGAAGTTCGGGCTGTCGTAGATATCGGCGGGCATCGTCGACGGCAGCAGCATCGACCGCGCCCTGGGGTACCAGGACGACGCCATCTCGGCGTAGTCGAGCCGACCGCCGAAGGACAGGTCGAAGAACCGCTTTTCGGGTGCGATGGTGACGCCGGTGTAGACGATCGATCCACCACCGACCGCTGCTGCGCGCCACACCGAGAGGTTTTCGAACCGGGTCGTGTCGAGTACGCCACCGAAACGGTCGACCGGCCCGACGGGCATGCCGGTGATGTTGGTGAACGAGTCCTGATGCCATAGGCCGCGCCCGTCCGCGGTCATGTCGGCCGTGAAGATCTCACGCCACGGATCACGCGGCCACCGGAGGCCGCGTTCGAGGATGGTGACCTGGCTACCGGCCTGGGCGAGTCGCAGAGCAGCTGCGCTGGCACCGAAGCCCGAGCCGATCACGATGACGGATGAATGATCGGGCGGGCGCGGAGGATCGGCGAACAGCTCGGGGACGAGTGAGCGGATCGAACCGACACCGATCGGTATCGCGCCTGCACGTCCGGCCGCGACGATGGGCGGTGCCGACAATCCGACCAGTCCTGCGGCTGCCAGCTGAAGCAGTTGCCTGCGTTTCACGTCTTGTCTGTCCCCTGCGCTCGATCCGACCCGAGAAGTGATTGTCCCTGTTCGTTCGGCGAAAAGCGACCGAACAGTAGCATGCGGTGAGATCTCCCAGACTCTCCTCAGATCGAGGTGGGAGACTACCCGAGATGATCATCGTTCTCGGCGCCGCTTTTGTGACGGCAGCACTATTGGCCGTGGTGGCGCACCTGGTGGATTCGAAACGTCAGGTCGTGCTCGTCGCCGGTGCACTCGCCCGTGTGCCGATGCTCGGTTCGATTCCGGGAGCAATTTTGTTGACCTTCGGCCTGGGGTGGACAGGAGCCGTGATCGGGGGTGGAGTGATTCTCGCGGCAGCCTGGACCCAGGCGCCGCTGAGGATTCGCCGGTTCCGGCGTCGACCGGCTTCGGGGACGCCGTTCACCGTCCTGCACGCGAACATCCTGCTCGGTCAGGCCGACACCGAGGCAATCATTGCTCTGCTGGACAAGCACGAACCCGATGTTCTGACGGTCGTCGAGCTGACCCCGCAGGCGCATCAGCGCCTTCTCGCCGCGGGTCTCCTCGACCGGTTGCCGGAGTCGTTCGTCAGTCCGGCGGCTGGAGGCAACGGCACGGGGATCTATTCGCGTCACCCGTTGTCGGATCTCGAGCGCCACGACGGCTATGTGACGGAACTGCTGTCAGCACGCGTCCACGTTCCCGGCGGGGCGTCACCTCTCGTGTTCGCGGCTCATCCCGTTCCGCCGTGGCCCCGCCGCCCCGAGGCGTGGGTGCGGGAGCTGGCCGCGATCGGGCAGATGCTCTCCAAGATCCCGGACGACGACGGCCCGGTCGTCGTTGCCGGCGATTTCAACGCCACCTACGACCACAAGCGATACCGCGACCTGTGTACCGACGGGTTTCGCGATGCCGCCATGGAGGTCGGGGCGGGGCATCTCGCGACCTATCACGCGGATTGGAAGCTCGCGTTCCCGCTGGCTACGCTCAGGCTCCCGCCGTTGATCGCGATCGACCACGTTCTCGTGCGCGGTGCGTCGGTGACCGAGGTGGGCGTAGTGGATCTGCCCGGATCCGATCATCGGGGCATCCGCTGCTCGCTCGTCCTCTAGCGCTGCGGGAGCTCCTGCACGGCCCACTTGTTTCCGTCGGGATCGGCGAAGAAGACGAACTTTCCCCAACCGAGGTCGACGACGGGTTCGATCTCGAGGCCGGCTGCGATGAGGTGGTTCCGGGCTTCCTCGGCGCTGTCGACGACAACCTGCATCCCCTCGACGCTGCCGGGGGCCGCGTCCGTGATGCCGGTTCCGACCGCGATCGAGCACGCCGATCCCGGCGGCGTCAGCTGGACGAAGCGAATTCCGTCCGCCGGACTCGCGTCGTGGTCGGCGTTGAATCCGATCCGGGTGTAGAAATCCTTGGCGCGATCCACGTCGGTGACGGGAATCATCACGAGTTCGAGCTTGATGTCCATGAGGTCCTCCTGTGTCGGGTAGAACAAGTCTGACGCCGATTGCGGACAGTTTCGGTCCTCGATCGCACGATCCGCACAAAGAAATATGCACGACGAGACGACGGTTGCGCTAGAGGTGATCCTGTCCCTGCTCGACCGGTCTCGAACCCGCGAAGGGTATTGCGATGGCGCTGCGCTCACCTCGACGATCGAGCGAGCGGTCAACGCCGAGAAGCTCGGTTATCACCGGTTCTGGGTCGCCGAGCATCACGGTGTTCCCGGCATTGCGAGCGGATCGCCTGCGGTTCTGCTCGCGGCGGTAGGTGCCCGGACGTCGAGCATGCGGATCGGATCGGGCGGTGTGATGCTGCCCAACTACCAGCCGTTCGTCGTCGCAGAACAGTTCGCGATGCTCGAGGCTCTGTATCCGGGGCGGGTCGACGTCGGCGTCGGTCGCTCGCTCGGATTCACCGAACCGGTACGGGCAGCTCTTCGCACCGGACGTGAGGAGTCCGACACCTTCGCTGACGATCTCGACGAACTGCGGAGCTACTTCGACGCGACGGCACCGGTGACGATTCGTCCCGCGGTTGCACCGCCGCCGATCTACGTCCTCGCAACAGGGCAAGGTCTCAGCGTCGCGGCCGAGGCCGGCCTGCCCGTGGTCGTTGGAGGCCCGATCCTGGCGAGCGACGGTTCGGCGCTCGAGGACTATCGACGTCACTACCGACCTACCGATCGGAACCCAGACCCTCGCGTCATCGTTTCGCTCGACATCACCGTCGCCGAGACCGCCGAACGCGCGCGCACCCTGGCTATCCCCGAGGCGTGGGCGATGGCCCAGTCGCGGCGGACCGGTGAATTCCCACCCCTGACGGACCCGTCGCAGATCGACCTGGGCGCTGCACCTGCGCGCACCCGTGAGCGCGTCGAAAGGTCCCTCGCATCCGCAGTTCTCGGAACTCCCGACGAGGTGGCTGATCAGCTGGAGAAGCTCATCGCTCGTACCGATCCGGACGAGATCCTGGCATCGACGTCGACGTACGACCGAAAAGCCTTGTTCGACGCCGATGCCCAGCTCATTCAGCTCGCACGCTCGCTGTCCAGGTGAGCCATGGAATGTCTGCATTGCGTACGCCAGGGTGGTGTCGGGCCTGCTCGGAGTCCCCGGCATAGGGCAGATGCGCGCTACTGTGGAGTGAGGCAGAGGTAAGCGGACTCACGAAAGGCGCACCATGGCTGGAAAGAAGCTCGACCGGGTTCACGCACAGTCCGCGCTCGAAACCGTCCGGGAGAACCCCGCGATCGCTCTCATCGCTGCAGCGCCGGCTCTTGTCGTCTTCGCAGTGGTCTGGTGGCTCGCAGGATTCGGTACAGCGCTGTTGCTGCTCATCGCGCTCGGCGTCGTCGGATTTGTCGTCGCGAAGATC
Source organism: Rhodococcus sovatensis (assembly GCF_037327425.1). Lineage (NCBI taxonomy): Bacteria > Bacillati > Actinomycetota > Actinomycetes > Mycobacteriales > Nocardiaceae > Rhodococcus > Rhodococcus sovatensis. Next base: position 3,599,901 of record NZ_CP147846.1, on the reverse strand, counting down.
CGTAGCTAAACCCCTCCCTAGTGACCGAATGATCCGTAGCTAAACCCCTCCCTAGTGACCGAATGTCTCATTCGGTCTCTGGTTGGGAGCGAACGACTCATTCGGTCACTTGAAGTAGACGAACGACTCATTCGGTCTCAGATTGGGAGCGAACGACTCATTCGGTCACCTGGAAGCGCAGCGAACGACCCATTCGGTCCTAGCGCGGAACGTGGAAAGCAGTGAGCGCCGCGGTACCGCGCCCGATTTCCGACCACGGCACGTCGACGGTCAGGACCGCCAGCGCGGACGTCGGGAACTTCCGCCCAATCTCGATGGCAGCCTCGGATCCTGTTGCCTCCGCCAATTCCAGTGCAGTGAACGGTATTCCGGGCGCATGTCCGACGACGAGGAGGGTGGTCACGGAGTCGTCGGTCTGCGCGATCTCTTCGATGATCTCCTCTGGTGACGCGCCGTAGATCAGTTCCTCGAACTTCACTTCGGCGACGATTCCAGTGGCCTCCAGAGTCTGGCGAGTCCGAGTCGCTGTCGAGCAGATCACCGCATCGACACCGCCTAGGGTGTCGGTGATCCATGCCCCAGCGAGTGCTGCTTCACGTTGGCCGCGCTCGGCGAGCGGTCGGTCGTGGTCCGGCGTTCCCTCTGGGTAGCCGGACTTGCCGTGCCGCATGAGGACGAGGGTTCGAGTCATGGCTACTACCGTATCGGCCCCACTTGTTCGATACCGGAGGTGGCGAGCGCGCAGCCGATACGTTTCGCTTCGAGCCCTTCGTGGATGCCACCACGACCGCACCTGCTACCTTGAACGCCGTTCAAGCTTGTATCACTAGGAGTGGTCATGTCAGGTCTAGAAGGCGTACGGGAGACAACGGTGTCGGGTTCGAAGGTGCGCATCTCGGCGCGAGAAATGGCGCAGATCGCGGTGTTCGCCGCGCTCATTGCTGCCCTCGGGTTGGCCGGCGCGATCACGGTCGGGTTCAGCGGTGTGCCGATCACACTGCAGACGCTCGGCGTCATCCTGGCCGGTGCCGTTCTCGGTCCACGCAAGGGTGTCGCCGCGGTTGCAGTCTTCATCGCGCTTACCCTCATCGGCCTACCGCTTCTGTCGGGTGGACGAACGGGACTGACAGCTCTGGCCGGGCCGAGTGCCGGATACCTCGTCGGTTGGATTCCGGCAGTCTTCGTCATCGGCCTGCTTACCGCCCGCATCCTGCCGAAATACCCGCTGGTGCTCGGCCTACTGATCAACGCGTTGGGCGGCATCGTGGTCGTCTACATCTTCGGAACCATCGGCCTGTTGCTGCGTACCGATCTCGGAGTGTGGGCTGCAATCTCGACCAACTTCGCGTTCCTGCCCGGTGATCTGGTGAAGGTAGTCATCGCCACAGTCGTCGCCAAGAGTGTGCACCGGGCCTATCCCGGCATCATCGCGACCAGGTGAGCTTGCGTCTGGGCGGGTCTGGCACCGATATCGCGATCGATATCGGTGGCAGACCTCTGTCCTACGACCGATTCGACGCTGCGGTCGCAGAGTGGCCCGATGCCGCGGTCCACGACGCCTCGGCACTGGCACTACCCGAAGCGCTGATCTGTGTGTTCGCCGCGGCGCGGCAGGGCGCAGCGGTGCGCGTCGAGGATCCAACCGCTCGTCCGGACCGCTCGGAGATCCCCACGGGTGCATTCCTGCTCGTCGGGACGTCCGGATCTACCGGCACGCCCCGTCCGCTGGCCCGAACGGCTGAGTCGTGGACCCACAGTTTCGATGAGTTCACCTCGATAACCGGGATCACTTCCTCCGACCGGGTGCTTGTGACCGGCCCGCTGCACGCCACGATGCATCTGTTCGGCGCTGTCCACGCCCTGTACGTCGGTGCGTGCGTCACCGACGACGAAAGCACGGCCACGGTGACGCACGCCGTTCCCGCAGTGCTTCGGGAGTTGCTGCACCGCGCGCCGAACCTGCACACCGCCGTTGTGGCCGGGGCCTCGCTCGATGCCGGCGCGGAAAATCGTGCGCGCGGTCTACGGCTCGTCGAGTACTACGGCGCCGCTGAGCTGTCGCTCGTCGCGGCGCGTGTGGTTCCCGGCCCCCTGCGGCTTCTGGATCGCGTCGAGGCCGAGATCAGGGACGGTCTGCTGTTCGTGCGTTCGCCCTACCGCGTTCTCGGTGCCGACGAGTGGGTCGGAGTCGGCGACCTTGCGGAACTGCGGCCAGGGGGCGAACTCGTCGTGCACGGTAGGGGGAGTGCGGCGGTGAACGTCGGAGGAACGACCGTTCTCGCCGAGGACGTCGAACGAATTCTCGACGCCATCGTCGGCGTCAAGGCATCTGCGGTCATCGGCACACCCCACGCTGTTCTCGGCGAGACGGTGACTGCGGTGCTCGAACTGGATCGCAGCTCGCGAGACGACAGCACGCCCGACCGGACCGCGCTGCTGACTCGAATAAAGGACCAGGCGCGGGCGTCGCTGCAGAAGGAGGCCATACCGCGTCGGTGGACCGTCGTCGACGAGCTCCCTCGCACGGGCAGCGGCAAGATCGCACGAGCTCGAGTGACAGACTCGCAACCATGACCCGATCAGCCACGAACGCCCCTGTTCTCGTCGCGCCGTGGCGGACACCGATCGGCAATGCCGGGCATGGCTTCGCGGACCTCACGACGACAGATCTGGCTGCTCCGGTTCTCCAAGCCGCGATGCGAACGTTGCTCGACGCCGGCTGTACTACCCAGGTCGACGATGTCGTTCTCGGCAACTGCCTCGGACCCGGCGGCGATCCCGCACGGATCGCCTCGTTGGCGGCAGGACTCGGCGTCGACGTTCCGGGTGTGACGGTCGACCGTCAGTGCGGGTCCGGACTCGACGCAGTCATGCAGGCAGCCGCGCGAGTCAGGTGCGGTGACGATCAGCTGATTCTCGCCGGTGGCGTCGAGTCGGCGAGCACTGCGCCCTGGCGGTTCTGGCCGACCCGCCGTAGTGCCAAGCAAGACAGTGGCGCTGAGCTGGTCAGGTACACCCGTGCGCCGTTCGCGCCGACAGGGTTTCCCGATCCGGACATGGGAGTGGCCGCCGACGATCTCGCTCGCATCCGCGGGATCAGCCGCGAGCGTCAAGACGCATACGCCTCACGTTCGCATATGGCCGCTGCTGCAACAGATTTCACCGATGAGATCGTGCCAGTGGCAGGCATCTTCCGTGACCAGCGGATCAGGCCGAACATGAGTGAGGGTAGGTTGGCGCGTTTGCGACCGACGTTCACTGCGGACGGGACTGTGACTGCGGGAAATTCGTGCGGAATCTCGGACGGGGCTGCGGTGATCGCGGTGACGACTGCCGCGCGCGCCGAAGGTCTTCCAGCCCTGCGGATTCTAGGATCTGCAGTCGCGGGTTCGGATCCTGCGTTGCCGGGGCTCGGCCCGGTCCCTGCCATCGAGAAGGTGCTTGCTCGCACCGGAGTTGCTCTGTCCGACATCGGCATCGTCGAGATCACCGAGGCATTCGCGTCCGTCGTTCTCGCGGTGTCCGACGAGTTGGGGCTCGACGAGAGCGCACTGTGCCCGCAAGGTGGCGCGATCGCGATGGGGCATCCGTGGGGCGCGTCCGGTGCAATATTGCTGGTGCGGTTGGCGCGTCAGATGTCCACCTCGTCCGGACCGGAACTCGGTCTCGCGGCCTGCGCGATCGGTGGAGGTCAAGGAATCGCAATGATCGTGGAGCGTGTGCAGTGAGTGAGATCGTCTTCGATGCCGTCCGGCACGCATTCGGAGAGCGGGAAGTGTTGCGCGGTATCGATCTTCGTATCACCGAGCGACGAGTCGGCATCATCGGATCGAACGGATCGGGCAAGTCGACGTTGGCGCGCACCATCAACGGACTGCTCGCACCGAACTCGGGGACCGTGACGGTCGACGGTGTCGACGCCGCGAAGAAGGGCGCGCAGGTCCGCAAGAAGGTCGGTTTCGTCTTCACCGACCCGGATACTCAGATCGTAATGCCCACCGTGGCCGAGGATCTCGCGTTCTCGCTGCGGCGCTCTGGGCTTAGCAAGCAGGACGTTGCAGAGCGCGTGCAGGACATCCTGGTTCGCTTCCGGCTCGACGGCCATGCCGAGCATCCAGCGCACCTGTTGTCCGGCGGGCAGAAACAGTTGCTCGCGATCGGCGCGGTGCTGATTCGTCGCCCCGAGGTCGTCGTCGCCGACGAGCCGACGACGCTGCTCGACCTCCGCAATGCCCGAGTCGTCGCCGACGCACTCGATTCGATCGACCAACAGGTCATCGTCGTCACCCATCAGCTGGCTTTGTTGGACTCGTTCGAGCGTGTGATCGTCATCGACGACGGCCTGGTGGCGTTCGACGGATCCCCAGCCGATGCGGTGCCGGCGTACCGGGAGTTGGTCATGTGATCGGTTTGTATCGGCCCGGTAGCTCGCTGCTGCATCGGATGCCCGCCGGAGTGAAGTTGCTGCTCCTGCTGCTGACGATCATCGCGGCGACTCTCTTCGCTCGCACGCCCGTCGCTGTCGGTGCTGTTGCACTCGTCGTCGCGGCGTTGTTCGCCGTCGCCCGGATTCCCGTGAAAGTCGCTCTGGCCCAGCTCCGACCGGTGCTGTGGATGATGCTGATCATCGGAATCTTCCAGCTGATCATCACGTCTCCGACGCGCGCGATCGTGGTGTGCGGGGTGCTGGTGATCTCGGTGGCGCTGGCTGCCCTCGTCACGTTGACGACGCGGGTTACCGACATGCTCGATACCGTCACACGGGTACTGCAGCCGGTGCGCCGCTTCGGTGTCGATCCGGACCGGGTAGGACTGATGCTTGCGTTGGCCATCCGATGCATTCCCATCCTGGCGACCATCGTGCACGAGGTGTCCGAGGCGAGAAAGGCTCGCGGACTGCAGTGGTCGATGACCGCGCTGGCCACACCGGTTCTGGTCCGGGCACTTCGTACGGCAGATGCCATGGGAGATGCGCTGATCGCCCGAGGAGTCGACGATGACTGAATTGCTTGCCGACCGCATCGCTCGCCACGTCCGCGACATCCCGCACAAGCTGGCCGTCGTCGACCGTCGGGAATCGGTGTCCTACGCCGAGTTCTGGGCCAGAGTGACCCGCGCGGCGGCGGGGATGCGCGGTATGCAGCGGATCGCTGTCCTACCGACGTCGGATGTCGGCTCACTCGTGGCCGTGACGGCGGCGATGCGCTCGGGCGTCGGGGTGGTGTTGTTGCACAGGCACTTGCTTGCCGGTCAGTTCGCGCAGGTCATCGAACTCACCCAGCCCGGCGCGGTGATCGCTGCGCCTGCTGGGCACCGGCGATTGCGCAAGCTCGGGTGCGAGAACCCGGTCACGAACGTCGATTCCGACGGGCCGCACGGGACGGCGTGTGCGCAGAGTGAATTGCTCGTGGGTATCACGTCGGGCACCACCGGCGAGCCCAAACTCTTCGTCCGAAACCAGTTGTCCTGGGCGCGGACGCTCGATCGTAGCGACGCGGTGTTCGACGTCCGGCGCGGTGACCGGGTGTCGACGCCGGGCGTCCTCGACCACACCCATTTCCTGTACGGCGCTTTGCATGGCTTGACCCGCGGTGCATGCGTCGATCTCCGGCCGGTCGCAGAAGCCCTGATCAGCTCTCCGACGCATCTGTACTCGGTTCCGACGATCGCCTGGGACGTGGTGCGATCAGGAATCGGGACGGTGCCGAGCGTCCGCGAGGTGCTGTCCAGTGCGGCGCGGTGGCCGTCCTCCGGGCGGGTGGCGCTGCAGACGGTGTTGCCCAACGCGTCGTTGGTGCATTTCTACGGCGCGTCGGAATTGAGTTTCGTGTCCTACGACCGCGGCGTCGATCCGGGTGCTGGAACCTTGTTCGACGGTGTGGATGCAGAAATCCGAGATGGAATCGTCCATGTTCGGAGCGACATGCTGTTCGACGGCTATCTCACTCGCGGCGGAATCTCGGGAGGGCCGGTGGACGGGTGGATGACGGTCGGGGACAGGGGAAGCCTCGAGGACGTGCACGGTGACATGGGTGGGGACACGGGTGGGGACACGGGTGGGGACATGGGTGGGGACACGGGTGGGGACATGGGTGGGGACATGGGCAGCCGTGCACTCACTCTGTTCGGCCGGGATTCCGAGACGTTGATCAGGGGAGGTCTGAACGTCGAACTCACACCGATCGAGGCTGCAGCACTGGATATTCCGGGTGTGGACGAGGCTGCTGTCGTCGCGATAGCGGATGAGCGGATGGGTGAAGCGCCTGCGTTGGCGGTGGTAGTCGATTCGGACGGACCGTCCGTTTCGGAGATCCGTCGCGCGTTGCGCGCGACTCTACCGAGCCCGAGCATGCCGTCGCGCATCCTTCTGCTCGCGGGACTCCCGCGGACGCCGCGCGGCAAGCTCGATCGTCAGGCTCTCGGGGCGACTTTCGCGACGCAGCGCGCGACGCCGGAGACCACGAACCACATCGTCAGTTCCCCGCCTTCGTAGCGGTGTCGAATGCTGACGTGCTCACCGGCGAGGATGGGGGACAGGTATTCGATGACTGCCCGGTGCGGGACGCTGAGCAGGTCACTCCGGTCGACGAGCAGTTCCTCGACGGCGTGCCAGTATGCCGCGTTGTTGACGTGGTTGAACGAGTCGATGTCGGTGGCGCGCAAAGGAAATTGCACGTCGGTATGCGACTGCGCGGGCGCAGGCTCGGTGAGCCATGCCTTCCAGCGCAAGCGATGCTCCTCGGTGGTGCGGGCCAGCAAGCCCAGTGCTTCGTCGCTGATGCGCGTCGGCATCCCGGTGGTGGCGCTGATGTTGATCCAGAAACCTTCGGTCTCGATCGACGCGCCCTTGTCGGTCGTGATGTCCACCCGCATGTTGGACCACCGAGTCGACATCGAGGAGCACCAGCGCCGCATGTGTACTCGGTCGGGAAACTTCACCGGAGTATGGACGTCGATTACCGTCCGACGCACGATCCAGAACGGATCGGTCTCGCCGAGCGGTGTGGCCGCGAGGTTGTCCGAACCGATGTCCTGCAGGTAGCGGGCGATACCGTCGAACCTGAGGCGGTTGTCGGGGTCGACGTCGCCGGTGCGCACGGTCCAGGCGGTTTCGAAGCCTTCCCCCGCCGGCGGGGCGGGGGCCAGCGGGTCGTCGAAGCTCAGAGGTTCGGTGCGGGTTCCGCTGGCCACAGGTGCGCTCCCTCGTTCGGCAGAGTTCATCGCCTAGAACCTACCTGCCCGTGCCCTCAGAGCACTCGACGCGCCTTCATTCCGTCGAACACCGGGCCGATCCGAACGACGTCGCCGAACGTCGGAGCGTGCACCATCTGGCCGTTGCCGGCGTAGATGGCGACGTGACCGGGTCCGCCTGCCTGCCAGTTGCCGAACAACAGGTCGCCTGGCTGCGCCATCGCCAACGGAATCTCGGTGCCTACGTTCCACTGTGTCTCCGACGTGCGCGGCAGCGTGATGGTGCCGCCGGACGCCTTGAAGACTGCATACGAGGTGAGACCGGAGCAATCGAAGCCGCCGCCGGACGGGCCGTTGATGTTGCCGCCTCCCCACACGTACGGCAGTCCGAGGTAGTCCATGGCCGAATTGACGGCACGGCCGCCGATTGCCGCGAGGTCGAGCGTCGAGAGCGGGTTGAGGATGCCGGCGAACTGCATCTCCGTCGCCCTGATCTTCGCGACGTACGGTTTGGTCTGATTCTCGTAATCCGGTGTTCCCGACGGCATTCCGCCAGATCGAAGAACAGCACCGGCACCTGCGTTGTATCCGGCGATGGTCAGATCCAGAGTGTCGCCGGAGACTCGCCCCTCGGACTTCCATTTTTCGACTTGGTTGTTGATGTCGCACAACAGATTTCCCGACGCCATCACCGAGTCGGCGATTCCGTTGATGTCGGCGATGCCGTCACCGTCCGCGTCCTTGCCGTACGTCTGCCAGGTTCCCGGCATGAACTGGCCGGGTCCGCGGGCACCGGTGGAGGACACGGGAGCGGTCGGGCCGTAACGGAATCCGTTCTCGGCAGCGTACAGCGCGGCGATGGTGGGCGCCTTCACTCCGTCGCAGATGGCTCCGGCTTTCATCAACCACGGTACGAAGGCCGTGATCGCTCCGATAGGAGAGGTCGAGACGCCGGTGAACGTAGCGGGCATTCCGGGAAACAGCGCTCGGCGAAGCGCTTCTGCGGCCGGCATGAACGCTGTCTGCGAGGCGAGGTCGCCGAGCGAGAAGGTGGAGGTGCCGAACTGGACGGCTCCGGCTCTGCTCGGAATCACTGCCCCGAGCGAGGTGATGGTGGAAGTCGGATTGCTGACCACGGGCGTCACGGCAGACGTCGTCGGCTCGGACGCGACCGACTCTGCCTCGTCGGGAGCGTCGATTTCTTCGGTTTCGGTCGGCGGCAACAGCGGTTCGGCGGCGTCTTCGACGGCAGTTGCTGCGTTGTCGAGCATGACGTCAGCTGTCTCGCGTTGAGCCTCCGGCAATGTGGCCAGCAGGCCGTCGAGCTGTTCCTGTAGACCTGGTTCAGCCTCCTCCGCTGCGGCGGCGACTCCTGCGGCACCGTCCTGGATGGGCGGTGGGAGGTCGGTCCCTGCTGCCGCTCCTGCAGCGGACACGAGTACGGCAACGATGACTGCGATTGGATCGCCTGCCATGTAACAACTCCTGGTGCCTGAAATTTCCCGCCCCGACGTACGACGCCCGCTCACTGTGGTGAGCTGACTCACATCATCATGCACTGCCGAATCGTTCCGTGGGGCGGATTACCGGGTGTCCCATTGTGTTGGGTCACAACCGGCGGCGCACGGTAGGTTGGCGGTGGCATGACCGCGACACACTGAGCCATGACCACGACAGACCGGGGAGGCCCGCCATCGACAAGTACCTGGTGTCACCGAAGACGGTGTGGGACCCAGGCGCCCAGCTGTTGTCCCAGTGCATCGTCGTCGCGAATCCTGCTCGCACGCTGTATCTGTCCGGGCAGACGGCTATCACTGCGGACGGACAGTTCGAGGGCGTCGGTGACGTAGAGGCACAGATCCGACTGTCGTTCGAGAACATTCGGCTGATCCTCGACGCGGCCGGTGGAACGCTCGACAACGTAGTCAAGCTGACGGTGTACTTCGTGAATCTGGGCGATCTCGACACCTACACCGGCATACTCGGTGAGCTGTTTCCGAGGATCAGGCCCGCGCAGACCGTTGTCGAGGTGTCACGTCTCGCGATGGACGAGTTGTTGATCGAAATCGACGCGACGGCAGTCCTCTAGAGCAGGGTTGCCCAGTAGTCGGAGAATCGGATGCCGATCAGCACGATCACCACGGCGTACCACACAGCCAGAATGGTCCAGCGCCACTCGATCAGCAGGCTCGGGACAGCGCCTGCGTGATCCCGGTCGACCAGTTGCGACAGAGACACCACGAATATCGGCATCGTCACTGCCCAGACCACCATGCAGTACGGGCAGAGGGCGCCGATTTCGTACAAGCTTTGAACGATGAGCCAGTGGACGAAGACCTCGCCCAGCAGAGTTCCCAACGACAGTCCGAGCCAGAACCAATGCGGCAGTTCGATCCGCGCCAGCGTCAGTATTCCGGTGACCACGACGACCGTGAACGCCACGATTCCGATGATGGGGTTGGGAAATCCGAACAGCGCTGCCTGATCGGTCGTCATCACCGATCCGCAGGAGAGAACCGGATTCAAGCTGCACGACGGCACGTACGACGCATCCTCGAGCAGCTTGAACCGCTCGATTGTCAGCGCCAGCGCGGCGAGAAGTCCGAGGGTCCCACCGACCGTCAGGACCCACGCAGTAGTTCTGCCCGCTTTCACTGCGCGGCAGCGATGGCCGCCCGCAGGCCGTCCGGCGTCGGGTTCGACACGGTTTCACCGTTGACCGTCACGGTCGGGGTGCCGGTGACGCCGCCGTCGAGGACGCTTTGCGTCTGGCTCGCAACGTAGTCGGTGTAGGCCCCGTCGGTGATGCAGCTGGTCACGTCCGGGCTGTCGATCCCCGCCAACTGGATGAGCCCGAGAAGATCGTCGTCGCTCAGGCCTGCGCCGCCCTCGGTGGGTTGCTGCTCGAACATCGCTTTGTGCCAGGCGGGCCACGCCGATATGTCGGCGTCGGCGACGCACAGGCTCGCGTTGGCTGCGCGCGTGGAGTAGTTGGTCGAGGACATGCGGTCGAGAATCGCGATCGGTTTGTAGTCGACTGCGATCGTGTTGTCGGCGACCAACTCGGACAGGGTGTCGCCGCTGATCGCCTCGAACTGCTTGCATGCCGGGCACTGGAAGTCCTCGACGACGGTGACGACCACGGATGCGTTCGGATCACCGATACGGATCGCGCCGTCCTGGGTGACCGACGACGGAGTTGCGGCAGGTACGGCGGTGGTGTCCTCGGAGTTGCTGCGCGCGATGCTGAATCCGATGGCGGCGACCAGGGCGATGAGCACGACTGCGACGGCGACCTGGATCAGTGTGCGGCGCTGCTTGTCCTTCTTGCCCTGCAGTGCGGCAGCTGCTGCCTGCGCCTTCTTCTTGCTGTTGTTGCTCACCGAAAGTGTCCCTTGCTCGCCGAGAAGTGTCCTCGGCACAGCATAGGTGGGTGAACCTGAGCTCTAGCTGAGTGCGATCAGCCTCTCGACGGCGTATCCGTAGCCTGCGATACCGAGGCCGGCGATGACGCCACTGGCGATAGGCGAGACGAACGAATGGTGACGGAACTCTTCGCGAGCATGGACGTTGCTGATGTGGACCTCGATGACCGGAACCTCGGGAATGACGAGGGCATCGCGTAGCGCGACGGACGTGTGGGTCAATCCGCCGGGATTGATGACGATTCCCGACGCCTGGCCGCGTGCCTCGTGGATCCAGTCGATGATCTGGCCCTCGTGGTTCGACTGCTCGGCGCGCACTGTCCGGCCGTGAGCCGCAGCGGTCTTCTCGCACAGGGCGACGACGTCGGCGAGCGTCTCGTGGCCGTACACCTCGGGCTGACGGGTACCGAGCATGTTCAAGTTCGGCCCGTTGAGTACCAAGATGTAGCCGGTCATGTGCTGAACCCACTTTCTTGTTGCTGCCTACCGCCGGGTGCGATCCTTCCACAACCCACCCGGCAGAATGTTCGCAGTGAGAACTGTGTGGGTGGTCTGGGGTGTCGGCGTGTTCGCGTACATCGTCGGCGTTCTGCACCGCACTGCGTTCGGCGTCGCCGGCCTTCAGGCCGCCGACCGATTCTCGATCAGCCCATCGTTGTTGGCGTCGTTCGTCGTACTGCAGGTCGTCGTCTATGCGGCGATGCAGATTCCGGCGGGTGTAGTTCTCGACCGAGTGGGATCGCGGAAGATGATCGCCGCCGGCGCACTCCTGATGGCGATCGCGCAGATCACGCTCGCTGTCACGGAGTCGTTGCCGCTGGCAGTCGCGGCGCGAGCCCTGGTAGGTGTCGGCGACGCGTTGACCTTCATCTCGGTTCTGCGTTTGGTGCCGCAATGGTTCGGGCCACGGCAGGTGCCGATCGTGTCGCAGCTGACGGGTCTTCTCGGTCAGACGGGACAGATATTCTCTGCAGTTCCGTTCTTGATGTTGCTCAACGGTCCGGGGTGGACGTTCGCCTTCGGCAGCGCGGCCTCGCTCGGTCTCGTGGCGTTCGTGCTGGTGTTGGCGCTGATCCGAGACGCGCCACCCGGGACAGAGATCGTCGAGAAACCCACGTCGATGCGCGAGACCTTCGCAACGATCGGCCAGGTCTGGAAACGGCCGGGAACCCGGCTCGGCTTCTTCAGTCACATGGGAACGCAGTTCTCCATCACCGTGTTCGCGCTGCTGTGGGGGATACCGTATCTGACGTCTGCGCAGGGCCTCTCGACGTCGACTGCGGGTGTACTGCTGTCGATTTCGGTGGTGTCCGCGGTTGTATCGGGTATCGGATTGGGGATCCTCACCGGACGCTATCCGATGCGTCGATCGTGGATGGTGCTCACGATCATGATCAGCAACGCAGCGATGTGGGGAATTGTTCTGGCATTACCCGGCCCGGCGCCGCTGTGGCTGCTGGTGGTCCTCGTCGTCGTCATCTCGGTGGGTGGACCGGGGTCGGTCATCGGGTTCGACTACGCCCGGACGTTCAACCCGAGCGCGAACCTCGGCACCGCGCAGGGCATGGTCAACATCGGCGGATTCCTCGCCTCGCTCCTCGTCATCGCCTCCATCGGGTGGATACTCGGCGCGCTCGGCGGCTACACGTTCGATGCGTTCAGGGTCGCGTTCCTGGCGCAGTATCCGGTGTGGATCGTTGCAATCACCGGATTGATCATCACTCGTCGTAAGACCCGCAGACAGTTGGCCGAGGAAGGTATCTATCCGCACACGATGCGCGAGATTCTGCAGCGGTTTCGGGACCGCTAGCGGACTGTTGCGATGGTGGTGGCCTCGGAGAGTCCTCTCAGGATCACCGGGTCCAGTGTTCGCCAGAGTTGAGCTTCGTCGGCGTTTGCGCGGTCGACCACCTGCTGGGCCACGAGCACCCGCGAGGGTTCACTCTTGGCGAGGTCGGACAGTCGGGCCGCGCAATTGACCGGTTCGCCGATGACTGTGTATTCGTAGCGTTGGGTTGCGCCGATGTCGCCGGCGAAGACTTGACCGGCGGCGACGCCGATTCCGAAGTCCATCGAGTCGAGCGATCTCAGCGCGACGCGGAGCATCCGCGCTGCCCGCAATGCGCCCGTGGCCGGGTCGTCGATCGGCTGTGGTGCACCGAAGATCGCCAGTGCGGCGTCGCCCTCGAACTTGTTGATGAAGCCGAGATTGGCGTCGACGGTGTCGACGACGATGGCCAAGAACTCGTTGAGTGCTTCGGCGACGCGTTCGGGCGGATGGTCGACGGCGAAGGCGGTGGATCCGACGAGGTCGATGAACAGGACTGCCGCATATTGGACGTCGCCGCGAGGGAAGTCGGATTGTTCCAGTGCACGCGAGGCGACCTGCGTGCCGACGTGTCGGCCGAAGAGATCTCGTAGTCGTTCGCGCTCGGTCAGGCCGGTGGACATGGCGTTGAATCCGCGTTGCAGGTCACCGATCTCGGACGAGTCGTACACGGGCACCTCGACTTCGGTGTTGCCGCTCTCGATTTCGGCCATCGCCGAACTCACCTCGCCGACCGGTTCGGATACCGATCGGGCCACGAGGATCGTTCCTCTCAGCCCGGTGCCGAGCGCGATCGCCGACACGATGAGTATCGGAAGTTCGATAGGGGCGGGGATTTCGACGGGTGTGCCGGTGGAGTGGGCGATGACGATCAGGGTAATCGCGGATACCGGAAACGCTGTGCACACGACCCAGGTGATGACGAGTCGGGCCAGCACACTCAATTCGCGACGTGCCCGGGGGAGCGCGGCCGATGCACGCACAGAGACCGGGCGGAGTGCGCGTTCGGTCAGTAGGTACCCCGTTCCGGCCGTCGTCACCGCGCCGAAGATGGTGCCGACGATGACGAGGATCGTGATGTCTCGTTCGATGCCGCGGGTCAGAAATGCCAGGGCGAACCCGAATCCGAGCCACAGTGCGAGGTGTGATGCTGTGTGATGCAGCGGTATTCGTACTGCGCGTCGCGCCTGGCCTGCCGTCGGAGCGTTGCTGCTTGTGATCCACCTCAGTGTCGGCACGATCAGCAGCGCGCCTGCGATCGCCCCCGTGGAGACGCCGAGCGGCACTATCCACCGGAACACACTGAAAGCAGGATCGGTCAGGATACTGCCCACTGTTGCTGTCTCCGAGCGCGCCAGGAGGGCTACGACGAACGTGACCTGTACAGCGGCGAAAACGTTGAGCACGACCAGCCCGAGGCCGTAGCGGACGGCGATGCTGCGAGCCTCCTGGGCCGTCATCCCTCGACCTCCTTCGCCGTCGGGGCAGGTGAGATCGCCGCAACGAGTGCCTTCATCGCCGAGTCGGCGCTGTCGGTTTCCGTCGGTCCGAGTGCAGCCAGTGCAGCGATGAGTGCAGCAATTTCTTCGAAGCTCAGATTCACCGGCGACGGTCGGGTGTGGCGGGGCAGCCGGCTTCCGCCGTTCGTGCCGGGAACCGAGACGATGGGGACGCCGGAGGAGACCAGGCGTCGGCGATCTCGTTCGACCGTTCTGACGCTCACCCGCAGCTTTTCGGCCAGTACTTCCGTCGACAGCGGAATGGCGGAATCGGCCAGGATCTCGATGAGGCGCTGCTGCCGGACGACGCGTCGCAGCGTCAGGTGGTTGTCGCGGCTCTCGGCGCTCGTATTTCTGGGCACAATCTGTCGATTATTTCCGATTCCCGACACCGGCGTGGCGGTAATGCGTCGTACGTTGCCTGTCATGACAACACGTGACCTCGAAACTATCGAGAGCTTCTTCGACCGCTACACCGGCTATCTCTCCGACGGCGACATCGACGGACTCGCCGATATCTACAATTATCCCGCCCTCGCGGTGTCCCCACGTGGCGTCCTGGCGGTGACCGAGCCGCAGCAGACACGCGAATTCTTCGGCCAGGGCCAGCAGTACTACCGCTCTCGCGGGATCCAGAGTGTCCGGGCCAAGGACATCGTCACCGACATCGAGGCGAACGAAATCTGGGTCGGGCATCTACTTCTCGAGAATCTCGACGACGCCGGCAACCCGGTCGGCGTCGAGCGGAACGCGTACCAGGTGGTCGTCGATCGAGATGGTCGACGCCGGATCGCGGTGACGACTCCGTTGGACGGCGTGTGAGCGATTGGTTTCGTCCGTCTGCGAGGTCTCGATTGCATGAACAGACGTGTGCAACTTGGCCCGGTCGACACCTGGTACGGCGAAGACGGTGAGGGCGAACCGCTGGTGTTCTTGCATCCCGGCGGCGTCGATTCACGAGCGCTGCAACCGAACCTCGTCGCTCTGACGCAACAATTTCGCGTCTTCACTCCCGAGCGACGAGGCCACGGCCGCACGCCGGGCGTCCCTGGACCGATGACGTTCGAGGACATGGTCACCGACACGATCGCCTTCGTCGAGACCGTGGTCGGTGGTCCGGCCAGGTTCGTCGGCTGCAGCGACGGTGCGGTCGTCGCGCTGATGGTGGCTCTGCGACGGCCCGACCTCGTGGAGCGACTCGCCTGCGTCGCCGGGGTGTTCCACCGTGATGGTTTCTACGGGACATGGAGTCGATCGGCAGCGCTGATCGACTGGTAGCGCTGTCCAGTCTTGCCCCGGTGCCCCGCGATTCGGGGCGCATAGCGGAAATCTACACCGTCCGAGACGGTACGACCGTCGGTTGATGCGAGTGTTCTACCTGTCCGCGTAGCTCAGTATCCGATCGTCACGGGAATCGGATGCCTACTATCGGCGCAAACGAGCGGAAGGAACACGTCACACCCAAGCCGGGATCAGGCTCGCCCGACGCCGCGAGAATGTTCTCTGGGCGATGCTCCGCGATGAGAGAATTTATGCAGCTACTGGAAGTGGGTCGACGGCAGCCTGAACCATCTCCCAACGCTCCACCGGTTGCAGCGGCCGAAAGATCCAGCACCTTTCGTTGGTCGGTGCGACACCGCGCGCACCCTGGGAATTCGGCAATCAGGGGCTCCTCGGTGCGTGAGGTCTTTCAGGACGTCATCTGCGTAGACGGCCACAACGCTGCGGGTATTTCGATGCAATCGCCGACCTCGGTGTGTGACGATTTGGACCCTGTCCCTCCAGGTCGGAGAGTACGCACTCACCGTGTATATTCCACGCGGGGGCGAGCTGGTCTGCATTCGTCACTCTCGACGGTTGGTCCCGGAGGAAGACATGGCGATTCGATCCACACTGATCCTGTCGACTGCTGCAGCACTGCTCGGTGGCGTGGGGATGTTCACCCCCATCGCCGACGCGACACCGGCAACGTCCATCGATGTACTTCCGCGGCTGATCGACGGTGCCGCAGCGGGCTATGCGCTGTCCTACCCGACCATTGACGAGCACGGCCGTCCCGCGATTGCCCGCGGCCAGGTCTATCTCCCGTCGGGCACTCCCCCAGCGGGCGGATGGCCGGTGGTGTCGTGGGCCAAAGGCACCGTCGGCGTGGGTGATTCATGCGCCATGAGCACAGCACTGGATGACGGGGTTGCCGAGGACCCGATGGCCGTCGAACTGTCGAAGCCCCTGCTCACTGCACTTCTCCGGAGCGGTACGGCCGTCGTATCGACGGACTACATCGGACTCGGAACCACCGACGCCCACCACTACCTGAACAGCGTCTCGGAGGCGAACGCCGTCACCGATATCGTGGGCGCAGCAGCGGACGAACTCCCCGAGTTGTCGCGTACCTGGGTCGCTGCCGGACACTCTCAGGGCGGCGCAGCGGCACTCACCACCGGAGCTCGCGCCGACATCTACGGAGAAGAGTCGGACTTTCGCGGGGTGATGGCGTTCGCACCGTCGTCGAACCTCGAAGCCATTTTGCCGCTGCTCTCGCCTTCCACTCCCCGGATTACACCGCTCGACAACATCACGGCCACCCTGATCTACGTCCTGTATGGGCTCAGGGATTCTCGGCCGGACATCGATGTGGACAGCTACCTCACCGAGCTGGGACGCGACTACCTCGCGCAGGCGGACGACACGTGCATCAGCGAGCTCCGCCAGAGGGTTATCGACGTTGCACCACAACAACTCCTGACCCGGCCACTATCAGACCCCGCGATGGCTTCGGCTCTCCACGAATACCTGGCGGTGCCGACCACCGGCTACACACGGCCGGTGGCCATCGAGCAGGGGCTGGCCGATACCGTCGTACCACCGGCGCTGACGACCGCCCTGTCCGCTGAACTAGTGGCCGCGGGCGTCCGCGACGTGACCTATCTGCCCGTTCCCGGTGCCACTCACCACGACGTCATTTCCGCCACCGTCGACGATGCCCTGCCGCGAATACTCGCCATGGTGCGCTGAACGGCGCTGGATCTGGCGGCTGACCTTTCGTTGTGCGCCTAGCCCTTCCCTCACGTAGTCCGCAGCCGCAGATCGACGACTGCTCATCGAGCAACCACAACGAGTCAAGTTGGAGGAAGCAAGACAACGATCGCCGTCGATGGCATCACGAATTTCGTGCGTGGCTACCACCACCGCACTTGCTCTCACACAAATCAGAACGGCGCGCCTCGTCTGTGCCTGCTGATCTGGACGCCGACAGTCAGGCCTATGGCGATTCCCATCGATGCGCTGCACTCGACGATAGGGTCAAGCTGAGTCCGAGGTTGCTTTGCGTGAACTTCGCCCCTGCCTGTTTCGCCCCTGCCTGTTTCGGTCCCGACCTTTTCGGTCCCGACCGATGCTGTCGGCACTGACTCAGCGGCTGGTTCCGTTGTAGTCACCAGCTCGGCCGCCGATCTTGGTCTGCGCTTGCGTGGTACGTGGGGGACCAGTGATTCCTCGACGAAATTCGTTGTACCGTAGGAGCTTCCCGGCACTGTGACCGCGGTCGTCCCAGAGCTGGATGTCCAATACTCCGCCGCGCCAGCGAGCATGGTCGGTGTCCATGCACCCATGGTTTTGAGTGAGTGGTGGTATTTGCAGAGGCAGTGCAAGTTGGTGAGGATGGTCCAGCCGCCTCGTGCGGGGTTGCGGTGGTGGTAGGGGACGACGTGGTCGATCTCGCAATTCGATGCCGGGACATGGCAGCCGGGATGGCGGCACGTGCGGTCTCGTTGACGGACGAGCTCGGCCAACTGCGCGCCAGGCCGGTAGAGCAGAGCTCCAGGCGGCGGTGCGTCGAACCCGCCGTGTCCGTCCGGGTACAGAGCGATGGCTAGCGCTGGATTCGCTGCGATGGCCTGCTCGAGCGCCGCGATGAAGGTGTAGCGGCCCTCGTGAGATTCGGAAGGAGCGCCGGTTCGCCTGGGTGTTGGGGAGGGCGCAGGCTTCGGCAACCTCATCCCTCGGCGTCGTCTTCCTCGTCCGAGCGGATGGAACGTCAGGTGTGCCGTGGGGCGGTTCGTACTCTCGGCCTCGGGATCCACGTCTTCCGTCGGTTCGTCGTCACTTCCGTTGGCGCTTTGGCAGTGGCTGGATCTGTCGTCGGCTGCGGTCGTTTCGGCTGCGGTTGTCTTGTCTGCGGTTGTCTTGTCTGCGCTGGCCGCAGCTTCGGAGGAATCGGCGGAGCAGTCGGTGTGCTCGCTGGTGATGTGGCCTAGTTCCCGGGCGAGGTCGAGTGCCTCGGTGAGAATGATCTGGAGGTCACTGTTTTCCGCGAGTTCGCGGGCGTAGTCGGCATCGATGTCACCGTGGCCGGCGAGGTACGCCGGAAGGTCGGCGAGTCCGAGGAGTGTGTCTATGTCGATCGTGATGTTGGTGAGGGGTTGGCGGTGATCGGGGAGTACGGGGTTCGCGGTGCAGGGGTGATCGCCGTCGGGCTCGCAGGTGCACGCGACGTACGTTTCGCGGCGCATGAGGGCGGTGTATGCGGCCGCCCGGCGTTGTCCACGTGTACGGGGGTCTCTGGGGCAGAGGGTGTCTGCCATTTCGTTGATCAGCTGCCAGCAGGCCGCGGCGTCGGCCGCCTCGAGGTTTGCCTCGATCGTCGCGATCATGTCTTTGTCGCGGTACCGCACTCCGGTCAACCTGGTGAGGTCCTTGCGTAGTTCGGCAGCTTCTTCTGGCGCACAGCGATGCATGATGGCGTTGATCTCGGTGGCGAGGGGGCCGGGGGACAGACGTGTAGCGGCGGTGAGGATCTCGGCTTCGGCGCGCTCGACGGCGTCGACGCTATAGGGATTGGTGACGCGGTAGATCGCGCGCACTCGTTGGAGATCGAGCTCTCCGGACTCGAACGAT
The DNA here is from genome assembly GCF_037327425.1 of Rhodococcus sovatensis. Lineage (NCBI taxonomy): Bacteria > Bacillati > Actinomycetota > Actinomycetes > Mycobacteriales > Nocardiaceae > Rhodococcus > Rhodococcus sovatensis. The sequence continues at coordinate 3,581,062 of NZ_CP147846.1, read as the reverse complement.
GCTCTGATTGCCGGGAATCGCAGGCGTAGGTCCATTCCGATCTCGGAGTAGGTGTCCGCCACAGTTTTCGAGCAGCCCAGGGTGGCTGCGATTTCAGAGGACGCGTAGTTTCCGGCGTCGGTGATGTGCTCGCCCACTTGGATGGTCTGGTGGATGCAGGAATCCCAGATGGTTGCTGCTACTGCGACTTTGCGAGCGCAGGCTTGATTTTCGATGACTGCGACATCCGAGATCTCGGACAGCAGGGATCCATCGATGGCGGGCTCTTTCTGTGGCCCTGCGTAGGCGGCGAATGCGCCCGCGAAACTTCCTGGCATTGTGTCCCCCCGACCAATGTCTCTGAATACCGGTTCGAAACTATGTTCGATAATACGGGTTGGTTGAGGTCTGGTCAAGGCAATTCGGTTGCGGCATAACATCATCGACGGGAACTGATGCAATACACCATGGCACCGACAAGTTAGGTGAGGTTCGGCGTAATGTGCAGCGCTCGTACCGTGCAGTGACTGGGCGTGGACGCCGACGAATGTGCATGCTGAGAAACGCGCAAAAAGGTCACGCGCATACGTGTCCGCTATTCCTTGTGGATCACATCGTTCGCACCGGCTCGGCGGGAGTGGCACGATTTCGGGAATGACGTTGACAGTCAAGCCTTGGGAGCACCCCGTGCCCGAACGGTCGCCTGGATCTTGTTCCCGCAGGCGTTGTGCACGCGCTGGCAGCAGGCGAGTCGGTTGCGCTCACACTCGACTGCGTGTCGCCCTACCTGGCGGCCTCTGAATGCCGTGGCCTGTGGCAGATGAGGAGCAAGCAGATAGTGCAGACCCCCGAGGATGCGCCGTGGATCACGCGGTTGATCGTCGACCCTCACGTCGCGGTGCCGGTCGGCGTTGCCGGATTCCACGGTGGTCCCGACAGGACTGGGATGGTCGAGATCGGGTATCGGGTCGACCCTGACCGGCGTCGACAGGGCTATGCGCGACGCTCCGTGGAGACGCTGCTCGACGTGGCGCACCGCCACGAGGACGTGAGAACAATTCGCGCCGCGGTCAGCCCCGACAACATGCCCTCGTTGGCCCTCATCAGGAGTATGGGGTTCGTCGAGACGGGCGAGCAGTGGGATGAGGAAGATGGGTTGGAGATCATCTACGAAGCTTCCGCGTCGGATTTTTCAGAGTCGTACCGCAGAAGGTGAACGGTGATGAGCGTCGACGATAGGCATCCCCCGGCGCGGCAGTCGGAGCCCAAGGCGATTACCTACAAGTCACCGGACGAGCCTGAACCGCTCCAGAACAACTTGCGTGTCGTCGTCGACGGTGAACTCGGGGTCGCCGAGGTCGCCCCGCATGTCCTCGGAATGCCAGAATTTCTCATGCGCGCGACGCCACTGGGCGACCGTCGTATGTCCTTCGCCTTCATCCCGAGCGTGCTTGGGGGTTACCTCGGCAAGCCGCACCACCTCGACCGACTCGGTCTCGATGACACCGACGACAGTGCCTGTCGAATCGACGACGCCCTGACGCAGACCGGCCACTGGGAGCGGTTCGATGCCCATCCGATATTCGCGAAGCAATGACGTGGTAGCCGTCTTGGTGCCTGAAAGTATCGAAGCAACAAGCGAATCCCGCAATTGTCCTGGAAACGCAAACTCGGCTGTGGGGAGATCGTTCATTGCCCAAGAATCTCAGATCTCCAGATCCACCCACACCATGCGGTGGTCCGACGGGTGTTCGACGTCGGCAGGCCAGTAGACCTCGGACCCGGAAACGGTCAGGTCACCGGACGGCAATGCGTAGTCGACCCGCAGGTCGCCGGGTACCGGGTCGGAGAAGTCGGCGGTGTCGGTGCCGTCCCCGGCTTCGGAGGTGGGAGCGGGATCCTGGATGCGCTGATTGTCGAGAAGTTGCTGAATCGACCCGGCCACCGAATCGCCGTCGACGGGGTCGCTGTTCTGATCGCCGAGTACGACGAACGACGCGCCGGATTCCAATCCGCCGCGTCTGCCGTTGTCGTCGTACAGATACTCGGCACCATCGATGTAGTCGGCCGTCAGCCTGATCTCATCGTGATTTCGCTTGCCGTTTCGATCTTCCGGACCGTCGAACGACGGCGGCGTGGGGTGGGACGCGAGGATATGCACCGATTTTCCATCGATGTCCACCGGCACGTCCCAGTGCGATTTGCTCGACAGTCGAAGGGAATCGGAGTTCGCACCGTAATAGTCCCGTGGCAGCAGTGAATCCGGCATGTCCTTCCACGGGAAGTTCTGGAACGTTCGAACCCCTGTGGTATCGATCGGGTACTTCGACAGAACCACCATGCCGTACTGGCCTGGGAACTGACCGAAACCGTATGCGTCGTTCGGGCCGCCGAGGGCGCCGTCGGAATCGAGATCGAGGCCCGAATCGACCCCGGTGTTGACGGGGGCGGTGAAGGCATACGGATACGCGCCGTCCAAGTAGTTGTCGCGAAACACGCCCAGAGCATCGGCGGAATAGTCGAACTCGTTGATCAGGAGGACGTCGGGAGCATTCTCGGTGATCACTTCGGCCACCGACCGGGCCTGAGCGTTCTCGCCGCTCAGCTCCGTCAGCAGCTGGCCTGCGGCCGCTCGGTTGAGGCTTGCGTTGAACGTTGCGACCCGGACTGTGCGCGTGTTGTCGTCCGGCGCAGGTTCGGACGAGGTGGAACATGCGGTCAGGACGAGGGCGGCGAGGACCAGTGGGATAGTTAGGGCGAACTTCACGCGTCGCACGGTAGCGCTGCCAAGCAAACGCGAGGTGACCTGGACACTCCAGTAGTGGCACGAATAAGTGCACTGGAATGCACTCTATCGTGCCACTGTGGGCGGAGCCTCCAGATTAACAAGCATGCATGCTTGCTTTTTCCGGTCTGCGATGTGAAGCTTTCTTCCATGGCCGACCTCGACTCCATCGTCGACGACCTCCGCGCCGAGGGTGATGCCCTCGACGCGCTGGTTGCAGACCTCTCCGACCAGCAATGGTCGACGCCGACACCAGCCGAAGGGTGGACCGTCGCCCATCAGATCGGGCACCTCTCCTGGACCGACAATGTTGCCGAGCGGACGACATCCGGCGCGGCAGGCGACACAGACGCCGCCGCAGAATTCGATGCAGCGCTGAAACAGGCATGGTCCGATCCCATGGGCTTCGTCGACACCGCTGCTGAGGAACAAGCGCGCGATCCAGCACTGTTGGCAACGTGGCGCTCGCGTCGTCGGGCTTTGACCGATGCGCTCGCGACGGTGCCGCCGGGCGTCAAGATTCCGTGGTTCGGGCCGCCGATGAGTGCTGCGTCGATGGCGACCGCGCGGCTGATGGAGACGTGGGCACACGGCCAGGATGTCGCCGACGCGCTCGGTGTCGTCCGCGAGCCGACCGAGCGGATCAAGGGCATCGCGCACATCGGTGTGCGGACCCGAGACTTCGCGTACGCGCTCAACCAGCAGACTCCGCCGGCCGAGCCGTTCCGGTTCGAACTCACCTCGCCAGGTGGTGAGCTGTGGAGCTGGGGTCCCGAGGACGCCGCCCAGCGCGTCACTGGTTCGGCTGCGGACTTCTGCCTGCTGGTCACTCAGCGGGCGCACCGCGACGATCTCGACGTCACTGCCGTCGGCGCCGACGCCGAACACTGGCTCACCATCGCCCAAGCCTTCGCAGGCCCTCCCGGAAGTGGACGACCCAAGCAATGACCGTCAGGATCGGTAACTGTTCCGGCTTCTACGGAGACCGGATCTCCGCGATGCGCGAGATGCTCGAAGGGGGTGAACTCGACTACCTCACCGGTGACTACCTGGCCGAGTTGACGATGTTGATCCTCGGTCGCGACCGCATGAAGGACGCATCCCGCGGATATGCGAAAACCTTTCTGCGCCAAGCCGAAGATTGCCTGGGACTTGCGCTCGACAAGGGAGTGAAGATCGTCGCCAACGCCGGCGGGCTCAATCCCAGCGGCTTGGCGAAGGCTCTCGACGAACTGGGGTCAGGAGCGAAGATCGCCTATGTCGAAGGCGACGACCTTCTCTCGCGCGCCCAGGAACTGGGCCTCGGCACACCGTTGACGGCCAACGCATATCTCGGTTCCTGGGGAATCGTGGAATGCTTGAAGTCGGGCGCCGACGTCGTGGTAACTGGGCGCGTCACCGACGCTTCGGTCATCGTCGGGCCCGCGGCTCACCACTTCGGTTGGTCGAGAACCGGTTACGACGCCTTGGCCGGTGCTGTTGTCGCCGGTCACGTCATCGAGTGTGGTACTCAGGCCACCGGTGGCAACTACTCGTTCTTCACCGAGATCTCCGATATGGGACGTCCAGGATTCCCCATCGCTGAAATCGAGGCCGACGGCTCCTCGGTGATCACCAAGCACGACGGTACCGGGGGAGCTGTCAGTGTTGGAACCGTGACGGCCCAGTTGCTGTACGAAATCACCGGGGGGCGTTATGCCAATCCCGATGTCACCGCACGCATCGACTCGGCAATCCTCTTGTCCGACTCCAGCGATCGCGTCCGGATCAGCGGTGTGCAGGGCGAGCCGCCGCCGCCGACGCTGAAGGTCTCGCTCAATGCGCTCGGCGGGTTCCGCAACGAGTTCACGCTTATCCTCACAGGACTCGACATCGACGCGAAGGCCGAACTTGCGCAGAAGCAGTTCGAATCGTGGCTCCCTGCCCGGCCGAACGAACTGGACTGGACGCTTGTCCGCACCGACAAGCCCGATGCCGACACCGAGGAAACTGCAAGCGCTCTGCTGCGCTGCGTTGCCAGGGACAGCGACCCGAACATGGTGGGCCGCCAATTCTCCTCGGTTGCAGTCGAACTTGCGCTCGCCAGCTATCCCGGGTTTTCGTTGACGGCTCCCCCCGGCAACGGCGCGCCCTACGGCGTGTTCACGGCGGCGTACGTCGACGCGGCCGAGGTGCCGCACGTCGCAGTGCTGCCCGACGGAACCTCGCGCGACGTTCCGCAGGCATCCGACACGAAGGAACTTGAACCTCTGCGGGAGCCGGAACTGCCGAGGGCGCGCCCGCAGGAACCCACCATTCGCGTACCTCTCGGCACGATCGCCGCAGCCCGAAGCGGCGACAAAGGTGGAAATGCCAACGTCGGCGTCTGGGTGCGCAGCGACGACGAATTCTCCTGGTTGGCAGCTGCACTCACAGTCGATCAGCTGAAGGTGATGTTGCCGGAAGCGAAAGCACTGACCGTCACCCGGCACGTCCTGCCTCACCTACGCGCCGTCAACTTCGTGATCGACGGGATCCTCGGTCAAGGCGTCGCTTCGCAGGCTCGGTTCGATCCACAGGCCAAGGGGCTCGGTGAGTGGCTGCGGTCTCGCCACATCGACATTCCCGAAACATTGGTATTTCAGGGAGAACTCGCATGACCATCTGGACCACCCCCGAACGACTTCAGTTGCGAAAGACCGTCCGCAGCTTCGTCGAACAAGACATCGCACCGCACATGGATCAATGGGAGTCCGACGGCGAAATCCCACGGGAGCTGCACAAGAAGGCGGCGGCCCTCGGCTTGATCGGCGCAGGATTCCCCGAGGAGGTGGGCGGTGATGGAGGAGACCTCGCCGACGCCGTCGTCATCTGCGAGGAGATGCATCAGGCGGGCGCGTCGGGCGGGCTGTTCGCGTCGCTGTTCACCAGTGGAATTGCATTGCCGCACTTGGTTGCAGCGGGTGACACCGACCAGATCGACAAGTGGGTGCGGCCCACGCTCGCCGGCGACAAAATCGGATCGCTCGCCATCACCGAGCCGGGTGGCGGTTCCGACGTCGGTCACCTCAGGACGAAGGCCGTCATGGACGGCGATCATTACGTCGTCAACGGATCGAAAACGTACATCACCTCGGGGTGCCGAGCCGATTTTGTCGTTACCGCGGTCCGCACCGGTGGCGAGGGCGCTGCAGGCGTTTCGCTGCTCGTGATCGAGAAAGGCACTCCAGGCTTCGAGGTGACGAGCAAACTCGACAAGATGGGGTGGCGGGCTTCGGACACGGCCGAGCTGTCGTTCGTCGATGCGCGGGTGCCCGTCGCCAACCTCGTCGGCGCCGAGAACAGCGGGTTCGCGCAGATCGCGCAGGCATTTCTGACCGAACGCATCGCCCTTGCCGCGCAGGCCTATGCGAGCGCACAACGCTGCCTCGATCTGACTCTGCAATGGGTCCGTGATCGCGAAACCTTCGGAAAGCCGCTGATCGCAAGGCAATCGGTACAGAACACCGTCACTGAGATGGCTCGCAAGATCGACGTAGCCCGTGTCTACACCCGCTCCCTCGTCGAACGGTCCCTGCAGGAGCACCAAGACTTCATCGCCGAGGTCTGCTTCGCGAAGAACACCGCCGTCGAATCCGGCGAGTGGGTCGCGAACCAGGCGGTACAGCTGTTCGGCGGACTCGGTTACATGCGCGAAAGCGAAGTCGAACGCCAGTACCGAGATATGCGCATCCTCGGCATCGGAGGCGGCACCACCGAAATTCTCACCGGGCTGGCAGCAAAACGATTGGGGTACCAGGCATGAGCGTGCTCAAGTCCACCCTCGACACCGCATCGGAGCAGTTCACCGGTGCAACCGAGGCAATGAACACCAAACTCGCGGAGATCGATGCCGAACACGGCAAAGCACTCCTCGGCGGCGGCGAAAAGTACATCGAACGGCACCGCAAGCGTGGCAAGCTTCTGGCCCGTGAGCGCATCGAACTGCTCGTCGACGAAGACTCGGCATTCCTCGAACTCTGCCCACTTGCGGGCTGGGGCAGCGACTTTCCAGTTGGCGCCAGTACCGTCATGGGAATCGGTGTTGTCAGCGGCGTCGAATGCCTCATCGTCGCAAACGACCCGACGGTTCGCGGCGGTGCCAGCAACCCCTGGACGTTGAAAAAAGGATTCCGCGCCAACGACATAGCGACCCAGAACCGGCTTCCGGTCATCTCGCTCGTCGAATCCGGTGGTGCCGATCTGCCCACCCAGAAGGAAGTGTTCATCCCGGGCGGACGCATGTTCCGCGACCTGACGCAGTTGTCCGCCCAGGGCATCCCGACGATCGCACTCGTGTTCGGCAATTCGACAGCCGGCGGCGCCTACATTCCCGGCATGTCCGACCACGTCGTCATGATCAAGGAACGCTCCAAGGTCTTTCTCGCCGGACCGCCCTTGGTCAAGATGGCCACCGGTGAGGACTCCGACGACGAATCGCTCGGTGGCGCCGAGATGCACGCCCGAAAGTCTGGCCTCGCAGACTACTTCGCCGTCGACGAGCAGGACGCAATCCGAATCGGCCGGAGCATCGTGTCTCGATTGAACTGGAAGAAGAAGGGCCCGGAGCCGCGCAAAGAGGTCATCGAACCTCTCGCCGATCCGGAAGATCTACTCGGCATCGTCCCGACAGACTTGAAGATCCCCTTCGACCCACGCGAAGTCATCGCACGAATCGTCGACGGCAGCGACTTCGACGAATTCAAGCCCATGTACGGATCCTCGCTGGTCACCGGTTGGGCGGAACTGCACGGCTATCCCATCGGCATCCTCGCCAACGCCCGCGGCGTTTTGTTCAGCGAGGAATCGCAGAAGGCGACCCAGTTCATCCAGCTCGCGAACCGATCGAACACTCCGTTGTTGTTCCTGCACAACACCACCGGTTACATGGTCGGCAAGGAGTACGAGGAAGGCGGCATGATCAAACACGGCTCGATGATGATCAACGCCGTCGCCAACTCGAAGGTCCCGCACATCTCGATCCTGCTCGGCGCGTCCTACGGCGCAGGCCACTACGGCATGTGCGGACGAGCCTTCGACCCGCGGTTTCTCTTCGCCTGGCCGAGTAGCAAGTCCGCAGTCATGGGCGGCGCCCAGCTGGCCGGAGTCATTTCGATCGTCGGCCGCGCCGCCGCCGAAGCCCGTGGCCAAGCCTTCGACGAAGAGGCCGACGCCGGACTTCGGGCGATGATCGAGAACCAAATCGAAGCCGAGTCGCTGCCGATGTTCCTCTCCGGGCGTCTGTACGACGACGGCGTCATCGACCCCCGCGATACCCGTACGGTAGTCGGAATGTGCCTGTCGGCCATCGCCACTGCCCCGATCGAAGGCACCGAGAACTTCGGCGTCTTCCGGATGTGAAGCCATGACGGTATCGTCTGTCCTCGTAGCCAACCGCGGCGAGATCGCCCGCCGCGTCTTCGCCACCGCTCGCGCCGAGGGCATCGCAACGGTCGCGGTCTTCTCCGACGCCGACGCCGACTCCCCGCACGTGCGTGACGCCGACGTCGCAGTACGTTTGCCCGGCAACGCGTCGAACGAGACCTACTTGCGCGGCGATCTCGTCATTGCCGCGGCGGTTCAGGCAGGCGCCGACGCCATCCATCCCGGATACGGATTTCTGTCGGAGAACGCCGATTTCGCGCAGCAGGTACAGAACGCTGGGTTGACGTGGATCGGGCCGCCGGTCAAGGCCATCGAACTGATGGGCTCGAAGGTCGAGTCCAAGCGGATGATGTCCGACGCGGGAGTGCCGGTGCTGACTCAGCTCGATCCCGCGAACGTGACCGAGAACGAATTGCCCGTTCTCGTCAAAGCCTCTGCCGGCGGTGGTGGCCGCGGTATGCGGATAGTTCGCGAACTCGCGGACCTGGAGACGGAAATCGAAGCGGCTCAGCGCGAATCGCTGTCGGCATTCGGGGATTCGACGGTATTCGTCGAGCGCTATATCGAGACGGGACGCCACATCGAGGTCCAGGTGATGGCCGACCGTCACGGCACGGTGTGGGCGGTGGGGGAGCGAGAATGCTCTATTCAGCGTCGACACCAGAAGGTCGTCGAGGAGGCCCCGTCACCGCTCGTCGAGCGAATCGACGGCATGCGGGACAGACTGTTCGACGCAGCCAGACTCGCAACCGAGGCGATCGGGTACGAGGGTGCAGGCACCGTCGAATTCCTGGCAGACGAGAAGGGCAACTTCTTTTTCCTCGAGATGAACACGCGTCTGCAGGTCGAGCATCCCGTCACCGAATGTACGACGGGACTCGATCTGGTCGCGTTACAGATTCTCGTCGCCGGCGGGGGCGCGTTGCCTGCCGAGCAGCCGGGGAGTCGTGGCCACTCCATCGAGGTTCGCCTCTACGCCGAGGATCCCGCGCAGGACTGGCAGCCGCAGAGTGGAATCGTGCACCGATTCGATATCCCCGGAGCCACGTTCGAGGTGCTCGGCAGAGCTGGAATCAGGGTGGATTCCGGAATCGGAACCGGTAGCGTCATCGGCACCTACTACGACCCGATGCTGGCGAAGGTCATTTCGTTCGCTCCTACCCGCGCTCAGGCCGCCAACCGGCTCGCGAAATCGCTGCAGCGAGCCACGATCCACGGGGTGAAGACCAACCGCGACCTGCTCGTCAACGTCCTGCAGCATCCGGCTTTCCTTGCCGGGGACACCGACACGGCATTTTTCGAGACACACGGTCTGGACTCTCTGGCGCAATCGCCCGTGCAGGGGCGGGATCTGCAACTGTCAGCGCTCGCTGCGGCCCTGGCCGACGCGGCTCACAACCGCGAGATCGCGCGGGTCAACAGCGGCCTACCGAGCGGATGGCGCAATCTGCCGTCCCAGCCGCAGCGGAAAAGCTACGACGACATCACCGTCGAGTACACACTCGGAAGATACGGACTGACGACGGATCTCGACGGCGTCTCCCTCGTCGAGCACACTCCGAACCGGGTCGTGCTCGTCGACGGCGGACTCCGGCGCGCGTTCTCGGTCAGCCGGTACGGATCCCAGGTGTTCGTCGACTCTTCGCTCGGCTCGGTGCGGCTGAACAGAATCCCGCGGTTCTCGGATCCCACCGAGGACGTGGCTGCTGGATCGCTGCTGGCGCCGATGCCGGGCAGCGTGGTCAGAGTCGCTGCAGCCCAAGGTGACACCGTCACAGCGGGTCAGCCGATTCTCATGCTCGAAGCGATGAAAATGGAACACACTGTCTTCTCGCCGACCGACGGTGTGTTGTCCGAACTGAACGTCACCGCCGGTCAGCAAGTCGAAGTCGGAGCAGTGTTGGCAGTGGTAACCGAAGGAGAGCAGCAGTGAGTTTCATCGAAACCGAGGAGCAGAAGGGTCTGCGGACTTCTGTGTCCTCGCTCGGCAAGCGGTACAACTACATCGACTACGTCCTACCCCGCGCCCGACGGGGCGAACCCCTCACCGAATTGTGGAACGAGGCAGGCAAACTCGGGTTTCTCGGCGTCAACCTCCCGGAGGAGTACGGCGGCGGCGGTGCGGGAATCTACGAGCTCGCCCTCGTCCAGGAAGAGCTGGCCGCGCACGGAGCAGGTCTTCTTCTGGTCGTGGTGAGCCCGGCGATCTGCGGCACCATCATCGGAAAGTACGGCACCGAGGACCAGAAGCAAACGTGGCTGACCGCGCTCGCCGACGGATCGAAGATCATGGCGTTCGGCATCACCGAACCCGACGCCGGTTCCAACTCGCACCAGATCACCACCACTGCGCGACGAGATGGTGACGATTGGCTCGTCAAGGGCAGCAAGATCTACATCTCCGGCGTCGATCAGGCCGATGCCGTTCTGATCGTGGCGCGTACCGAGGATTCCAAGACTGGGAAGCTGAAGCCCGCGCTGTTCATCGTCCCCACCGACTCCGAGGGTTTTCACAAGACTCGGATGGAGATGGACATCATCGAACCCGACCACCAGTTCACGCTGTTCCTCGACGATGTTCGTCTTCCTGCAGAAGCTCTCGTCGGGGAGGCCGACGCCGCGCTGATGCAGCTGTTCGCAGGTCTGAACCCCGAACGCATCCTCGGTGCTGCAATGGCCGTCGGTATGGGGAGGTACGCGCTGGATGCGGCGGTGAAGTATGCCAACGAGCGAACCGTGTGGAAGACACCCATCGGTGCGCACCAGGGCATCGCGCACCCGCTGGCCCAGGTCAAGATCGAGCTGGAACTGGCGAAGTTGATGATGCAGAAGGCTGCTGTCCTCTACGACAGCGGGGATGACTTCGGCGCTGCGGAGGCGGCCAACATGGCCAAGTACGCCGCCGCGGAAGCGAGCATCAAGGCTCTCGATCAAGCGATTCAGACACACGGCGGTGCTGGGCTGACCGAGGAGTACGGCCTGGCCGCGATGCTCGGCGCCGCGCGTATTGCCCGAGTCGCGCCGGTCAGCCGGGAGATGATTCTCAACTTCGTGTCGCAACATTCGCTCGGGCTGCCCAGGAGCTACTGATGGCGGTCCAGGTTCAGACCGATGCTGCGGTCACCACCCTCACTCTCGACACACCACACAATCGGAATGCGCTGTCGTCCGTTCTCGTCGAGGAGCTCACGGCTGGTCTCGACGCGGCCGCCGAGAATCCGGATGTTCGCGCAATAGTGCTGACCCATACCGGCGGAACATTCTGTGCAGGTGCGGATCTGTCCGAGGCGGGCGGGTCGGTCGAGGGTCGCACTTCGCAGATGCTCGGGCTGCTACGCGCTATTCTCGAGACTCCGAAACCTGTCGTCGGGAAGATCGACGGACATGTACGGGCGGGCGGTATGGGTCTCGTCGGAGCATGCGACATCGTCGTTGCAGGGCCGCAAGCGACGTTCGCACTGACGGAGGCGCGATTGGGGCTCGCGCCGTCGATCGTGTCGTTGACGCTGCTGCCTTGTATGTCGCCCCGCGCCGCGAGCCGATACTTCCTCACCGGCGAGAAGTTCGGCGCACACGAGGCGGAAGCCATAGGCCTCATCAGTGAGGCCAGCACCGACCCGGAAGTGACCGTCGGCGATCTTCTGGATGCGCTGTGCAAGGGATCGCCGCAGGGTCTCGCCGAGTCGAAGCGGCTCACCACCGCCTCGATTCTCGCTGGTTTCGACGCGCTTGGAACCGACCTGTCGGATCGTTCTGCGAACCTGTTTGCATCGGAGGAAGCGCGGGAGGGGATGATGGCCTTTCTGCAGAAGCGTCCACCCAGGTGGGCGACAGTGGAGCTTTAGATTTTTGCGATACGGAGTCGGGAGTGAAGTAGCAGATGGTGACGGCGCGTGAACCCAAGCAGGACCGGAGCAGGGCCACGCGCTTGCGGCTGCTCGAAGCAACCATTGCCTCGCTCGCCGATCAAGGATGGAGTGCGACGACCGTCGGGGTCGTCGCCGAGAAGGCCGGTGTGTCGCGCGGCGCGACACAGCACCACTTTCCGACACGCGAGGATCTGATCACCGCTGCGCTCGATTACATGTTCGACACCAGGATGGACGACGCCCGCCGCGAGTCCACAGCGTTGCCACCAGGGCTGGCGAGGACGGAAGCGGTCGTCGAACGGCTCGTCGAGTACTACACAGGTCCAGTGTTCAAGGCCGCGCTACAAGTATGGACGGCAGCGGCGGCGGATCCGGAAATGCGTGCACGTGTGCTTCCGCTCGAGGACAAGTTCGGCCGGGTCGCACACCGAATGGCCGTCGAGCATCTGGGCGTCGACGATCGTGACCCGCAGACCCACCGGCTGGTGCAGGCCACCCTCGACTTGGCCCGCGGCCTCGGGCTCGCGGACGTGCTGAGCGACGACTCTCGCAGGCGCGGAGAGATCGTGCGGGCGTGGGCAGGTGTGCTCGATTCGAGCCTGAAGATGAACAAGGGTGAGATCGCCGCGGCAAGCGGATGAATTGACAGCTTCGGCGAGCGCGAACGTCAGGCTCGTGGTTCGCTCTGAGCGTGAGTCAGGTACAGCAGTTGAGCTGGGTACAGCAGTGAGCCGGGTACACCGGGGACATGTTTTCCACATCGCAGGTTCGCCGACAGTCGACGGGGCCGCCGATGCCTTGGTCTCGATCCCGGACGGCGCGCTCGTCGTCGACGATGACGGCGTAGTCGTCTACGTGGGTGACTTCGACCGTGTTCCCCCGGACAGCGGCATCGTCGTCGACCATCGACCGGGCTTTCTGCTCCCCGGATTCATCGACACGCACGTTCATTTCCCGCAGACGTTCGTCGGCGACGCCTATGGCGGCGGGCAGCTACTCGAGTGGCTGAACGCGTGCATCTTCCCGTCGGAATCGATGCTGGCGGATCCACAGTTCGCTGCAGACGCTGCAGTCGCGTTCTGTGACCGCCGGATTGCGGCTGGAACCACGCAGGCGATGGTGTTCGGATCTGCGTTCCCACACGCGCAGGATTCGTTGTTCGAGGAGACTCGACGACGTGGATTGCGCGTCGTCAGTGGCCGCGGAGTCCAGACCACCGGGCCCGACTCCGCCCAGGCGCTGATCACAAGCGAAGAGGACGCGGTTCGCCTCGTATCGGAAGAGATCGAGAAGTGGCATGCGGCCGACACCGGCGACGTCGCGACCGCGAAGTTGCACGTTGCCGTCGTACCGCGGTTTTCCCTGTCGGTGACGACGGAGACGCTGAGGAATCTCGGCGATCTCTACGACTCCGTGCGCGGTCGCGGCGTGTACTTCCACAGCCATCTCAACGAGAACGATCGCCCCGGGACAGGCGAAGTTGCGACGACCAAGGAGACCTATCAGGTCGATTCGTACCTCGACACCTACGACGGAAGGTTCCTCCCCGGCTCGAAGGTCGGCGGAAAGAGCTTCCTCGGCAAACGAAGCATCCTCGCCCACTCGGTCCACTGTCAGGACGTCGAATTGGCCCGCATGGCCGAGACCGGCACGTCGATCTCGCACTGCCCGACGTCGCAGCAATTTCTCGGCTCGGGCACCATGCCGTGGAAGAGGACCGTGGCGTCCGGTGTGAACATCGCCATCGGCTCGGACTACGGCGGCGGTGACGAGTTCCTTCTGACACGAGTGCTCGGCGACGCCTTCAAGGTGCATATTTCCGAGGCGGGCGACGACGGTGTGTCGATCCATCCGGCCGAGCTGCTGTTCACCGGCACCCTGGCGGGGGCTCGTGCACTCGACATGGAAGACCGCATCGGCAACTTCGATCACGGCAAGGAAGCCGACTTCATCGTCGTCGACCCTGCTGCATGGCCACCTCTCGGTGGATTGATCGACCGCGGAGTTCGATCGGAGGAACCGGACATGGCACGAGACCAGACGCTGTTCGCACTGCTGATGGCGATGCGAGAACCTGCGATCACCGAGGTATACGTGCAGGGTCGACGCATCGACGCAGTCTGATGCTGACCGCACCGGCCACCGCGGTCAGCATCTTCCACCGCGAAGATTCCCGTGAGGCGTTCGCTGCTTGGGCAGCCGAGCTACAAGCGGCCGCCGAGCGTGCCCCCGGCTTCGACAGCGCGCTCGTATCGCACCCCGACACGACCAACTTCGAGTGGGCGGCGGCTGTGTCGTTCGACTCCGAGGAGCACCTGCATGCCTGGCTCGACAGCCCGGAGCGCGCTGGTCTGCTCCACCAGGGTGACGCGCAAGGCCATCACCGGATCAGCACCGACCTCGTCGTCATCGAAGGAAGTGCGCCGTCGACCGGCGTCGGGATCATCGCGCACGACGTCGCGAATGGCAGGCAGGACGAGTTCCTGCGCAGTCAGCAGGAGCTTGTCGATCTCAGCGCGGGATTCTCCGGATTCGAAGGTGCGGTACTCCTCGGTCCAGGACGACCGAGCGACGAGGTGCTCGGTGATTCCGCGTCGAGGTGGTTGTCGGTGCTGCGGTTCCGTACGGACCGGCAGCTGTCTGCGTGGATGCAGTCCGACGTCCGAAGTGCCGCGCTACCGGAACTTCGCAAACAGCTCACCGGCGACTTCTCGGTGATCACGCACAGCACTCCGTTCGGTTCCATCGTCCGCGTCGAGGATGGCAAGACGCAGGTGACGCCGGACTGGAAGACGGCGATGCTCGTGCTCCTCGTGCTCTATCCGACGGTGATGACGCTGTCCCGGTTCGTCGGGCCGTTGCTCGATGACGTCGGTTCGCCGCCGTGGCTGTCGATGTGGCTCAGTCAGATCCTCAGCGTCGGCCTGATGACGTACTTCTTCATGCCTGCCGTCACGGGGTGGTTCAGGCGCTGGCTCGACCCGATCGACGGCGCCCCGCGCAGGGTCAGCATCGTCGGAGCGTTGGTGGTGGTGGTTGTCTATGGCGTCACGCTGACGCTGTTCGCGTCGATCAAGTGGCTGCAGTTCTGGGACTATTTCGACTGACAGGCTGTGTGGGCGAGGGCGGCGGCTCCGCCCCCAGTGGCACGGTTAAGTGCATTCCCGTGCACCCAATCGTGCCACTACGACGGAGTCGGTGGTCTCGAGTACTGTCCAGGACATGCGCGCACCAGTGATTCTCGGAGTGGTGGCCTGCAGCCTCCTGCTCGCGGGGTGCGGGGGCCGCGACGAGCCGTCGTCCAGCCAGGATTCCACCACCGCGAATCCCGGTGCCGCGGGCCCGTTCTTCGGCCAGTGCGGATCAGTGGACGACGAGGAAGTCCGCAGCACCTTCGCGGTCGGGGCCTTCACGATGATCACCCGCAACTCCGTCGGGTGCGAGTGGGAGGTGAGCGGGTTCGCCGGGCCGTCGGTCAGCTTCTCGTGGTACCGGGGCAGTCCCATCGGCCGGGAACGCTCGGGCTCGGAACTCATCGGCCGACCTGCCGACGACATCGAGATCGACGGGCACCCGGGCTTCTCTGCAGCCACCGACAACTACTTGTGCGAGGTGGGCGTGGAGTTCGGGAAGGATTTCATGCATTGGTCTGTCACCTACGGTGATCAACCGCCGACGGCCGACCCCTGCGGCGTTGCGCAGCAACTCGCCGAACTGACCATCGAGCGAACGCAATGAAACGCGCATTCGTTGCTCTCGGTGTCGTATTACTTGCCGGCTGCAGTACCACCGTCGAAGGCACTCCCACCGCTCAGCCGTTCGGCAGTGGCACAGACTCCGCGTTCACGGATCTCCTTACCGAGTGCGACGCCGTCGCAGACGACCGCATTGCCGAAACCGTGGGTGGCGACGCCATTCAGCGCGGCTTCTTCGGGGCCATCTGCAGGTGGGACGTGGCAGGGCCGAACGGGATCGTGAAGGTGACTTTCAACTGGTTCGAGAACGGTTCGCTGGACTCGGAACGGGACGCGAACGAGAAGATGATGTACTCGGTGGAGGACATTACGGTGCAGGGCCGCAAGGCGATTCGCTCCCAGCCGCCGAACGACCCCGGGTCCTGCGGGGTGACCGCAGGGTCGCCGGACTCCGGCGTCGTCGGGTGGTGGGTGCAGTACCTGCCTGGTTCGGGATCCACCGATCCGTGCGCGGCGGCGACGACGTTGATGGATCTGACGATCAACCTCAGTCGATAGCACAACCGATACCGTTTTGACCCGAGGCCGCGCCGCCGGGTATCGTTATGGGTCGTGTCCGGCCTGGCCGGACCGTCTGTGTGCCTATGCGAGGTACAGCCGTGCTCATGTTCAGTTTCGAGCGTGCGTTTCGGCTGCCGTGTGGGGGTATGCGACACACCCGACCGCGGGGTGCAAGAGACCCGCGGTAGAAGTACTGGAGCAGCAGCAGTACCGGGTGAGGAGCAGTGTTCTCTTGCTCCAACTGCTAGATCCCTGAAGTCTTTTTCAAGTAGAGACTCGCGACACGAAGAAAGCCGGTTCATGCCAACTATCAACCAGCTGGTCCGCAAGGGTCGCACCGACAAGGTTGCGAAGCTGAAGACCGCTGCCCTCAAGGGCAGTCCCCAGCGCCGTGGTGTGTGCACTCGCGTGTACACCACCACTCCGAAGAAGCCGAACTCTGCTCTGCGTAAGGTCGCGCGTGTGCGCTTGACCAGCTCGGTAGAGGTCACCGCCTACATCCCCGGTGAGGGCCACAACCTGCAGGAGCACTCCATGGTGCTCGTTCGCGGTGGTCGTGTGAAGGACCTCCCGGGTGTGCGTTACAAGATCATTCGCGGCTCGCTCGACACCCAGGGTGTCAAGAACCGCAAGCAGGCTCGCAGCCGCTACGGCGCCAAGAAGGAGAAGAGCTAATGCCACGCAAGGGCCCAGCACCCAAGCGGCCGCTGATCAACGACCCGGTCTACGGATCCCCGTTGGTCACGCAGCTCGTCAACAAGATCCTTCTCGACGGCAAGAAGTCGACCGCCGAGCGCATCGTCTACCAGGCTCTCGAGCAGGCTCGCGAGAAGACCGGCACCGACCCCGTCGTCACGCTCAAGCGTGCACTCGACAACGTCAAGCCGGCCCTCGAGGTTCGCAGCCGTCGCGTCGGTGGCGCCACCTACCAGGTGCCCGTCGAGGTTCGTCCCGGCCGTTCCACCACGCTGGCACTGCGCTGGCTGGTCACGTTCTCGCGCGCTCGTCGTGAGAAGACCATGGTCGAGCGTCTGGCCAACGAGTTGCTCGACGCCAGCAACGGCCTCGGTGCCGCTGTGAAGCGTCGCGAGGACACCCACAAGATGGCGGAAGCCAACAAGGCGTTCGCGCACTACCGCTGGTGACTTACGGCCGGAAGGATGCGGCGAAACTTTCCGTATCCTTTCGGCGTTGTACCGAGTACCTGGACCGGCCTGATCACCATCAAAGCTGGACCAGTCCCACTTCTTCGACTTACAAGGCGGGATGAATTCCGTGGCACAGGACGTGCTGACCGACCTCAACAAGGTCCGCAACATCGGCATCATGGCCCACATCGATGCTGGTAAAACCACCACTACCGAACGCATCCTCTTCTACACCGGTATCTCGTACAAGATCGGTGAGGTTCACGATGGCGCAGCCACCATGGACTGGATGGAGCAGGAGCAGGAGCGTGGCATCACGATCACCTCTGCTGCCACGACGTGCTTCTGGAACGACAACCAGATCAACATCATCGATACGCCCGGCCACGTCGACTTCACGGTCGAGGTCGAGCGTTCGCTTCGCGTGCTCGATGGCGCCGTTGCCGTGTTCGACGGCAAAGAGGGTGTCGAGCCGCAGTCGGAGCAGGTGTGGCGTCAGGCCGACAAGTACGACGTTCCGCGTATCTGCTTCGTCAACAAGATGGACAAACTGGGCGCGGACTTCTACTACACCGTGCAGACCATCATCGATCGTCTCGGCGCCAAGCCGCTGGTCATCCAGCTGCCGATCGGCGCAGAGAACGAGTTCGAGGGCGTTATCGACCTCGTGCAGATGAAGGCTCTCGTGTGGAGCGGCGAGACCAAGCTCGGCGAGAAGTACGAGATCCAGGAGATCCCGGAAAACCTCAAAGAGCGCGCAGACGAGTACCGCAACATGCTGCTCGAGACCGTGGCCGAATCCGACGAGGCGCTTCTGGAGAAGCACTTCGGCGGCGAAGAGCTCACGATCGACGAGATCAAGGGCGCCATCCGCAAGATGACCGTCAACAGTGAGCTGTACCCGATCCTCTGTGGCTCCGCGTTCAAGAACAAGGGCGTTCAGCCCATGCTCGACGCCGTCATCGATTACCTCCCGTCCCCGCTCGACGTTGCCGAGACCATCGGACACGCCGTCGGCGACGAGGAGAAGGAGATCACTCGCAAGCCGTCCGCAGACGAGCCGTTCGCGGCTCTTGCGTTCAAGATTGCGACGCACCCCTTCTTCGGCAAGCTGACCTACGTCCGCGTGTATTCGGGCAAGGTCGACTCCGGCGCTCAGGTCATCAACTCGACCAAGGGCAAGAAGGAGCGTCTGGGCAAGCTTTTCCAGATGCACTCCAACAAGGAGAACGCGATCGCGACCGCGTCTGCCGGTCACATCTACGCCGTGATCGGGCTCAAGGACACCACGACGGGTGACACGCTCTGCGATCCGCAGAACCAGATCATCCTCGAGTCCATGAGCTTCCCGGACCCGGTCATCCAGGTGTCGATCGAGCCGAAGACCAAGTCCGACCAGGAGAAGCTGGGAACAGCTATCCAGAAGCTCGCCGAAGAGGATCCCACCTTCTCGGTGAAGCTGGACGAGGACACCGGCCAGACCGTCATCGGCGGAATGGGCGAGCTGCACCTCGACATCCTCGTCGACCGTATGCGTCGCGAGTTCAAGGTCGAGGCCAACGTCGGCAAGCCGCAGGTTGCGTACCGTGAGACCATTCGCAAGACGGTCGACAAGCACGACTACACGCACAAGAAGCAGACCGGTGGCTCCGGCCAGTTCGCGAAGGTCATCATCAAGCTCGAGCCTTTCGAGGGCGAAGATGGTGCTACCTACGAGTTCGAGAACAAGGTCAGCGGCGGTCGTGTGCCGAGGGAGTACATTCCTTCGGTGGACGCCGGAGCTCAGGACGCCATGCAGTACGGCGTCCTCGCCGGATACCCCCTGGTCAACGTCAAGGTCACACTGCTCGACGGTGCGTACCACGACGTCGACTCGTCGGAAATGGCCTTCAAGGTCGCCGGCTCACAAGCGTTCAAGGAAGCCGCACGCAAGGCCGGCCCCGTCATTCTCGAACCCGTCATGGCCGTCGAGGTCATCACGCCCGAGGATTACATGGGTGAGGTCATCGGCGACCTGAACTCCCGCCGTGGTCAGATTCAGGCCATGGAGGAACGCAGCGGTGCCCGTATCGTCAAGGCACTGGTTCCGCTGTCGGAGATGTTCGGCTACATCGGAGACCTTCGGTCGAAGACTCAGGGCCGCGCTAACTACTCCATGGTGTTCGATTCCTACGCCGAGGTTCCCGCGAACGTCGCGAAGGAAATCATCGCGAAGGCGACCGGAGAATAATCTCTCTGCTAGCTGGACACGCTGTATCTGAAACACCGTACGACCATGCAGTTCACAAGAGCTGTACGAGACAACCGCACTGCTGCATTTCACGCAAGCACCAACAGTCCAGGAGGACACACAGTGGCGAAGGCGAAGTTCGAGCGGACGAAGCCGCACGTCAACATCGGGACCATTGGTCACGTTGACCACGGCAAGACGACGCTGACTGCAGCAATCACCAAGGTTCTGCACGACAAGTACCCGGACCTCAACGAGGCTTCGGCCTTCGATGAGATCGACAAGGCGCCGGAAGAGAAGGCTCGTGGTATCACGATCAATATCTCCCACGTCGAGTACCAGACGGAAAAGCGCCACTACGCGCACGTCGATGCCCCCGGTCACGCCGACTACATCAAGAACATGATCACCGGCGCGGCACAGATGGACGGCGCAATCCTGGTCGTGGCAGCTACGGACGGCCCGATGCCGCAGACGCGTGAGCATGTTCTGCTCGCCAAGCAGGTCGGCGTGCCGTACATCCTCGTTGCACTCAACAAGGCCGACATGGTCGACGACGACGAGATCATCGAACTCGTCGAGATGGAGGTCCGCGAGCTTCTCGCTGCGCAGGACTTCGACGAGGACGCACCGGTCATCAAGGTGTCCGCACTCAAGGCGCTCGAGGGCGACGAGAAGTGGGCCGAGAGTGTTGTCGAGCTCATGCAGGCCGTCGACGATTCCATCCCGGACCCGGTCCGCGAGACGGAGAAGCCGTTCCTCATGCCCGTCGAGGACGTTTTCACCATCACCGGTCGTGGCACGGTTGTGACCGGACGTATCGAGCGCGGCTCGGTCAACGTCAACGAAGAGGTCGAGATCGTCGGCATCCGCCCCGGCTCGACCAAGACCACGGTCACCGGTATCGAGATGTTCCGCAAGCTGCTCGACTCGGGCCAGGCTGGCGACAACGTCGGTCTGCTCGTTCGTGGCATCAAGCGTGAAGATGTCGAGCGTGGACAGGTCATCATCAAGCCGGGCACCACGACTCCCCACACGGAGTTCGAGGGCAACGCTTACATCCTGTCCAAGGACGAAGGCGGCCGCCACACGCCGTTCTTCAACAACTACCGCCCGCAGTTCTACTTCCGTACCACGGACGTTACGGGCGTCGTGACCCTTCCCGAGGGCACCGAGATGGTCATGCCCGGTGACAACACCGAGATGTCCGTCACGCTGATCCAGCCGGTCGCCATGGACGAGGGCCTGCGTTTCGCAATCCGCGAAGGCGGTCGTACCGTCGGCGCCGGTCGCGTCACGAAGATCATCAAGTAGTCTCCGCAGGCTCCGCCTACGGCGATCATCAAGTGATCTAGCTCCACCCAGCTGTACCCAAAGCGGCACTCACCCGAAAGGGTGGGTGTCGCTTTTTTTGGGCTCTCAGGGGCTCCGCCCCCAGTGGCATCAGGGGCTCCGCCCCCAGTGGCATCAGGGGCTCCGCCCCCAGTGGCACGGATGAGTGCACCCCAGGACGCTTAACCACGCCACTGGAGGCGGAGCCGCAAATAAACCGCGCGCGCCTGAACCGACCGTCCCGTAGCGTGGGCAAATGTGCTCATGACTCTGACCGCCGATGCGACAGCCGATTTCACGGACTCCACCGATCTCGGGTACCTGTTGCACAAGCACCCCGACAAGGTGCAGACCTTCGGGCTGTCGGTCGGATCGGCGACTGTGCTGTACCCGGAGGCAGGACAGGAATCGACCTGTGTCGCACTGCTTCTCGATGTCGATCCGGTCCAGCTCGGGCGAACCCAGCCTCGATACTCGTCGAGCGAATTCGCACTCGGCCGCTATGTCAACGACCGTCCGTATGCGGGAGCGTCGATGCTGGCGGTAGCGCTCTCACGGGTGTTCAAGCAGGCGATGTCCGGTGTATGCACGGCCCGGCCCGAGTTGCCGGAGCTTCCGCTGAACCTGACGATCAACCTGCCGTCCGTCCCGTGCCGCGGTGGCAGCGAGCTTGCCACGGAACTGTTCGGACCGCTCGGCTGGACGGTCCAGGCCGTGCCGCGCGCGTTGGACGAGCAGATTCCGGACTGGGGCGACTCGATCTACATCGACCTCACGCTTACCGGACGAGCGACGGTGTCGGTGGCACTCAGACAGCTGTACGTCCTGCTGCCTGTGCTCGACGACGTCAAGCACTATTGGGTGGGCGAGGAGGAAGCAGACAAACTCGTTCGAGCAGCGGGGGATTGGCTTGCCGAACACCCGCACATCACACTGATCACCGAGCGGTACCTCAAGCACCGCCGCGAGCTTGTCGCATCGGTGGTGGAGAGGTTGGTTCCGGATGCGGACCGAAGCGAACCGATGCCGCGGGATCCGAGTCTCGGTGAACTGCGAGCGACTGCTGTTCTGGGCGAGCTGAAGGCTGCAGGTGCGAAGAGTATCGTCGACCTCGGTTGCGGGGAAGGTCGGCTTCTACGAGAGTTGTTCGCGGACAATGGCTTCGAGAAGATCGTCGGAGTCGATGTCAGTGCACGTGCGCTGGACTCCGCGCAGCGCCGGCTACGCCTTGCCGATCTGCCGGATAGACAGCGGGCGCGGATCGAGCTTCTTCAGTCCTCTGCCACCTACCGTGACTCGCGGCTCGTGGGGTTCGACGCGATGGTGCTCATGGAGGTGATCGAACACGTCGATCCGGATCGACTTGCGGCACTGCAACGTTCGGTGTTTCGAGAAGCGCGAGCCGCGACAGTGGTTGTCACAACACCCAACAGCGAATACAACCAGTTGTACGACGGCATGGCCGCAGGCGCATTCCGTCACCCTGATCACCGGTTCGAATTCACTCGCGCCCAATTCCGGGAATGGGCGAATGCAACAGCCGACGACGGCGGCTACGACGTGCGCTATGCGAGCGTCGGTCCCGTCGACGACGCACACGGCGCACCAACCCAGATGGCAGTGTTCACCAGAAGAGAGGACGCGGTATGACGCAGTACGAACTTCCGGACCTCTCGCTCGTGGTCCTGGTCGGCATCAGCGGATCCGGCAAATCATCCTTTGCTGCACAGCATTTCGGACCGTACGAAACGGTATCCAGCGACACCTGTCGGGGCATCGTGAGCGACGACCCCAACCAGCAGAGCGCGACGAAGGATGCATTCGAGCTGCTCGAATTCATCGTTGCCAAACGCCTCGCTGCTGGACGGTTGACGGTAGTCGACGCCACGAACGTACAACCCGCCGCGCGGAAGGCTTTCGTCAAGCTCGCTCGCGAGCACGACGTGCTGCCGGTAGCCGTTGTGCTGGATGTGCCGGAATCGGTGTGCGCGCAGCGCAACGCCGCGCGCGAGGACCGATCGTTCGGCCGCGATGTATTGCGTCGGCAGCACCAGCAGCTGACGCGGTCGATGCGTGGTCTGTCGAAGGAAGGCTTCCGTGCCGTGCACGTCCTCGACGGAACCGACGCGGTGACCGAGGCAACCTTCGTCCGGACCCCACTCCGTAGTGACAGGAGGACGACGGAGGGCCCGTTCGACGTCATCGGTGATATCCACGGCTGCCTCGGGGAGTTGACGACGCTGCTGACAACGCTCGGCTATCGAGTGCGGCGAGATGATGACGGACGTGCAATCGGCGCAGTACCGCCGGACGGCCGAACTGCCGTGTTCCTCGGTGACTTCGTCGACCGGGGACCGGATTCTGCCGGCGTTCTACGGCTCGTCATGGGAATGGTCGGTAGCGGCGGCGCACTTGCTGTTCCGGGAAATCACGAACACAAGCTCGTGCAAGCGCTGCGTGGCCGAAAGGTCAACGTATCGCACGGCCTGGCCGAGACCCTCGCGCAACTTGCCGCGGAGACCGACGAGTTCCGCCGTGAAGTACTGGAGTTCTGCGACGGACTCGTTGCGCACCTCGTTCTCGACTCCGGGAGGCTCGTCGTGGCACACGCCGGGCTGATCGAGAAGTACCACAACAGGGCGTCGGGCAGGGTTCGTAGTTTTGCGCTGTACGGTGACACCACCGGCGAGACCGACGAGTTCGGTCTGCCGGTCCGATACCCGTGGGCACAGGACTACCGCGGTTCGGCCATGGTTCTGTACGGGCACACTCCGATTCCGGAAGCCGAGTGGCTGAACAACACGATGTGTCTCGACACCGGCTGCGTGTTCGGCGGGAAGCTGACGGCGTTGCGTTACCCGGAGCGCGACATCGTGTCCGTTCCGGCAGAGAAGCAGTGGTATGCGCCGGCGAAGCCGTTGAATCAGTTCGTACGAGAGGAGAATTCACTCGATCTGAGCGATGTCCTCGGACCGACGGGTGTCGAGACATCTCTGCGCGGACGCGTCAGCATTCGCGCCGAGAATGCGGCCGGTGCGCTCGAAGTGATGAGCCGGTTCGCCGTCGCCCCCGAGTGGCTGAAGTATCTGCCGCCGACGATGGCGCCGTGTCCGTCGTCGACTCGGGACGGTTACCTCGAGTATCCGACCGAGGCGTTCGACGCGTACCGACGGGTGGGGGTGACGGAGGTGATCTGCGAGGAGAAGCACATGGGCTCGCGGGTCGTGCTCGTCCTTCACCGCGGTGGCGATGGCATCGCCTACACCCGCACCGGTCGACAGGTCTTCGACGACGGTCTCACCCGCGAGTTGGTTACCGCAGCCGACGAGGGTTTCGCCGCAGCGGGAATGTGGGAAGAGCTCGACGCCCGATGGGTGATCGTCGACTGCGAGCTGATGCCGTGGTCCGTCAAGGCGGAGGGTTTGATCCGTACCCAGTACGCGTCGGTAGGGGCGGCTGCGCGGGCCGACCTCGAAGCCGAGCGCTCAGTGTTGGAGCGAGCGGCCGCGCGAGGTCTGTCGGTAGCGGATCGGCAGGAGCGAAACAGCCGACGGCGCGACGGGATTGCGAAGTTCACCGATGCCTACCGCGGTTACGTCTGGCCGACGGTCGGTCTCGACGGCGTATCGCTGGCTCCGTTCCAGATCCTGGCGACGGACAGGGGAGTACACGTGGACAGGCCGCACCTGTGGCACCTCGGAGTTGCGGACCGTCTGGCCGAGGCGCGTCCGGACGTGTTCACTACGACCCGCAGGATCGTGGTCGATCTGGCATCCGAGGAATCGGTGGCCAACGGTGCGTGGTGGTGGGAGGACCTGACGTCGGACGGCGGCGAGGGCATGGTCGTCAAACCTGCTGCGAACAGACCGACCGGAAAAGTGCAGCCGGGCATCAAGGTTCGCGGTCGTGACTACCTACGGTTGATCTACGGCCCGGACTACACCGAACCGGACGCCCTGACCGCGTTGCGTGATCGGAACCTCGCGCACAAGCAGTCGATGGCGTTGCGTGAGTACGCTCTCGGCGTCGAAGCCCTCGAGCGAGCGGTTCGCGGGGAGCCGCTGTGGCGCGTGCATCAGGCAGTGTTCGCGGTGCTTGCGATGGAGTCGGAGCCGGTGGATCCGCGGTTGTGAGCGAGGGGCGAAGCCGCGCCTACATGGACCTGGACACGGAGAGCGACGTCCCCACCCTCCATCGAATCGGCTACGAACTGCGCCTTCAGTTCGGCGTGGCGGGTGAGGGCGTCGATGTCTATGTGGGGGGACGTCTGCACGGTCACCGCGAGAGTCGCGGTTCCGCAGTCGTCGATCGCACGCCCACGTGCGGACTCCACGCCAGGAAAATCGGTGAGATCAGCTGCGACCCCGCGTGCGAGGGAACCGAGATCGACTCGGACGGCAAGAGCGTCGTCGGAGAAGATCTGCACCGTTCCGGTCCGGCGCGGCGACAGGTTGCCGATCAGTAAGGCGACCGCGACGAGCGTGCACACCACCGCAGTGGCAGCGAGAGCGGTTTCCCACCAGCTCTGAATCGGGAAGCCGGCGAAGATGTCGCGGTCGAATCGCGACAGGGTCTTCAAGGCGATCGGCACGTCGAAATACCACCCGAGAGCGAAGACTCCAGCGCCGACGAGTGCGAGTCCGAGCAGCACCACGAGGAGACGGTCGACGGCCGCTGTCGCGCGCTTCACGAGCGAGTCTCCCCGACGCCGGATGGATGCAGTAGGCGGACTCGCACTTTTCTGGTGTCCGCGAGTACTGCCAGTACGGGTGCGACGGCGTCGCGCACCGACTCGGTCAGGATCGCATCGTCACCACTGGCGACGCGTCGCACCTCGACCGTCACCTTCTTCTTGGTCACCGTCGTCCGCACCGATTCGCTACCGGGGACGTTTCCGGCGTGATCGCTGCACATTCGGGCTACATCGGTGGGGCGCAGCCACACCATGGGTGACGGTGAACTCGGGGACCGGACACCCGTATGAGTCTTGGAGCGAGGCGTGAGCCCCATCCCCACCAGGATCGATCCGACCGAGATCAACCCGGCAGCGCCGGCGATCATCCAGGTGGCCCAATGCAGATCGGCGATCCACTCGACGGTATTGGCGATCCACGGAGCGCCGACGATGGTGCCGTGGACGATCAAGAATTCACGGCCGGCGACGAAGGCTACGCCGAGTAGTGCGACCGCCAAGACGACCGCGGCGTAGTGAGCCGCCGGACTCGCGGTCGGCGGCCTCGGTCGAAGAACTGGGTGCGTGTTCTCCGAGATCGGGCTCTGGGCATCGCTTCTCGGTGATGTTCCGGCCACGACAACGTTGAGGCGGTGCAGGGGTAGACCGACGATTTCGTCCAGCGCCCGCGCGACCTCGTCGTGGACTGCGTGTGCGACATCGGAAATCCGCGACGGCCACTGCACCGCGATGTAGAGATTCACCGAGGCGGAGTGTTCACCGACCGAGACATCGGCGCGGGGCAGGTCGCGTCCGGTCAGCCGCGACATTCCGCCGACCTGTCGCACTACATCCGGGACTGTCAGAGCCGCAGCGACCGCGACTCGCGATATGACCCGCTCCTTGATGACGAGCGTGCCGGGTCCACCGGTATCGACGTCGGTCATCAACCACGGCCACGGCTGCGTAGCAGGGACGTCAGATCCAATCGGCCATCGAAGTGGGCGCCGAGAGCCAGCCCGACCGCCCCGAGGAACAAGGCCAGGACGAACCCGCTGAACCCACCGATGATTCCGGCGAGGGCCAGCAGCAATCCGGTGAGCAATCCGACGAAGGTGTAGGTCATGACGTACTCCCTGGATCGATGATGTCTTCGACGGTCACCGAGATCGGAACGGACACGAGCGGCTGTACGGCTCGGCGAACACCGCGAGCAACTCCGTTGACGTCGGATGGGTACGCGGCGCTGATATGGATGTCGCACTGCTCCGAATCGATGCGGATTCCGACGACTTTCCGGCCCGGCAGATACGTCGCGATCTCCCCGAACTGGCCGCCGTGCATCGCCGCGACGCCGGACACCGTCAACGTCGTCGCCGCGACGACATCGGCCAGATCGGCATCGGCGAGATGGGCGGTCATTGAACCCGGCGACGAACGTCGGTGCCCTCGCCCGAGTGCGTGGCTTGCCCCGGGCCGCGGGAATTCTGCCCGGTGACCCGGAGGCCCTGTTCGGTCTCGTCGAACAGAATGACGTCGTAGACGGTGATGTCGACTTCGGTGACCTCCAACCCGGTCATGCCTTCGACTGCGGAGATGACATTGCGGCGGATCGCAGCGGCGAGTTCGTGGAGCGCCACGCCGTACTCGGCGACGATGCCGATGTCGATGGCCGTCTGTTTCTCGCCCACCTCGACGGCGACGCCTTGACTGTGGTTGACGCGGGCTCCTGGGATGCGGTCGCGCAGTGCGCCGACGGCGCGCGCGGTGCCGCCGCCGACGTCGTAGACCCCGTCGACCTCGCGCGTGGCGATACCTGCGATCTTGGCTACCACCGCGTCGGCGATGATCGTCCGACCCTGCGTGGTGGTCAGCGCTGCCGGGGCGGCTGCGGCGAAGCTGGGGTCAGTGCTCATGGAATCGATCGTAGACGGATCCAGGCCGACGGCATGCCTGTCTCGACGCCGATTGCCTACGCCTCGTTCGTTCATCACGTTCGCGCGTCGGATTTCGCACCAGTAACGAACAGTTCGCGGATGAAGACATAAGGTATCGATGGATATGTCAGCCGCAACCACGACGCTGGGTTGGGGAACAACTGCTACGACGGAGCCGACGGCGGCCCGTGGACTGGAATCGACTGCGCAATGAGGCTTTCTTCGCTACGTAAACGAGCGGCGGTGCGGAATACGGCAGTGGCCGTGGCCGCAGCCCTGACCTTCGCCACTTTCGGTGGCGTCGCTGCGGCAGAACCAGGAACTGCATCGTCGGTCTCGTCGGTCGCGAAAGACGGCCGCACCTGGAATCTGCAGGTGTACTCGGCGGCGATGAACAAGGACATCACCGTCCAGGTGCAGCGTCCCGTCGACGAATCCAAGCCGGCACCGAACATGTACTTGCTGAGTGGTCTCGACGCGGGCGAGGGTACGGCGAGCTGGCAACAGCAGACGGACGCGCTGACCTTTCTCTCCGACAAGCAGGTCAATGTCGTTCTTCCGATCGGCGGCCGCGGCAGCTACTACGCCGACTGGCAGCAGGAAGATCCCGCTCTCGGAGTGAACAAGTGGCAGACCTTCCTCACTCAGGAGCTTCCACCGCTCCTCGACGAGACCCTCGGTTCGACGGGGCTGAACTCGCTTGCCGGGTTGTCCACTTCCGGGACCGCAGTGCTGCAGATGGCCGAGGCGAAGCCCGGACTGTTCAAGTCCGTTGCGGCGTACAGCGGCTGTGCACAGATCGCCGACCCGTTGGGTAGGCAATTCGTCAAACTGTCGGTGGAGACATGGGCCGGCGGCAACACCGTGAACATGTACGGCCCCGACAACGATCCAGCATGGGCAGCGAACGACCCGGTCATCAACGCCGAGAAGCTTCGCGGAACCAACCTCTACATCTCCAGCGGTAGCGGGGTTCCGCAGCCGGAGGACGTGCGGTACTACACCGAAGGCAAAGGACCGCAGGGTGTCGTGAACCTGGGCCTCGGCATCGTCATCGAGGGCGCAACGAACTACTGCTCGCACAACTTGCAGAGCAAGCTCGACTCCCTTGGTATCCCGGCGACCTACCAGTTCCCGCCGGTCGGGACACACTACTGGCCGTACTGGGAGCAGGCCCTGCACGATTCCTGGCCAGTGTTGGCCAAGGGGATGGGTATCTGACCGAAGTCCGCTACTCGCCAGCGCCGAGACCGCTGGCGAGTAGCGGCCAGGACTTGTAGAAGGCGTCCTGCCAGTAGCTCCACGAATGGGTGCCGACGGGATCGAAGTCGAACGTAGCCGGTATCGCTAGCTCGTCGAGACGGTCCTGCAGGTTGTGGGTACACCAGTTGACCGCGCTCTCGATGACACCGCCCAGGACGATCTGGTTGGCGACGCCGACTTGCTTCGCGATGTTCTCGGTCGTGGGATCGAAGGTGGCCGGATCGTCGAACATGTCGTAGGGGCCAGGCGATCCGCTGCCGCTGGAGATGTACAGCTTCGACCCCCTCAGACCTTCTGCGTTGACGACGGGATCGTTGTCTACCCAGGCTGGATCGTCGGGTTCGCCGTACATGTTGCGGACATCGCCACCTCCCCATGTTTCGGTGACGAGTTCGACGAACGCCCGACCGACCGGATCGGACGTTTGCGCGCATCCGCTGTATCCGGCCACGGCCGAGTAGAAGCCGGGCCGCGCGATCGCCAATTGCAGCACGGAAGTGGCCGTCATCGAGTTGGCAGCGATCGCCTGCACGCCGTCGGTGCCCAGTGCCGCGTCGACGAGCGGAGGCAGTTCGTCGAGTAGGAACGTGCGCCACTTGTTGCGACCGAGAACTGGATCGTCCTGCTTCCAGTCGGTGTAGTAGGCGAATCTTCCCCCTGCCGGCATCACCATGTTGACGTCCTGCTCGGCGAGAAAGTCGCCGACGTCGGTCTTTTCGAGCCACGTCGCATCGTCGGTGCCGCCGCCGGCGCCATTGAGCAGGTACAGCACCGGCCGCGGTACCGAGGCGTCCTTAGGGCGCTGCACCGTCACCGAGATGTCCTTGTCCATCGCGGCCGAGTACACCTGCAGGGTGAGAGTGCGTCCGGCGATCGACTCGGAGACGATCTTCGAGCCGTCGGCGGAAACTGGGTCGGCCAGCAGTGCATTCGAGGCAATGATGGGGTCGGTCGACAACTCGTCCGCGGCGGCGATGCCTACGCCGGTGGTGGAGGCCACCGCCGCCGCCATGACGCCGGTCATCGCAATCCGTCGAGAGCGGCCGAACACCCTGCGTCTCAATTTCCCACCCTAAGTCTCGTATCTCTTCTCACCCGCCACCTGCTGACCGGACGATACGTCAACGCACGGACTTCGACGTGCCCCCGCCGGTTCACTCGCGCATCTCTGGTAGAGATCTTTCATGACGATCGTGATCGTGGGTGCCGGACTGGCTGGGCTTCGTAGCGCGCAGGAGCTGCGCAAATTGGGGTACGACGGCGAGCTCGTGCTCGTCGGCGACGAGACCCACCTTCCGTACGACAGACCACCGCTGTCGAAGGAGGTGATTCGCGGAGAACGTGAGGACACCACCCTCGAGCCGCGGGGGTACTTCGACGAGCATCGCATCGAACTGCGCCTCGGTTCGGCCGCGACGGCGCTCGATCCGGTGAACCGTGTTCTCGAGCTCGCCGACGGTACGAGGATCGACTACGACCGACTGGTCGTCGCCACCGGACTGCGACCCAGGCAATTGCCCTCGGTGCCGGAGCGTCCAGGTGTCCACGTCCTCCGCTCGCGCGACGACGCCGATGCGCTGCGCCGCGCCGCGATCTCGAGCACTCACGCCGTGGTGATCGGTGCAGGCTTCATCGGGTGCGAACTGGCCGCGGGATTTCGGCATCTCGGGGTGGCCGTGACGCTCGTCGAACCTCAGTCCACTCCGTTGGCGTCGGTTCTCGGTGAAGACGTCGGTGCCCTCGTCGGTCGCATGCACATCGCGGAGGGCGTGGACCTGCGCACCGGTGTCGGCGTGGATACGATCTGTGGCGCCGAGCGGGTGACGCACGTGCTTCTGACCGACGGCACCGAGATCGAAGCTGACACCGTCGTGGTCGGCGTCGGATCGACGCCGGTGGTGGACTGGCTCGATGGCTCCGGAATCGAGATCGGCAACGGCGTCCTTGCCGACGCAACAGGACGGACCAGTGATCCGCACGTGTGGGCAGTCGGCGACGTGGCGGGATGGACAGTGGATGGGACGGTCCGGAGGGTCGAGCACTGGAGCAATGTCGCAGACCAGGTCAAGGTCATGGGGCCTGCCCTGCTCGGTATAGAGCCGGGCGCAACGCGTGCTGTCGTGCCCTACTTCTGGAGTGACCAGTACGAGCTGAAGATTCAGGCCCTCGGATCGCCATCGCCCGACGATACCGTTGAAATCATCGAGGACGACGGTCGAAAATTCCTGGCATACTACGTCCGTGACGGAATTCTTACTGCAGTCGTCGGTGCAGGTAAAGCAGGTGCAGTCATGAAGATGCGCGCCAAGATCGGTCAGCCTACGTGAGCGGCGGTCTCCTCACCGCTCAGGACATCGCCGACGCCGAAGTTCTGCTCGGGCCGGTCATACGCCGCACCCCGGTGGTTGCATCGCGAATTCTGTCCGACCTCACTGGCGTCGAAGTGCGGCTCAAGTGCGAAAACCTGCAGCGCACAGGATCTTTCAAGCCGCGGGGTGCGTACAACCGGATCGCGAAACTGTCTGCCGCCGACCGCGAAAACGGTGTCGTCGCGGCGAGTGCAGGCAATCATGCGCAGGGAGTTGCTTGGGCGGCATCGGAACTGGGTATTGCCTCGACCGTCTTCATGCCGACAGGTGTGTCTTTGCCCAAGCTCGTCGCCACCAAGGCGTACGGGGCAGAGATCACCCTGGTCGGTCAGACGGTCGACGAGGCGCTCGGTCACGCCCGTGAGTTCGCCGCCCGGACCGGTGCGGTTCTCATTCACCCGTTCGATCACGCGGATATCGTTGCCGGACAAGCGACATTGGGTACCGAACTGCTGGGGCAGATGCCGAACGTCGGGACCATCGTCGTACCGACCGGCGGAGGTGGGCTGCTCGCAGGCGTCGCCGCTGCGGTTCACCTGCACAAGCCAGGTGTGCGGGTTGTCGGAGTGCAGGCGGAGGGCGCCGCGGCATGGCCGGCATCGCTGAAGGCGGGCCACCCGATCGCCGCGGAATCGATGTCGACGATGGCCGACGGTATTGCCGTCGGACTGCCGGGCAGCGTGCCGTTCGACCATGTCGTCGACCTCGTAGACGACATCGTGACCGTCTCCGAGGACGCGTTGTCCCGCGCGCTGTTGCTGTGTGTCGAACGCGCCAAGCTCATCGTCGAACCGGCAGGCGCAGCGGCCGTCGCCGCGCTGATGACGCGCGAGGACCTGATGCTCGACGGTCCGGTGTGCGCCATTCTCTCCGGCGGCAACATCGACCCACTGTTGCTGACCCACGTCATCACGCACGGGTTGCGTGCCGCAGGTCGTTACCTTGCCGTGCGCGTGACGATTTCGGACCGGCCAGGTGGCCTGCTCAGTCTGCTCGACGTCGTCAAGAAGCTCGGCGCCAGCGTCGTCGATGTGGTCCATTCTCGTACCGGCGGGCAGTTGGGGCTCGAGGAGGTCGACGTCATGTTGACGGTGGAGACCCGCGGCCCGGCGCATCGTCAGGACGTGCTCGATGCGCTCGCAGCCAGCGGGTATGCGGTCACGGTCGAAAGCTAGAGGTGTCGAGAAGCTAGAAGTACGCCCGCGTGATCAATTCCAGATAGTTTCCGCCTGGGTCGAGGAAGTAGACGCCCCGCCCGTCGTGTTCGGTGTTGGTTTCACCTGGTCGGGTGCGCTGTGGATCGGCCCAGTGCTCGATGTCGCGGGTCCGGATTCGGTCGTAGGCCCGATCGAACAGGGCGTCGTCGACGAGGAATGCATAGTGCTGTGGGTGATACTCGAACGGCGGACTCGCGAACTGCAACATCACCTTGTCGTCGAGCAGGATGTTGACGAACGGCCCCCATGATGGAGCCTCGGTCGCTTCGAGAACGTCGAGGTAGAACTGCGCCGTCGACTGTGGATTCGTGGTGGCAATGATGGTGTGATTGAACGTGATCGACATATTTCATGCCTTCTGCTAGGCCCGTCGGGGGCTCGCCTCGAACGTTAACCGAGCTCGCACGTCGGCGCAAGAAATGGCGCAATAGAAGTACAGTGACCGTGGTGAAGACCGGACGTTGTATTGCGGGGCTTGTCGTGGTGGCGGGACTCATCGCCGGTTGTACCGCCGAAGAGTCACCTCCTCGATCGTCGGGCGACGTGGTCGACGCACGCTTCGGCGCAGGAGACTTCGCGACTGCACCGACGCCTGCCTGGAGACTCGATCCTGCGGCGCGGGGTACTGTCACGCATGCGCGCGGGTTCGCGCTACCGATGATCCCGGGTGACGCCGCGCCCATGTTGGTTGGGCTGGCCGACGGTGACTACACGCAGAATCCGATCGGCCTGAGGGTTCTCGCGTTGGACCCAAGCAGTGGAGAACGGTTGTGGCTCCGCGATATCGGGCCGGTTCGGCAGTGCGCGGAAGAGATCGACGACACCGTGCTGGCCTGCTACGGCGACCATCGCGTCGTGTATCTCGACATCACCGACGGACGCATCCTGGGCGACATCGCCACCGACTTCTACGTTTACCACGTGCGGGCGGCGGCAGGCGTGGGATACGTGTCGGCCAGAAGCGAGGACATGTTGCTGTCCACGATCCACCGCGGAACACTGACCGATCTCGACGCACATTGGCATGCGAGCTTTCCGTCGCCGGTGCCTGGACAGCCTGCGTCACCTGCTGCGTTTCCGGATCGGGGAATCGTCGATGTCTACTCCAGCGGCACGCACCAGATCATCGACATCGACTCGGGTGAACCTCGTTTCACGTTTGCGGGTGAAAATCCGCTTCCTCTGGGGAACGAGCTGTACGCCAATGTGACTCGTAACCCGGATGGCTCGCTACGCGAGGTGATCCTCGACGGGATGGGGCAGATCCGTACCGAGGTACCCGTCGCAACGTTCGGACTCTCACCACAGCCGTGGGCGAACATCGGGGAGGAGGACCTTCCTCTGTTCCTCGGTGACGGTGCATACGACCCGAACTCCGGGGCCGAGCTGTGGCGCAACCCGGCCACGCTGGAAAACAACGGGGGCGCCAACTCTGCGGTGCTTGCCGTGGTGGGCAGAACGGTCATCGTGCGATCGTCGGAGACCCGTACATTTTCGGGTATCGACCTCGAATCCGGTCGGACGACATGGACGACGCCATGGCCGGACGCGTACTGGGCGCGCGCGGGTACGACCGACGGCGAGCACTACGTGTTCGGCGACTACACCGGTATGCATGCGATCCGCGCCTCGGACGGCACGATGATGTGGTCGGTGCCGTGGCCCGCAGGGGCGGATCCACGTGAGATGTCCGTAGCGAAGGTCGCTGGAGTGCTGACCGTATCGGACCGAAACGGTTCGACGGTGTGGGCTCCCACACGCTGAGGGACGACCGAAGCGAACATGTCGGTGTTGCCCAGTACCATCCCCTCCTGGGCGCTGCTCGAAGGATCTGTGGACGGCAGGTTCGATCCGGAGCGGTTAATCTTCGACAGGTTTCGAGTCTGAACTTTCGACCGCTCTACTGGAATGGGGAACTTACATCATGGCGAATGCCATCGAAGTCGAGAATTTAGTACTCGAGTACGGCAAGAACGTGGCTCTGAACGGGATCAGCTTCGTTGTGCCGGAGGGAACGGTCCTCGGCGTGCTGGGTCCGAACGGTGCCGGGAAGACCACTGCGGTTCGTATTCTGGCGACGCTGCTCAAGGCGACATCGGGAACGGCGAAGGTGCACGGCATCGACGTCGGCGACAAGCCGAACGAGGTTCGAAAGTCCATCGGACTGACCGGCCAGTTCGCGGCCGTGGACGAGTATCTCACCGGGTACGAAAATCTGGAGATGGTCGGACGCCTCTTCGGTCTGAAGAAGGCCGAGGCGAGAACGCGCGCCGGCGAGCTGTTGGCTCGTTTCGATCTGGAATACGCCCGGGACCGCACGGCCAAGCAGTACTCGGGTGGAATGCGGCGGCGGCTCGATATCGCTGCCAGTCTCATCGGCCGACCCAAGGTCGTCTTTCTCGACGAACCGACCACCGGCCTCGATCCGCGCAGCCGAAACGCGATGTGGGACTTCATCTCCGACCTGGTCCAGGACGGGACGACAATCCTGCTGACCACGCAGTATCTGGAAGAAGCCGACCGGCTTGCCGACAAGATCATCGTCCTGGACAAGGGGTCGATCATCGCCGAGGGCACAGCCGACCACCTCAAATCTCAGGTGGGTGGCGAACGCCTCGAGTTCGTTCTCACCGACGCGTCGGACAAGGATCGCACGCTCGCGCTACTCGCCCCGATCGGACTCGACGAACCGTCCTACGACGAGCAGACGCGTCGTATCGGCATGCCCGTCAGCGGCGGTGCCGACGATCTGACCACCGCTCTCGTGCAGCTGAAAGAAGCAGGTATCCAGGTCGTGGACGTGGGTCTGCGGCGCCCCAATCTCGACGACGTATTTCTCACTCTGACCGGCCACGCCACCGAGGAAGACGCACCAGTGGAGGAAGCGAAATGAGTGTTCTTCACGATTCCCTCATCATCACCAAACGGAACCTGATCAAGCTCAAGCGAGTTCCGGATCTGCTGTTCTTCGCGACCCTGTCACCGATCATGTTCGTGCTTCTCTTCGCTTACGTGTTCGGCAGTGCGATCGACATTCCCGGCGTCGACTACAAGAGCTTCCTGATGGGAGGCATCTTCGTTCAGACGATGATCTTCGGCGCGTCCATCACCGGATCCTCGCTCGCCGAAGACCTGCAGAAGGGCGTCATGGATCGGTTCCGGTCGCTGCCGATGGCCCGCTCTGCGGTCGTCATCGGGCGTACCGCGGCCGACGTGGGCAACAACATCGTGACCATCACGATCATGTCCATCACCGGTCTCATCGTCGGGTGGCGCATCACGTCGTCGTTCTTCGAAGCGCTGGCCGGCTACGTACTACTGCTGCTCTTCGCGTACTCGATTTCGTGGGTCATGGCGTTCGTCGGATTGACGGTGCGCTCACCCGAGATCTTCAACAACGCGTCGTTCATCGTCATTTTTCCGCTGACGTTCATCGCCAACACGTTCGTTCCGATCGACGGATTCCCGACCGTCCTCAAGACCATCGCCGAATGGAATCCGATCTCCTCTGTGACGCTCGCCGTACGCGAACTGTTCGGAAACACCAATCCGTTGGCGCCGCCACCGGAAGCCTGGCCGTTGCAGAATCCTGTTCTCTACACACTGATCTGGGTAGTTCTGTTCCTCGTCATCTTCGTACCGCTCTCGGTCCGCAAGTACGAAAGAACCCTCACCGCCTGAGATTGTCCTCGAAGAACCTCAGCGTTTCGGTCCACATCCGACGTTGACCTTTCGCGGTCCCGGCCGGAGTGCCACCGGAGACGATGCTGTCGTTGCGGTCCACTGTGGTCGGGGTTGCGGGGGGCCTGAGGAAGTGCCCGGCGTTGGGCAGGATCAGCAGGCGATCGGTGTCTCGACCTCGTCGAGCGATGAGGGCTCGCGCCATTCGATCCGCTGGATACGATTGGTCCGCAACACCGGCTACAGCGAGGATCGGCGCATCGATCCTCTCG
The DNA here is from genome assembly GCF_037327425.1 of Rhodococcus sovatensis. Lineage (NCBI taxonomy): Bacteria > Bacillati > Actinomycetota > Actinomycetes > Mycobacteriales > Nocardiaceae > Rhodococcus > Rhodococcus sovatensis. Next base: position 3,544,649 of record NZ_CP147846.1, on the reverse strand, counting down.
ACGGGAATTGCCGCCGCAGACACGGCCGCGTCGTCGCGCAGACCTGCTTCGTACGCAGGCCGGAGTTTCAGTGCGCGCGATGTCGGCGCGCGCGAGAATAACCGCCGCGATGCAGTTCTGAGCATCTGACCGACGAGTTTGTCGGCGCGAATCGGCATGTAGGACAGTGGCTTTCCGTCCAATGTGAGTGACGATGTCTTAGGTGGCTGTCCATCGGCCAGCGCCTGCAGCACGACGTGCGCAGGAGCAATGGCGACGACGGCGCGCACCGAGATCGACGGGATGTAGGCGAGTGTGGCGAGGGTGACCGACACTCCGACAGATGCCGAGAACACCGCAATGTTCTCGGGGTCGACGTGCTCGTGCTGGGCGAACGCCGCCATGGCGTCGGCGATCGCTTCGAGACGTATTTCCTGAAAACTCTCGGGCAACCCGGGCTCGGCCATGTACACCAGCACGGCCGCGACGTACCCGTGCGAGGCGAGCAGCGCCGCCGTCGGTGCGGCAGGTCGAGCGCCGGTCGTGCCGGGTACGACGATGACGGCCGGTGAGATATCGGTGTCCGTGTCAGGGAGATAGATCCGAAGCCTCCACCCATCGCCTGCGAGGTCCTGCCGCACGACGGCGTCGCCCCACGTTCGTCGGACGGTCGTGCTCGACGACCCTTCGAGTGCGTGAATCGACACGGAGAAGTCGAGGCCCTCGTCGGAACCCGCGAACGTCACCGGCGGAACTCCCTCGTCGACGAAAATCATGTTCCACCACGGCCGGTCGGGATCATCGATCTGCAGTAGGCCATCGGCGTCGATCGGGTAGTCCTGGTGTGACACCCATCGGTGACCGTTCGCGTCGACGACGGCGACATCGAGATGGACGGGTAGGCCGGGTGCGACTCCATGTGCGCGAAACACCGTCGGGCCGTCTATCGGTCCTGAAACCGGGTCGACCTGAAGTGAGACGGGTTCCATGAGTCAAGTGTGCGATAGATCCCTCGCGGGTACCGTCCATCCGCTCATCCATACCGGATGATTTGTCTCGCCGCGATCGACAAAGCCCCCGGCCAGGTACTTCTGGCCGAGGGCTTCGTATGACACCTACTCGCGTGCAACCTAGCGGTGTTTACGTGTGGTACGGCTCCGCACTCAGCAGGGTGACCTTCATGGTCTTGCCGTTGGGGAGGGCGTACTCACGGGTGTCGCCGACCTTGGCGTCGATGAGAGCTCCACCGAGCGGTGAGCTGGGGGAGTACACCTCGAGCTTGCCGTCACGGGCGCCTTCTTCGCGGGTCGCGATGAGGAACGTTTCGGTGTCCGACTCGTCGCCGTCGTAGTAGACCTTCACCACGGATCCGGGCAGCGCCACGCCGGACTGCGTGGGTGCTTCGCCGACCTTGGCCGAGTTGAGCAACTCTTGAAGCTGGCGAATACGGGCTTCTTGCTGGCCCTGCTCCTCGCGTGCTGCGTGGTAGCCGCCGTTCTCTTTCAGATCGCCCTCTTCGCGTCGCTCGTTGATTTCGGCGGCGATGACCGGGCGATTGGAAATGAGTTGGTCGAGTTCGCTCTTGAGCCTGTCGTGGGATTCCTGGGTCAGCCAGGTCACCTGGGTCTCGGTCATCTCGATCACTCCCTTGTAGTCGAAGTCGCGGTGGACTCCCGGTCTTGATGCTGACGGGCGCACGCGTATGTGCAGAGAATTTCCATGAAACCTCTGATCGGCCCGCTTCCTGAGCCGGCTGCCGTGTCAGCGCCCGTAGGCGCCGTCACCTGCTGCTCTGGCCGTCAATGCAGCAATACACGGCTCCAGTTCGGAACCGTGTACAGCGCAATCTTACCACGAGGCAGCGGTAGGTCAGCCTGCCCGTAAATAGTCGGGGACATTCGTGCTGCACCCGTATACGTCGCCCATGGCGGGAGGCTTCGAGGTGCGTACGACCGACGTCACCTCGACTTCCTGCGCGGACGAGCCAGGCACGAGTACCTCACGCCGACCGCTCTCCGAACCGTCACGCGAGCGAGCACGAACAATGCAGACGACGTCGTCCGACGGATCGGCGCGGGTGACACTGAACCCGATGGAAATGGTCGAATCGTCCACCAGATCGAAGGACAGTGCTTTTCCCTCGACGTCCTGCACAGAGAAACGGAGGTAGCCGAGGTAGGCGACCGCAAGCCCGACGAGCAGGACGACTACCAGCAGGATGTTCTTGGTTCGACCTCCCACTGCACGACGCGTGGTCGATACCGGATACCGGCCTTCGGGGAGCGTGGCAGTCATACGAACTTTCGTCGGAACGGAACCTTGTCAGGTCTGCGGCAGCCGGTGCGAGGCATGTCGGCGCCAAGTGGAACTATAGGGGGAGCGAAAGAAGCAGGCGAAGCTGAGGTGAGGAAAGAACGTGTCCGGACTACGGCTCATGGCGGTGCACGCCCATCCTGACGACGAGTCGAGCAAGGGTGCCGCGACGACGGCTCGGTACGCAGCCGAGGGAAACGACATCCTGATCGTGACCCTCACTGGTGGCGAGCGAGGAGACATCCTCAACCCAGCGATGGACATCCCTGGTGTGCGCGACCGCATCCAGGAAGTTCGGCGCGAGGAGATGGCCGAGGCTGCGCGCATCCTGGGAGTTCGGCAGACGTGGCTCGGTTACGTGGATTCGGGACTTCCCGAGGGTGATCCGCTGCCGCCCCTGCCCGAGGGCTGCTTTGCGCTCGTGCCGCTCGAGGAGTCCACCGAAGCACTCGTCAAGGTCATCCGCGAGTTCAAGCCGCACGTGATCACCACGTACGACGAGAAGGGCGGCTACCCGCACCCCGACCACATCCGGTGCCACGAGGTATCCGTCGCTGCGTACGAAGCTGCAGGCGATCCGGAGAAGTTCCCCGATGCAGGTGAGCCGTGGACCCCGCTCAAGCTGTACTACTCACACGGTTTCCTTCGAAAGAAGATGCAGCTCTTCCACGACTGGTTCATCGATCGCGGCGAGGAAAGCCCGTTCGTCGACTGGTTGAAGAGATGGACTTCCGAGCGTGACGAGATCATGGAACGCATCACCACGCAGGTCACCGTCGGCGATTATTTCGAGCAGCGGGACGACGCCCTGCGCGCGCACGCCACCCAGATCGATCCCAACGGTTCGTTCTTCGCCGTGCCTCTCGAAGTGCAGCGCAAGCTGTGGCCGACCGAGGAGTACGAGCTGGCACGGACTCGGGTGAAGACCTCGATTCCGGAAACGGAACTCTTCGCAGGAATCGACACCGCCGACATCGAGACAGGGACCGACAGGTGATCGTGCAGTTGATGGCCCAGGGTGCGCCTGGTCCGGAGTTCGGCAAGTCCTCGCCGATCGGTCTGGTCATCATCGTCGCTCTGCTCGTCGGCACCGCTCTTCTCATCTGGTCCATGAACAAGCAGATCAAGAAGCTCCCCGATACCTTCGAGAAGGACGATCCGGCGGCAGATCAGGAGCTCGACGAGGGCACCGACAGGGGCGCTGTTCACGATCTCGGTCCTGAGCACGGAACGCAGTCGAAAGCCGGCGAGAACTGACTGTGCTGGACGGCAATGCGCTCGGTACGGCTACGAGTCCGTACCTGCGCCAGCACGCCGACAATCCCGTCCACTGGCAGCAGTGGACTCCCGAGACGTTGGAGTCGGCTCGGGACCGCGACGTGCCGATCCTGTTGTCGATCGGGTACTCCGCGTGCCATTGGTGCCATGTCATGGCCCACGAATCCTTCGAGGACGACGCCACCGCCGCCCTGATGAACGCGAGCTTCGTCTGCATCAAGGTCGATCGCGAGGAACGACCGGATCTCGACGCCGTGTACATGAACGCCACCGTCGCAATGACGGGTCAGGGCGGGTGGCCGATGACCTGCTTCCTCACCCCGGACGGCGAACCGTTCTACTGCGGCACCTACTACCCGCCGAGGCCCCGCGCGGGAACTCCGTCGTTCCCGCAACTGCTCGAGGCCATCGCAGACACCTGGGCGACTCGGCGAACCGAAGTGTTCGACGCCTCCGCCGCGATCACCGAGGCGATGCGTGAGAATTCCGGCCGGATTCCGACGTCGGATCGGCCCGTCGACTCGGATCTGCTGGCCGAAGCCGTCGCGTCGGTGCTCGGGGACGAGGACGTCGATTTCGGTGGATTCGGTGGCGCACCGAAGTTTCCACCAGGAGCGCTACTCGAAGGGCTGCTGCGACATCACGAGCGGACCGGATCTGCAGCGGCTTTGGCCGCAGTGCAGCGCACGGCGGCGGCGATGGCGCGCGGGGGTATCTACGACCAGATCGGTGGCGGCTTCGCGCGCTACTCCGTCGACGCGGAGTGGATCGTCCCGCACTTCGAGAAGATGCTCTACGACAACGCACTCCTGCTGCGGCTGTACGGTCATCTCGCGCGCGTCACCTCCGATCCGCTCGCGACCCGGATCGCCGACGCGACTGCACACTTCATGCTGCGTGAACTCCGCACCGACACAGGTTGTTTCGCCTCCGCTCTCGATGCCGACACCGAGGGTGTGGAAGGGCTGACCTACGCATGGACCCCGGAGCAGCTGGTGGACGTTCTCGGATTCGAGGACGGTGTCTGGGCTGCGGGGCTGTTCGGTGTCGACACCTCGGGCACGTTCGAGGCTGGAATGTCGGTGCTGCAGCTGCCGGAGGATCCCGAGGACTTCGGGCGCTACACCGCCGTCACACAGAAGTTGATGGACGCACGCAATCAGCGGCCACAGCCGGGTCGCGATGACAAAGTTGTGACCGCATGGAACGGATTGGCGATCACCGCTCTTGCCGAAGCGGGTGCAGGATTGGGACGCCCCGATTGGATCGATGCGGCCGTCGAGTGCGGTGAGCAGATCTTCGCTCGGCACGAGGAGAACGGTCGGCTTCGTCGGGCGTCGCTCGGCTCTCACGTCGGCGACGCAACTGGAGTGCTGGAGGACTACGCATGCTTGGCTGTGGCTTCGCTGTCGCTGTTTCAGGCGACCGGTGACCTCGTCTGGTCCGGGCGGGCGCGGGTGCTTCTCGACGCCGCAATCGAGCACTTCGCCGACGCGGACCATCGCGGTAGCTGGTTCGATACCGCCGACGATGCCGAGACATTGGTCACGCGCCCGCGAGATCCCCTCGACAATGCGACGCCGTCCGGTGCGTCGACGATCACCGAAGCCCTGCTGATCGCCGAGGCCCTGATGGCTCCCGATGCCGGGACGAGGTACGGCGAGTTGGCGTCGGCCGGCCTTGCTGGGGCTGCGCTCGTGCTCGAGCGGGCTCCGCGTTCGGGAGGTCACTGGCTGGCCGTCGCGGAAGCGTCCGTCCGCGGGCCGCTGCAGGTAGCGATCTCCACCGACGGAGACAGTCGGTTGCTGCGGATTGCTCGTGCGCACGCACCGGGCGGCACGACCATCGTTGCCGGCGCGGTCGATTCCTCACCGCTGTTGTCCGACCGGCCGACGGTAGACGGCCAGGAGGCTGCGTATGTGTGTCGCGGCTTCGTGTGCGACAGGCCGGTCACGACCGAGCAGGATCTGCTCCGGGCGTTGCACCGATAGCGAAAGCTAGAACAACACCAACCAGACTGCGACGAGATGACAGATCGCGGCGAGCACGGTTGCGGCATGGAAGAACTCGTGATGGCCGAATGTCGAAGGCCAGGGGTTGGGCCACTTGGTGGCGTAGAGAATTGCGCCGATGCTGTACAGAACCCCGCCGACCAGGAGCAGCACGAACGGCGCGTAGCCGACGTGCTCGATGAGCGTAGGCGCAACCGGGACGATTGCCCACCCGAGAATCAGGTACAGCGGAACGCCGACCCAGCGCGGGCTCTGGGGCCACAACATCTTCAGCGCGACGCCGCCCAGCGCTCCGAGCCAAACGACGATCAGAAGAGTTCGACCGGTGTTCGGAGGGAGTCCGAGGACTGCGAACGGGGTGTAGCTGCCGGCGATGAACACGAAGATCATCGAGTGGTCGGCTCGCTTCATCCACGTTCGATGGACAGGGTTGTCCCAGTGCACTCGGTGGTAGGTGGCACTGACTCCGAACACCCCACACACGGTGACGGCATAGACAGCGGTGGCGACGCCGGCGCTGGCGGACACCATGCTGAACGCAAGCGTCACCAGTACGATTCCGGCGACGACTGCGACTCCGAATGCATACAGGTGTATCCACCCGCGCATGCGGGGTTTGACGGGGAGTTCGTCGATTCCGAACATCGTCACTGGCACAACCTCCTCTGCATTACCTACGCAACCGTAGGTTCGCCGCCTACTCTACCGGCGGGTTCCGATTGGGTCTCGGCGTAAGGTTGTGCCCCGTGGTGATGTCCCGGTGAAGATTCTCCCGACCAAGATGCGAAGCGTCCTCTACAACGTGTACGAGCGACGTCTACTGACGCAACTCGATGATGTGGCGCACCCTCGTCACGTTGCTGTGATGTGCGACGGCAACAGGCGTTGGGCTCGGGAGAACGGATTCACCGACGTCGCGCACGGACATCGGATGGGCGCACTCAAGATCGCCGAAATGCTCGGCTGGTGCGACGCTGCCGGCATCGAAATGGCGACGATCTATCTGCTGTCGACGGAGAATCTGCGCCGCGACCCCGACGAGCTGGACTCCCTGCTCGAGATCATCACCGATGTCGTCGAAGAAATCTGCGGACCTGAGCAGAACTGGGGCGTCAAGATCGTCGGAACTCTCGAGTCGCTGCCCGAGCCGACTGCGCGCAGGCTGAAAGAGGCAGCCCGCTTGACCGCGGGACGAACCGGAACCCACGTCAACGTCGCCGTCGGATACGGCGGGCGCCAAGAGATCGCCGATGCAGTGCAAGCGCTACTCGCCGAGAAGATCGCCGAGGGCGTCACCGGCGACGATCTCGTTCGAGCGGTCAGCGTCGACGCTATCGACAGTCACCTCTACACCTCCGGTCAACCCGACCCGGACCTCGTCATCCGAACGTCGGGCGAGCAGCGGCTGTCGGGGTTTCTGCTGTGGCAGAGCGCATATTCCGAAATATGGTTCACCGAGGCCTACTGGCCAGAGTTCAGGCGCGTCGACTTCCTGCGGGCGTTGCGTGACTACGCTGCGCGGCACCGGCGGTTCGGGATCTAGCGCTCGGTGCGACTTGGGCGGCTCCGCGGTGTCGCTGGGCGGCTCCGCCGCCAGTGGCATGGTTAAGTGTCCTGGAGTGCGCTTTTCCGTGCCACTGGGGCCGGAGGGCCTACAGCTTCCTCAGCCGCAGCCTGTTGATGGTGTGGTCGGCGTCCTTGCGCAGCACCATCGTCGCCCGCGGCCGCGTGGGCAGAATATTGTCGACGAGGTTCGGCAGGTTGATCGAATGCCACAGGTCCTCGGCCGCGATCCGGGCATGCTCGTCGGACAAGTTGGCATAGTGGTGGAAGTGCGCGTCGGGATCCGCGAACGACGTCTCACGCAGTGCGAGAAAGCGTTTGACGTACCACGCCTCGATATCCTCGATGCGAGCATCGACGTAGATCGAGAAGTCGAACAGGTCGGACACCATCAGGCGAGGACCTGTCTGCAGCACGTTGAGGCCCTCGACGATGAGGATGTCCGGTTGACGGACCATGTGGAACTGGCCCTTGATGATGTCGTACGAGACGTGTGAGTAGACAGGCGCCGCCACTTCCTCGGCGCCGGACTTCACCTCCGTTACGAAGCGCAGCAGCTTGCGCCGGTCGTAGCTCTCCGGAAACCCTTTGCGGTGCAGGATCCCGCGCCGCATCAGCTCTCCTGTCGAATACAGGAATCCGTCGGTGGTGACCAGATCGACGCGGGGATGATGGTCCCACCGCGCGAGCAACGCCTGCAGAACACGCGCTGTCGTCGACTTTCCGACAGCAACACTTCCTGCGACTCCGATGACGAACGGCACCTGACGGTCGGGGTGCTTCTCACCGAGGAACGTCGCGGTTGCGGCGAACAGACGCTGTCGTGCAGCAACTTGAAGGTGAATGAGACGTGCGAGAGGAAGGTAGACCTCGGCCACCTCGTCGAGATCGATCTGCTCGCCGAGCCCCCTGAGACCGACGAGTTCTTCCTCGGTGAGAACAAGAGGGGTCGACTGCCGCAGCGTCCGCCACTGAGCGCGGTCGAACTCGACGTACGGACTGGATTCGCTCACTCGCGACACCGAATGCTGCGCAGGTAGCGGTGGCCCGGAAGGCGTGTGCTCCGACAGAGCGCTAGTCGCATGGCTTCAGATTGTGCTCGCTGGCACAAAGACTCGCACGGGCGGGGTGGTTCACCGCGCGTTCATGTCGGCTCCGACTCCGCTTCGCTCCACTCCTGACGCCCGGGTCGTTCCGCAGGCTCCACTCCTGACGCCCGCTAATGTCGATCCACATGAATGCCGATTCCTTCGTCCGCGAATATCTTCTGCTCGGTCTGAAATTCGACCGACTCGAAGAAGGGTTCGTCGACGCGTACACCGGTGATCCCGAGCTGCGCAGGCAGACCGAGAACGCACCTGCGCCCGAACCCCGAGCCCTGGCGCGGAGGGCCGCCGAGCTACGTGCGGAACTTGCGAGCACCGACCTGCCGCAGCAGAGAGTCGACTTCATCGATGTCCATCTGCGTGCGCTCGAGTGTTCGGGCCGTAAGTTCGCCGGCGACGACATCGGTTTCGTCGACGAGGTCTTCGCATACTTCGATGTCCGGATCGAGCCGGGTGATCAGGATGAGTACCGGGAGGCACATCGACGAATGGACGAGGTGCTCGACGGTCCAGGCTCGCTTGCCGAACGTCTCGCGGCACACCGGTCTGCAGACGTCGTGCCCGCGGACCGACTTCAGGACTGCGTCGACGCTTTTTCGAGCGCCCTTCGTGACCGGGTTCGCGCCGAGTACGCACTGCCGGAGACCGAGCAGGTGAACTACGAAGTCGTCGGCGACAAGCCGTGGTCCGGATTCAACTACTACCTCGGCAACTACACGTCCACAGTGGCGATCAATTCCGACCTGGATCAGCAGATGGCGCACCTGCCGTACCTGATCGCGCACGAGGCGTATCCCGGCCACCACACCGAGCACTGCCGCAAGGAAGCCGGACTTGTCTCGGCCGGTCAGCTGGAGCAGACACTGTTCCTCGTCAACACCCCGCAGTGCTTGATGGCCGAAGGGCTTGCCGATCTGGCTCTGAAGTCCATCGTCGGGCCAGGCTGGGGGATGTGGGCGCAAGAGATCTACGCCGATCTGGGGCTTCGATTCGACGGAGAGAAGGCCGAGCGATTGTCGGCTGCGTCCAGTCAGCTGCTCGGGGTCCGTCAAGATGCGGCTCTGTTGCTGCACGACCAGCACAAGTCGCACGACGACGTCGCGGCATATTTGGAGCGGTGGTCACTGACGTCGCCCAAGCGGGCGCGTCAAAGCTTGAAGTTCTTGTCCTCGCCGCTGTGGCGGGCATACATCAGCACGTACGTCGAGGGATACAAGCTTCTCGACGGTTGGCTGAACCGCGGTGCGACGGTCGGCGAGCGCTCGGCGCTGTTCGGTCGGCTCCTCGACGAGCCGCTCGTTCCGAGTGCGCTGCGCACCCCGGAAAGCTGGGCGTGACGGCGGGCGGCAACCATGCGCACACGGGTGCCGAGGGCGCATATCTTAAGCTGTGTACGCCCACCTCGCCGCGTTCCTTTGGAGATTCTTGAAATGACCGACGTCAACAACCTGTCTTTGGCCGAGCTCGACCCCGAGGTCGCCGAAGCCATGGCGGGTGAGCTCGGTCGCCAGCGCGACACCCTCGAGATGATCGCGTCCGAGAACTTCGTCCCGCGCGCCGTGCTGCAGGCTCAGGGCAGCGTTCTGACCAACAAGTACGCCGAGGGCTACCCCGGCCGTCGTTACTACGGCGGTTGCGAACACGTCGACGTCGTCGAGGATCTCGCGCGCAACCGGGCCAAAGAACTGTTCGGTGCCGAGTTCGCCAACGTCCAGCCGCACGCGGGTGCTCAGGCCAACGCCGCGGTGCTGATGGCGCTGATCAACCCGGGTGACAAGATCATGGGCCTCGATCTGGCACACGGTGGGCACCTCACACATGGCATGAAGCTCAACTTCTCCGGCAAGCTCTACGAGGTCGAGTCCTACGGCGTCAGCAAAGAAGACCACCGGATCGACATGGACGAGGTGCGCAAGCAGGCCGTCCAGGCCAAGCCGCAGGTTCTCATCGCCGGTTGGTCTGCATACCCGCGGCATCAGGATTTCGAGGCGTTTCGTTCCATCGCCGACGAGGTCGGTGCGCTGCTGTGGGTCGACATGGCTCACTTCGCCGGTCTCGTGGCGGCAGGCTTGCACCCCTCGCCCGTCCCGTACGCGGACGTCGTGTCTTCGACAGTGCACAAGACGCTCGGCGGTCCTCGCTCCGGCCTGATCCTCGCCAAGAAGGAGTGGGCCAAGAAGATCAACTCCGCGGTCTTCCCCGGCCAGCAGGGTGGGCCACTCATGCACGCCATCGCAGCCAAGGCCGTCGCCTTCAAGATCGCCGCGACGCCCGAGTTCAAGGAACGTCAGGAGCGCACACTCCTCGGCGCCTCACTGCTGGCCGAACGCCTGAACGGCGCCGATGTCGCAGAGAAGGGCGTGTCGGTGCTGACCGGCGGCACCGACGTTCACCTCGCGCTAGTGGACCTGCGCAACAGCCAGCTCGACGGCCAGCAGGCCGAGGACCTTCTGCACGAGGTCGGCATCACCGTCAACCGCAACGCTGTCCCGTTCGACCCGCGTCCGCCGATGGTCACTTCCGGCCTGCGTATCGGCACCGCGGCACTGGCGACGCGTGGGTTCGGCGAAGCCGAGTTCACCGAGGTCGCCGACATCATCGGTACCGCCCTCGCGACAGGTGTGGCCAGCGATTCCCTGAAGGAGCGCGTCGTCAAGCTCGCGCAGAGCGTCCCGTTGTACGACGGACTCGAGGACTGGGGCCTGCTCGGCTAGGTTTTCTTCCGCACCGACTTATCGACATGAATGGGCCACCGCAACGATTGCGATGGCCCATTCATGCGTCGCAACCACGTCGGTTACGGCTCCCACACCTCCATCACCGGGAACAGCTCGACGCGATCGGGCCCGGTGAGAAGCGCGGGATCCTCGTCGGGTAGCAATTCGGTCGCCATGATGGCTTTCTGGGCGGACAGCAACGTGTCCTCCGAATCGGCGAGTACGACCACCACTTCGCTGCCGTCGTGCGCTCGCAGCACGTAGACACGATGAACTCCGTCGACCCGGGATACGGCGGGTTTGATTCTGTGCTCGGTGCCGAAGTCCGCTGCCGCAAGCTGCTCGGTTGTGCGTGGGCCGTCGAAGTAGGTCAGTTGTGCGTGCATGATGTCCTCCTGGAACGATTGTGTGTTTCCAGGATGTTCTGTTGCTCCGCCGAGCACATCAGTGCTGATACGTAGGCAGGTACTGAGGTTTCGGCGGATACTTCTTGTTCATGATCGTCGACGAGCCTGACGCGCTTCGGGTAGTCGGGCGGGCCGCGGAACTCGCCGAGCTGCGCGCTGCGCTGGTCGGCTTGTCGCGTGGTCGAGGAGGAACGGTCGTGGTGTCCGGCGGGGCGGGCATCGGCAAGACGACGCTGGTCGAGTCGGTGGCGCGTATCGCCGAACACTACGGAATCACGGTCGCGCGCACCTATGGGATCGACGATGACGGCATGCCGCCGCTGTGGCCGTGGCGTCGACTCGGAAGGTCCGTCGCGTCGGTGGCGACGGCTTTGGATCGGACGGATCCCGTCGGTACCTCGGCCCATGCGCGTTTCGCCATGTTCGACGACGTTGCGACGGCCGTTGCGGCCGCAGCTCCCGCCGCCGGACTGCTGGTGGTCCTCGAAGACCTACATTGGTTCGATCCGTCGTCGATGTTGTTGCTCGAGCACGTCGCCCGGGCCGTTCTGGACCGTCGAGTGCTCTTGCTGTGCACCTCCCGTCGTGCCGAACCTTCGTTGGGATCGTCGTCTTCCTTTGCACTTCAAGGTTTTTCCACCGACGAGGTCCTCCAGTGGTTGAAGGGTTCGGTACCTCACCTTGCCGAACGCCGACATGCTGTCCGGCTGCGCGACGCCACCGGGGGCAACCCGTTGTTCGTGCGACTGCTCGCCTCACGCGCGGAAGCCTCTGGGCGGCTCGATTTTCCCTCGGTACTTGCGGACGATCCGACGTTGCGCGCATTGGCGCTCGAACCGGTTTCCGTACTCGACGCCGATGCCCGCGACCTCCTCGACCACGCCAGCGTGATCGGCGACCGCATCGACCTCGTCGTGCTGTCCGAGGTTGCCGGTACGAGTGCGGCCTGGGTCGAGTCGAAGTTGGATGACGCGTTCAGGGCTGGAGCGCTCGTGGCGGACTGCGATACCGGCACGGTTGCCTTCGCGCATTCGCTCGTTCGCGATGCCACCTATGCGGACCTGTCGCCGTCGAGGCGTCGGGCACTCCACTGTAGGTATGCGCAGGTTCTGTCGCGCGGCGAGAGTGATGCCGCGACGACAGCCGTGCAGTGGCGTCGGGCCGGCGAGCGCGCCGAGTGTGCGCGGTGGGCGCGGATCGCTGCCGAGCAGGCCACGTCGATACTTGCCTACGACGAAGCCGCTGCGATGGCCGCACTGGCATGTGAGGCAGCGCCGTCCGCCCTCGCGACCCTCGAACGTGCGGAAGCCGAGTTCGCAGCCGGGCATGTGGAGTCGAGCGTCGAGCTGTGTGAGCGGGTGGTCCTGCAGTACCCCGAGGACGACGACCTTGTCGTGCGAGCTGCGGCGCTCGTTCGTGGCGTCGGGGTTCCGGATCTGCTGATGCGGGTGGATCGCATGTGTACAGCCGTGTTGGCGCGCGCCGGAATCCCCGCGGGTGCCAAGGCGCGTCTCCTCGCAGGGCGAGCCGTCGCTGCGGCCGAGACCGATCGACCCGATGCCGCGTCACGCTGGTCGGCCGAGTCCTTGGAACTCGCAGATTCCCTGCTCGACGATGACACGGAAGTGGACGACACGGATGTGAACGCCGACGCCGTGCTCGACGCCGTCCGGGCCCGGCACATTGCGCTCGCGGACATGCGACACGTGAAGCAGCGGCGGGAATTGGCTCTACGGGCGATAGCAGTCGGGCCGAGGGCGAGCGAGGCGCTGGCCGAGCTGTGGGGGCACCTGTGGCTGCTTCAGGCCGCGCTGCAGACAGGTGACCTGAACCTCGTCGACGAACAGATCGATGTCGTGCAGCGAATAGCGGACCGAGGTGCGCTGCCTGTGGCGCGCTGGCACTACCACCGTGTGTGCGCCACTCGGGCGGCATTGATAGGGGACATGGCAGCTGCGCTGCGCTCGAACGACGACGCGCTGGCGGTGAGTTCGTCGACGGGTGACCTCTCGCTCATCGGGTTGCACTTCGCGTTTCTCGGTCAGTTGGCTGCGGTGCGTGGGGAAGTGGACGAGGTGACCCGGTCTTCGATTCTCGATGCCTTCGAGCACGCCCCGAACATCCCTCTGGTGCGCATCTACGAGCCGCTGCTGGCGTCGCTGGCCGGTGACAAAGACTCGGCGCGGGCGAGTTTCGCGCCGTTCCGTTCGATGCCGTCGACTGCGCGACGCGGTCCGCGGTGGACGCCGCTGATGACTCTCGTCGGGACGGTCGCTGTGGCGCTGGACGACGTCGAGACTGCACTCGATGTGTACGAGCAACTCCGCGAGTACGCCGAGTACTTCATGTGCGACGGCTCCGGCGTCGTGTTCTGCGGCGGGTCGATGGCGCGCCTGCTCGGCGATCTCGCGTCCACCGCCCGTCTGGACGCAGATGCCGACAGGTACTTCACCAGTGCCATCGAGGCCAACGACGCAATCGGCGCGCGGCCGTTTGCCGCGATGAGCAGGTTCGGGCTCGCCGAGGTCCGATACCGGACTGGCGATACCGCCGACGTGCGAGAACTACTCGCCGCGGCCGCCGCGGAGTTCACTGCGCTCGGGCTGTGGGCGCGTCTGCGCGCAACCCGCGACCTCCTCGACGAACTCGATCGACTGACGCCCAGAGAACGAGCGGTGGCCGCCGAGGTTGTCGAGGGGCTGAGCAACCGTCACATCGCGGAGAAGCTCTTCCTGTCCGAGCGGACCGTCGAAACTCACGTCCGCAACATTCTGGCCAAACTGGGCTGCAACCGGCGCGCCGACATCGCGCAGGTGTGGCGACACGGCTGATTCGGGAGTGTCGGTTAACGCGTTGTTCACCGACACACCCCATTCTCGGCGAGCCAACCGCAGGTTTCGGCTGTACCGTCGGCAATAACAGACAGCGGGGAAGCTGCCTGTGCGGGAGGTTCTGATACGTGACTGAGCAAGTGAGCGCGAGAGGGCCGGCACCCGGTCCTCGTGTCACCTGACACGTCAGACCGACCGGCCGAGCAACAGACGTCTGAGCGGTGCCGCGCCAGACATAGGAGCCCCACGTGACCACTTCACGCTCCGTTTCCGCCCCTCTCCGAACATTCGTGCTGGACACCTCGGTTCTCCTGTCGGATCCGTGGGCTGTCATCAGGTTCGCCGAGCACAATGTGGTTCTCCCGCTGATAGTCATCAGCGAACTGGAGGGTAAACGCCATCACCACGAACTGGGATGGTTCGCGCGGGAATCCTTGCGCATGCTCGACGATCTCCGTGTCGAGTACGGTCGTCTGGATCAGCCGGTTCCCATCGGAACAGACGGTGGGACACTGCAAGTCGAGCTGAACCACACCGATCCTTCGGTCCTGCCAGTCGGCTTCCGTACTGATTCCAACGACTCCCGTATCCTCGCCTGCGCGTTGAATCTCGCCGCCGAGGGTAAGGACGTCGTCCTTGTCAGCAAAGACATTCCGCTTCGAGTCAAGGCGGGTGCCGTCGGACTCCCCGCCGACGAGTATCACGCACACGACGTGGTGCCGTCGGGATGGACCGGTATGGCAGAGCTCGAAGTGCAGGCGAGCGATATCGACCAGCTCTTCGCCGAGGGCGTCATCGATCTGGACGGTGCTCGGGAAATGCCGTGCCACACCGGCGTTCGACTCCTAGGAGGGCGCTCGAGCGCTTTGGGTCGTGTCACCCCCGACAAGCAGATTCAGCTGGTCCGTGGCGAGCGCGAGGCGTTCGGACTGCACGGTCGTTCCGCGGAACAGCGTGTGGCGCTGGATCTTCTGCTCGACGAGAGCATCGGCATCGTCTCGCTCGGCGGCAAGGCAGGTACGGGCAAGTCGGCTCTTGCTCTCACTGCTGGGCTCGAGGCTGTACTCGAGCGGCGTACGCACCGGAAGGTCGTGGTGTTCCGACCGCTCTATGCAGTCGGTGGACAGGAGCTCGGCTACCTGCCCGGTAGCGAGAGCGAGAAGATGGGGCCATGGGCTCAGGCTGTCTTCGACACGCTCGACGGTCTCGCCAGCCCCGAGGTGATGGAAGAGGTCATCGCGCGCGGCATGTTGGAAGTGTTGCCGCTCACGCACATTCGTGGACGGTCGCTGCATGATTCGTTCGTGATCGTCGACGAGGCGCAGTCCCTCGAACGTAACGTGCTCCTGACGGTTCTGTCCCGACTCGGGAGCGGTTCACGTGTGGTACTCACCCACGATGTCGCGCAGCGTGACAACCTGCGGGTCGGACGGCACGACGGCGTCGCGGCTGTCATCGAGAAGCTCAAGGGGCACCCACTGTTCGCGCACATCACCCTTACGCGCAGTGAGCGGTCTCCGATCGCCGCACTGGTCACGGAAATGCTCGAGGAATTCGGTCCTACCAGCGCCTGACCACTGGCGGCTCCGCCGCCAGTGGCACGGTTAAGTGCATCCCAGTGCACTTAACCGTGCCACTGCGCGGGACGCGCTCGCCACTGCGCGGGACGCGCTCGCTACGGCATCAGGGCGCGGAACGCGCCCCGCACAATCCCTTTGAAGAAATCCACGTTGTCGAAGTAGTCCCGCCACACGAGTATTTTGCCGTCGCGAAGTTCGAACGTGCCGCACACCCAGAATTCGATTCGGAGCCGGTGCCACACGAGGACGTCGGTACGTTCGGTCAGCACGATGTTGCCGTCTGCGGCGATGTTGTGGACGGTGACATCGAATCCGTATCCCGGTTTGGCCAGCAAACTCATGTACCTGCCGACCTTCGCGATCCCCCGCACCTTCGGTAGCCCGACGTTGTGCCAGATGATGGCATCGTCGAATCGGTCGACAGCTCGGTCGGTATCTCGGTTCTTCAGCGCGTCGAACAGCGCTTCGACGACCTCGGTTGCCTGCTGCGTTTCGGTCACTTGGTGAATCGCCCCAATCCGTCGGTATCGAAGTACTCGAGAGTGACCGTGTTTCCACTGAACGTCGCCTGCGATACGGTGCCGTCCGGCGCATTCTCCCCGGTCAGCTCGAAGGTGAACGTATCACCGTCCCAGTGGGTCAGCTCATAGGAGGTTCCCTTGGGACCTATCGTCAACTCCAATTCGCCGTTGACCTCCGCGACCGCCGCCGGCCCCCAGAAGCTGTTCTCGTACACCCCGACGTACGACGGAAGAGGCTGTGGCGGGGCGGGGTTCGCTGGCGGAGTCTTTCCGGCGAGTTCGCCTTCTGCTTCGCTCATTCCAGCAAATGCGTTTCGATAGAGGGTCCGCCAGTCCTCGCGTACCTCGCCGAACTGGACGAGGTCGGCGAATTCGGCGGTCACAGTCTCGGCGATGCCGATGGGTGCTGCGTTCGTCAGCACGACGATAGCGACGTCGAGAGAGGGAATCCACACGAAGTTCGTGCCTGCTCCGAGCGCGAATGCTCCCGAGTGGCTTACCGTCGTTCGTCCCGCCGCGCTGTTGGAGACGTTGAATCCGTAGCCGTAGTAGCCCGCGCGCGAATCCGGTGTCGCCGACGGGTTGGAGACGATCTCAGCCGTGACAGCGGGCAGCAGGGCGTCGGGATCGACGATCGTCTGGCCGTCGTAGGTGCCGTCGGCGGTGAGCATCGTCAACCACTTGGCCATGTCGTTCACCGAGGAGCTGACACCGCCGGCGGGCGTTTGCGGATCGGGCTCGCGTTGGTACTTCGCCTGGTATTCGCCGTCGACGAGAACGTGTGGGACGGCTCGATCGGCCCGGCCGATGTAGTCGGAGAACGTCGAGCTCGTCGAGGTCATGCCGAGCGGACCGTAGATCGCGTCCTGACTCAACGTGTCCCAATCTTTGCCGGCCGCGGCGGCAACGGCTTCGGCTCCGGCCGTGATCCCGAAATTTGTGTAGTGGTACGTGGAGCGGAACGGGTCGAGGGGTACTTCCCGCAGCCGTTCCAGCACTTGGCGACGGTCGTATCCGAGATCTTCGAGAAGGTCACCGGCATGATCGGGCAGACCGCTGCGATGGGCATAGAAATCGCCGACCGTGACGTTCTGGGTCACCCAGGGATCGTTCAACGCGAACCACGGCAATTGCGACACCACCGGCGTCGTCCACTCGACGACGCCTTCGCCCACCTGAGATGCCACGACTGTCGACCCCACCGATTTCGACAGCGATGCCAGCTGGAACACGGAGTCGCCGTCGATGGCGTCGTCCTTGCCGACCTCGCGGACGCCGAAGCCCTTCGAATAGACGACGTCACCGCCGTGCACGACTGCGATTGCCATTCCGGGAATTTTCGACGACTCCATCAACTCGGCTGCGATGCCGTCGAGCTTGCCGACCGCGTCGTCGATGTTGTCGGCGGGGGAATCGACGCCCGGGACCTGCCCAGGGGACAGATCGCTGCTCGGTGGCGCTTCGGACGTCGAGGGACTCTCTGCAGTAGGGGAATCGTTCGAGCATCCGACCAGCACCGTCAGCGAGAGCGCAACACCAATACACAGGAACTTTCGACCCGATCGCTTCACGAGGAGTCCAATCCTTCGGCGAGTAGATGCTCGTTGAGGATAGACCTGCACAGACCTGGCGTTGGGAGAATTCACAGAGGTCAGGGGCACACAGTTTGACGTGCAGACACAGGCGCTACGGTTGGGTATGCCTACTTTCATGACGGACGGTGACCTGCTGCTCCGACTGGAGCCCGCCGTCGAAGAAAATCTGACTCGCCACATCGCCGAATCGGACGACTGGCATCCTCACGATTTCGCGCCGTGGGACGAGGGTAGAAACTTCGCGTTTCTCGGTGGCGAAGACTGGTCTCCCGAGCAGTCCCACCTGAGCGACGTCGAGATCTTGTCGGCGACGGTCGGAGTACTCGTGGCCGACAACCTGCCCGCCTACCACCGTGAACTCGCTCGCGCGCTGACCGGCCTCGGGGCGTGGTGGAAGTGGACCGGTCGTTGGACGTCGGAGGAGAACCGGCAGGCAATCGTGCTGCGCGACTACCTGGTGCTGACCCGCGCGGTCGACCCGGTCGCTCTCGAGCGTGTGCGAATGGAAGAAATGACCAAGGGATACGACGCCCCCAGCCTGCACGTGCTGGACATCATCGCGCACTTCGCGATCGACGAAACTGCTGCGGCCCTGCGAAACACCAACACGATCGCCCTCGGCGGTGACGAGGTGCTTGCGAAGATCCTGACCAAGATTGCAGCCGACGACACCCGGCAGGCTTCGTTCTACGTCAACATTGTCAACGAGGCGTTCGGCGTCGCACCGGACCAGATGGCTCGGGCGATTGCGGACCGCGTGCTCGGCTACGCCATCCCGGTGGTCGATCTGCCGAGCAAGGCGAACAGTACCGAGGCTTTGAAAGACGCGGGCATCTACGACGAGGATCAGCAGTGCGACAAGGTGTTCAAGCCGCTACTGGAGCGTTGGAACTTCTTCGGTCGTGACGACCTCGGCGACGAGGGTAAGAAGGCGCGCGAGGAGCTCGCTCACTTGGCGTGAGCTCTGCACCGACCGCTTGAATGGTCCATTCATACGATCGAATCGTAAGAATGGACCATTCAAGCGATGCAGGGTCAGGTACCCAGGTGGAGGGTCAGGTGCCTACTAGTCCTTGACCTTCGCCATGGCCAGGACATCGAGACGCTTGTCGAGCTCTTCCTCGCTCAGCTTGTCGCCGATGAGTCCGCGGTCGATGACGGTCTGACGGATCGTCTTCTTCTCCTTCAGCGCCTGCTTCGCGACGGCCGCTGCTTCCTCGTAGCCGATCGCGGAGTTCAGCGGCGTCACGATGGACGGCGAGGACTCGGCGAGGGTCTTGAGGTGCTCGACGTTGGCTTCGAGCCCGACGACGCACTTGTCGGCGAACAGGACCGAGACGTTGGCGAGCAGCTTGAACGACTCGAGCACGTTGCGTGCCATCATCGGGATGTACACGTTGAGCTCGAATGCGCCCGACGCGCCGCCGAATGCGACTGCGGCGTCGTTGCCGATGACCTGAGCCGCGACCTGCGTAACGGCCTCGGGCAGAACGGGATTGACCTTGCCGGGCATGATGGAGCTACCGGGCTGTAGGTCGGGGAGGGTGATCTCGCCGAGTCCGGTGAGCGGCCCCGATCCCATCCAGCGAATGTCGTTGGCAATCTTGGTCAGTGAGACCGCGATGGTGCGCAGTGCCCCCGAAGCCTCGACGAGTCCGTCACGTGCAGCCTGAGCCTCGAACGAGTCCTTCGCTGCGGTGAGAGCGTCGATTCCGGTCGACTTGACCAGTTCCGCAACGACTTTCGGGCCGAAGCCGTCGGGAGCATTGAGGCCGGTGCCGACGGCGGTGCCGCCGATGGGCAGCTCGCCCAGCCGCGGCAGGGTCGCTTCGACGCGCTCGATGCCTGCTTCGATCTGGCGGGCGTAGCCGCCGAACTCCTGGCCGAGCGTGACCGGAACGGCATCCATCAGGTGTGTGCGGCCGGACTTCACGACTGTCTTCCACTCGACGGCCTTGGCTGCCAGCGCCTCGTGGAGGTGCTTCAGGGCGGGAACGAGCGAGGTGACGGCTGCCTCGGTGGCGGCGACGTGAGTAGCCGTCGGGAAGGTGTCGTTGGAAGACTGCGACATGTTGACGTGATCGTTCGGGTGAACCTCGACGCCTGCCGCCTTGGCGATCGACGCGATGACCTCGTTGGCGTTCATGTTCGAGCTGGTGCCCGAGCCGGTCTGGAAGACGTCGATCGGGAACTGATCGTCGTGCTTGCCGTCGGCGATTTCGGTGGCAGCGGCGATGATCGCGTCGGCCAGTGCGCCGTCGAGCAGACCCAGGTCCTTGTTGACCTGCGCGCAGGCTGCCTTGAGCAGGCCCATCGCGCGGATCTGAGTGCGCTCGAGCGGACGCCCGGAGATGGGGAAGTTCTCCACTGCGCGCTGCGTCTGTGCACGCCAGAGTGCGTCGATGGGGACGCGAACCTCTCCCATGGTGTCGTGCTCGATCCGGAACTGCTGTTCGTTCTCTGTCATTGACCTCTTGCCTCGGTAGGTGAATGGAAACGTAGTCGAGCGAACCGTCAGAAGGACGGGATAGCGCCGGAGGTGTCGCCGTCGAAGTCGATGTTCGAGTACTCCTTCAGCTTGTTGAGCTGGTGGTACGCGTCGATCATGCGGACGGTGCCGGACTTGGAGCGCATCACGATGGACTGCGTGTGTGCGCCGCCGCCCGAATATCGGACGCCTTGGAGCAGGTCGCCGTCGGTGACGCCGGTCGCGGTGAAGAAGACGTTCTCGCCCGAGACCAGGTCCTCGGTGGAGAGGACCCGATCGAGATCGTGTCCGGCGTCGATTGCCTTCTGGCGTTCGTCGTCGTCGGTCGGAGCAAGCATGCCCTGGTGGGCACCGCCCATGCAGCGCATGGCGGCTGCGGCGATGATGCCTTCTGGGGTTCCGCCGGTTCCCATCAGGATGTCGATGGGCGAGGTGGGTCGGGCGGCGGCGATAGCACCGGCGACATCACCGTCGGAGATCAGTCGAATGCGAGCACCGGTGTCGCGTACCTGCTGGATCAGCTCGGCGTGCCGGGGCCGATCGAGGATGCACACCGTGACGTCGGACGAGGATCCCTTCTTGATCTTGGCGACACGGGCGATGTTCTCCGCGACCGGAGCCGTGATGTCGATGGCGTCGGCGAAGTCGGGTCCGACGGCAATCTTCTTCATGTAGAAGACAGCGGACGGGTCGAACATGGCGCCGCGCTCGGCGACTGCGAGAACCGAGATGGCGTTGGGCATGCCCTTGGCCATCAGCGTGGTTCCGTCGACGGGATCGACAGCGAAGTCGACCTCGGGGCCGTTGCCGTTGCCGACCTGCTCGCCGTTGTAGAGCATCGGCGCTTCGTCCTTCTCGCCCTCACCGATGACCACGACGCCGCGCATCGATACCGAGCTGACCAGCTGACGCATTGCATCGACGGCTGCTCCGTCGCCACCTTCTTTGTCGCCGCGACCGACCCAGCGACCCGAGGCGAGCGCACCGGCCTCGGTGACACGGACGAGTTCGAGTGCGAGGTTGCGATCTGGCGCCATGGCGCGAGTGGACTCGGTGCTGGCCGTCATCGGTTTGTAGCCTCCTGGTAGGTGGGGTGTTACCCAGGGGCGATTATCTCATTCGTGGCGTCGCGGGTGGGACGGAGGGCATGCGCCGACGGGGGCCCGTCGCCGAGTGGGGATACTGGTGTTGTGGCGAACAGTAAACCCCGGATCCTGAACAACAACCGTGACATGGTGTGGTCTCTCATTCCGCTCGTCATCGCGTGTCTGTTGATCGCTGGTATCGCCAGCCAGTGCACACTCAGCCCAGGTGGCCCGAAGCAGGGACCGATCCCCAATTTCGACGTCGACGCAGCGCTGCAGTACGACGCGGCGGAGCTGGATTTCCCGATCCGCAACCCTGTCGTGCCGGAGGACTGGACGCCGAACTCCGGTAGTCGTCAGTCCATCGCGGGAGACCAGGGCGGGGATGTGAGCAACGTCGGTTTCATCTCGGGCGCCGGCCGCTACATCAAGCTGACACAGTCGAGCGCGATGGAAGAGGTGCTCGTGCCGTTCGCGGTCGGGGAGAGCCGATACGCGGCGGGTAGCGAGTCGATCGACGGCAACGAATGGGTCGTCTACGAGCAGGAAGGCGCCGAACCGGTATGGGTCACCGATCTCGGTGACGTCCGGTTGCTCGTGACCGGCAGCGGAAGCGTCCAGGAATTCACCGAACTCGCTGCTGCGACGACGAGCGCAGAACCTCTGACGCCCTAGTCCTCGTCGGCGATGTGAGCGAGTGCATTCTCGACGCGCTTGCGGGCGCCGGCGAGGTGCTCTTCGCATCGGGTGGCGAGTAGTTCTCCGCGCTCCCACAGTGCAAGCGACGCGTCGAGATCGAGACCGCCCTGTTCCAGCACCTTGACCACATCGACCAGTTCGTCGCGTGCGGCCTCGTATCCCATTTCTGCAACGGGTATTTCGTCCATCGAAGATCCTTCCTATCGAACTTTGCCCATGACCGCGGCCGTGACAGCGCCGTCGGCCACACGTACTCGGATCTGTGTGCCCGGAGGTGCGTCGTCGACCGATCGCAGCACTTCGGGATCGCCGCCGGCGACCATACGCTGCACGACGGCATAGCCGCGCGCGAGCGTCGCCGCCGGGCCGAGAGTCTGTAGTCGCGCGCGTAGATGCTCGAGGAGGGTGTCCTGTTTAGCGAGCTCGCGAAGGACGTCGCGGCGGCCTGCGTCGACGAGCCTGACGATCTCCTCGCGTCGGTGATCGAGGCCGGCGATCGGATCGGCGAGGACCGGTCGGTGCCGGATCATCTCCAACCCGCGTGCCTCGCGTGCCACCCAGTTGCGCAGCGCGGCGGCAGTTCTCGCGCGTAGTTCGACAACAAGGTTCTGTTCGGCGACGGCATCGGGTACCACCAACTTGGCGGCGTCCGTCGGGGTTGCTGCCCTGAGGTCGGCGACGTGATCACTCAGGGGACTGTCGGGCTCGTGGCCGATGGCGCTGACGATCGGCGTCGTCGCCCGCGAAATAGCGCGGCACAGGGCCTCGTCGGAAAATGGGAGAAGGTCCTCGACGCTGCCACCTCCGCGCGCGAGAATGATGACGTCGACGTTGCCCTCGAGTTCTTTCAAGGCGTCGAGAATCGCCGGCACCGCGGTCGGGCCTTGAACCGGCGTGTGGCGAATGTCGAACTGCACTGCTGGCCAGCGCCTCTGAGCGACGGTGAGGACGTCTTTCTCGGCCGCCGACGCTCGTGCGGTGATCAAGCCGATCCTGCTCGGCAGGAACGGAAGTGGACGTTTCAGTCGTGGATCGAACAGGCCCTCTGCGGCGAGCAGTGCGCGCAGCTTCTCTACACGGGCCAGTAGTTCGCCGACGCCTACTGCGCGAATGTCAGTGGCGCGCAAAGAGATCGTTCCACGGCCGGTGTAGAACGACAGCTTCCCGTACAGAATGACCTGGGCGCCCTCGCTCAGTGGAACGGGGGAGCGGTCGAGCAGCTGCGGCGAGCAGGTCACCGACAGTGACATGTCCGCGGACGGGTCACGCAGGACGAGGAACGCAGTCCGGGTGCCGGGCCGGGCGTTGATCTGAGTCAGCTGACCTTCCACCCACACACTGCCGAGCTTGTCGATCCACCCCGCGACCTTCATCGCGACAGTGCGAACGGGCCACGGCTCTTCGGCTGTACTCGCGGTCACTTGGCTTTCGCGGTGGTGATTCGGTTCTCCAGCATCGTCAGGAACGGCGCACGCCGCAGCGACGCGTCCTCGTACTCGCGGAGAGTCTGGAGATCGTCCAAGGACAGCGACCGTAGCCGTGCGCGCAACTGCGCAAGTGCGAGCGTGTCGTAGTCGACGAGATCGACGATGTCCGGACGGTCGACCGGCGCCGCAGGCTTCGCGTTCGACCCGTTGCCACTGGAAGGGGTCTCGCTGGGCGGGGTCGAATACAGCGCGAACCGACCGGTCGCAGGTGGTGGCTCCTGGTCTGGAACGTCGACCTCTCCCTCCCCATCGGCCGGCACATCGTCCTCGAACACCGCCCACGACGGCTGCTCCTCGTCAGGCGTTCCGATGATCGGGAGGACTGCGATGACCTGATCACCCTTGATGGCGAGAGCAGTCACCTGCTGCTGTAGCCGCATCGAGCTTGCAAGGACCTCGCTGACGACGGTCATCGGGAACATGATGGCCGTAGTGGGGAGTTTGCGCGCCTCTTCGACGACGGTCACAGCCACACCGGCAGCCACGCGTGCGGCAAACGGGACACGAGTCATGATCACCAGCCTGCCTGAAGTCGGCACGTTTGGGTAGCCGACGCGCTTCGCTCGACGCAGCGGGGTGCGGAACGACCCGTATCCTGTAGGCATGTCTTCGGCTGTTCCTCTGAATCTCGGTATCGCACGTCCCTCGGGCGAGGGCGCTCCCTCGTACTCCGGGGCCAAACGGGTTCTCCTGGCAGAGCCGCGCGGTTACTGCGCGGGCGTGGATCGAGCCGTCGAGACGGTGGAGAAGGCCCTGGAGAAGCACGGTGCCCCCGTATACGTCCGTAAGGAGATCGTCCACAACCGGCACGTCGTGGAGACGTTGGCCGATCGCGGGGCGATCTTCGTCGAGGAGACCGACGAGGTACCGGAAGGTTCGCTGCTGGTGTTCTCCGCGCACGGAGTCTCGCCAGCCGTCCACGCCTCTGCGGCCGAGCGTTCGCTCCGCACGATCGACGCGACCTGCCCACTGGTCACCAAGGTGCACCAGGAAGCCAAGCGATTCGCGCGCGACGACTACGACATCCTGCTCATCGGCCACGAGGGCCACGAAGAGGTCGAGGGCACCGCCGGTGAGGCGCCCGAGCACGTGCAACTGGTGGACGGCCCCGACTCCGTGGACAACGTCACCGTGCGCGACGAGAACAAGGTCATCTGGCTGTCACAGACCACATTGAGCGTCGACGAGACCATGACCACGGTCGCTAAGCTTCGCGAGCGTTTCCCGACTCTGCAGGATCCGCCGAGCGACGACATCTGCTACGCCACCCAAAATCGTCAGGTCGCGGTCAAGGCCATGGCGCCCGAGTGCGACCTGGTGATCGTCGTCGGCTCGACCAACTCGTCCAACTCCGTTCGGCTGGTCGAGGTCGCACTGACGGCCGGCGCGCGGGCGAGCTACCTCGTCGATTACGCCAAGGAAGTCGACACCGCCTGGCTCGACGGCATCACCACCGTCGGCATCACCTCGGGCGCGTCGGTACCGGAAATATTGGTGCAGGGCGTCATCGATCTGCTCGGTGAGCACGGTTTCGGAGACGTGCAGCCCGTCACGACTGCCAACGAGACGCTCGTGTTCTCACTGCCCCGAGAATTGCGTACGAGCGCGACACCGCGGTGAGTCAGGAATCTCCGCGATCGCGGTAACGCACCTGGGGAACCGGATGCGGCGGGATATGCGCACTGGTGGGGGTGCCGCCTCGCGGAGACGAGTACGGGTCCACCTCGGGTGGCCGGGGAACGCGTGGAGCCTGCGGTCTCGGAGTGGGTCGACGAGGCGGTTCGGACGCTGATCGATCGGGACGGTACGGATCTGCAGCGGGCCGGTCGTACTGAGGCTCGAGCCGTTCCCGACGTGCCCGGCGGCTTTCGCTCGGCCCTGCCGGTTCGCTTCTTCGCCGACGCTCCGCTGATTCGTTGGTTCTGTTGTGTTCGGCGCCCCTGGGGTCGGGCACGGCCGTCGCGGCTCCGCGAGGGCGAACCTCCGGCTCGCGGGCACGGTCGTCCTTGGACTGCCCGCGAGTGTGCGAGGCGCGCTTGTCCTTGGTGCGGTCGCGCTTCGCGCGCGTGGCAGCCCCTGCAGGTGCGTGGGTCGCCTGCCTCTTCAAGAAAATGCGTGCTGCTCCGACTGCGATCGCCAGAACCGATCCGAGAAGCATCAGCGGAAAGCGGTTGACCAGCGGAATCGCGACGTTGAGCAGGATGTCCTTGACTCCGGTGCCCGGATTTTCGGTGAAGTACTGATACGACAGCGGCACGGCGACGAACAGGATCAGCGGCGCCTGGACCATGGCAGTGAACAAACCGCGATAGCGGACCAGTACGACCGCTGCGACGGTTCCGATGATGTACAGGCACGCGAACGCCGACGTCAGCTCGGTTCCGCGTGCAGCATCGATGACGAAACCTAGAAATGTTGCGCCGACGGCGATCGCCACTGCCCCCCAAGCAGGGACGCCGGGCACAGACGCGAGCGCTGAACGTTGGTCCAGCGGTACCCCGGAACGGGCACGTTGGGAGGTAGACACCCATCGAGGTTAGCGGCTGTTCATCCCACTGCGTCGCTGACATGACCGAACTGCCCGACCGAGTGCGACGAATCGGACGTTCGGGGCCTTCCGTCGACTCGCCGCACATCGACCACATCGGCATCGAACAGCTCGAGTTCGTGGAGCTTGCGAGCGGTGACGCCGACGCGCGCGTCCACGGATGACACCGTCGCGTTGAACGAGTCGACTGCCTTGCCGATATGCCCTCCGAGCTTGTCGAGATGCGTGGACACCACACCGAGTCGGGTGTACAGCTCACGGCCGAGCTGTTGGATCCGTGCGGCGTCCTCGGCCAGTGACTCCTGCTTCCACGTATAGGCCACGGTCCGCAGAAGTGCGACCAACGTGGTGGGCGTGGCAAGAATCACGTTTCTCGTGAAGGCGTACTCCAGTAGCGCCGAGTCCGACGTCAATGCGGCGTCCAGGAACGGGTCGCCGGGCACGAACAGGACGACGAACTCGGGCGTCGGCTCGAACGATCTCCAGTACTCTTTGGCCGCCAGCTGATCCACATGGGTGCGCAGATGGCGAGCATGACGCGTCATCTGCTTGTCTCGCTTGTCTGGATCCTCCTCCTGGGCGGCGTCGAGATATGCCGCGAACGGGACCTTGGCGTCGACGACGATCTGGCGGCCACCGGCGAGCCGAACGATCATGTCCGGCCTGACGCCGTTCCTGGCGACCTGGGTGTCGAAATCGCAATGCTTGACCATGCCGGCGAGTTCGACGACCCGTTCCAATTGCATCTCGCCCCATCGACCACGAATCTGCGGCGCGCGTAACGCGGTGACCAACTGGGAGGTCTGCGTCGACAACTGCACCGACGCGCGGTGCATGCCCGTGACCTGCTCGCTGAGCCCGGCATAGGCCCGGATTCGATTGTGTTCGACCTGGCGCACATGTTCGGTGAGCGCGTCTACCGCATCGTGCAGCGGCTCGACCAGATGAGACACCTGCTGGCCGATTGCACCAGAATGCCGCCTGGCGGAATCCTCGTTGACGGCCGCGAGCGAACGACGAAGAAGCGCTTCGTTGTCGCGAAGTGCCGCCAGCTGAGCTTCGGCTCGAACAGCCCGGTCCCCGACCCTCGACGCATGCAGCAACCACCCGATCACGCCCCCGAGGACGAGGGCGAAGATCATGCCGAGTGCCGTGAGTGCGTTCATGTTCGACGATGATGCACGAGGGCACCGACAGGTTCGGCCGACTCCTGGGGGTCCGCCCCAGTGGCGTCCGGGGGCTCCGCCCCAGTGGCACGGTTGAGGTTCCTCTGGTGCACTTGTTCGTGCCACTGGGGCGGAGCCCCCATTCCTGGTAACCGGGCCGACACCCGACAGGCCGCGGTGGTTGGCGGAGTTTGTCGGTGTCTGCCGATAGCGTCCTATTTCATGAAGATCCTGCACACCTCGGACTGGCACATCGGTCGCACGTTCCACGGCACCGACCTGCTCGCCGACCAGGCTGCCGCGCTGACGGCCATCGCGGATCTGGTTGCAGCGCACGGAATAGACGTCGTCGTCGTGCCGGGTGACATCTACGACCGCGCGGTTCCCAGCGCCGATGCCGTGCTGGTGTGCAACAAGGGCCTGGAAGCCATCCGCGCAGCAGGCGCAGTCATCGTCGCCACGTCTGGAAATCACGATTCGCCCGCGAGACTCGGAGCAGGAGCCGCATTCGCTGCGGCCGGTGGGCTTCATCTGATGACGCGCGTCGGCGAGGTCGGCACCCCAGTCCTCGTCGACGACGAGTTCGGGCCCGTCGCGTTCTACGGAATTCCTTACCTGGAGCCGGAAACCACGCGGTTCGAGCTCGACATTCCCGCTGCGCGCAGCCACGCAGAGGTACTAGAAGCGGCCATGGCACGGGTCACTGCCGATCTCGACGAGCGCCGCAGTGACGGAATCTCGGTCAGATCCGTTGTGCTGGCTCATGCTTTCGTCGTCGGCGGCGAGTCGACGGGTTCCGAGCGGTCCATCTCGGTGGGAGGCGTCGAGACCGCGCCTGCATCGGCATTCGACGGTGTCGACTACGTTGCGTTGGGGCACTTGCATTCTCCGCAGGCATTGACCGATCGAGTTCGATACTCCGGCTCGCCGCTTCCGTATTCGTTCGGCGAGCGCAGCCACAGGAAAGCCGTTTGGATCCTCGAACTCGACGAGAACGGCTTGGCAGGTGTCGAACGCGTCGATCTTCCGATTATCCGTGGGCTCAGTCGAATCGAGGGCACCGTCGAGGAACTGCTGACCGACGAGCGCTTCATCGACGCCGAGGACCACTACGTGTCGGCCGTTCTCACCGATCCGGTACGCCCGGTGGACGCCATGCGTTCGTTGCAGGCCAGATTCCCGCACGCAATTCACCTCGAATGGAACCGTCCCGCTGAAGATTCGAGCCTTCGCTACCGTGACCGGGTGCGCGGGCGTACCGACAGCGAGATAATGGCCTCGTTCGTGACCGATATGAGGAGTACGCCCACAGCCAGCGAAATTCTGCTCCTCGAGCGCGCACTGGCAAGCGTGCACCAGGACGAGGTCACTGCCGACAGCGTGACCGGGCAGTACGACCTGTTCGGGAAGTCTGCGTGAGACTGCACAAGCTCGAAATCACAGCGTTCGGGCCATTTGCCCGCACCGAAACCGTCGACTTCGACGCTCTCGGCGCGGACGGCTTGTTCTTGCTGCACGGGCAGACGGGTGCCGGGAAGACGACGATTCTCGACGCGGTCGCATTCGCGCTGTACGGAACGGTTCCCGGGGCACGCAAGGACGGCAAACGGTTTCTGTCCGACCATGCCGAGCCCGGGGCTGTTCCGACCGTGATGCTCGACGCGACCCTCGGCGGTCGCCGAGTGCGGATCACCCGCAGCCCCGAGTTCTTCCGGCCCAAGAAGCGCGGGGCCGGAACGACCAAACAGAACGCCAAAGCGGCGCTGACCTGGTTGGACGGCACTGGTCAAAACCTGACGAGGCTCGACGAGATCGGTGATGCCGTCGGCACGGCACTCGGGATGAGTGCCGACCAGTTCTTTCAGGTCGTGCTGCTTCCGCAGGGTGAGTTCGCGCGGTTTCTGCGGGCAGACAGTGACGAACGCGGGAACCTACTCGAGCGGCTCTTCGACACCAGCAGGTTCGGCGACATAGAGGAGTGGTTCGCAGACGCGCGTCGCGCGAGCGCGGCTGCGTTGGAGACCAGTCGTATCGCGACAGACAAACTGCTGGGCCAAATTTCGACGGCATCGGGTGAGGACGAGCAACACGATCGGGTGCCGGTCGAGTGGGCGAGCGACGTACTCGACGCCTCCCGCGCGGCACTGAACCAATCCGCGCAGGCGCTGGCGCTCGCCAGGATCACGTCGGACACCGCAGTAGTCACCCTCAGGGAACTCGAAACCACTCGGGACCTGCAACAGCGCAGAACCGTTGCACGCGAACAGTATGCGCAGTACGAGGCGGGCACAGCCGAACGAGCCGCGCTGCGTCTGGAGCTCGAACGGTCGGCCGCGGCCGGACCCGTCGCGGCCTTGGCCGCCGAAGTCGACGAGTCCACGCGGCGACATACCGCCGCCTCGGCAGCGTCCGATCGTGCCTACCGAGCCCTCGCGCAACTCGACGGATCGGAGGCGGTAACGGAGGGACTCTGCACGTCGGGGACGGACTTCGTCGCCGATCGCACAGTCGTCGCGACCGCCGTTCGTGCGTGGACCACCGAGGTCGGGGCGCTCGAACAGCTTCGTATCCTCGTCCGCCGCGCCGAGAGTGAGGAAAGGACGGCGCAGCAGCTGGCGGCAGAACTCGCCACCGTCGAGCGTGCTGTCGAAACCATGCAGTCGGAGCGGGCTACGCTTCCCGACGCGATCGACGCCGTGGAAGCCGCGGTGCACTCCGCTGTTCATGCGGCCGCAGAGATTCCGGCGCTCGACGTCGAACGCACGCGCATCGGAAAGGCGGTGGAAGCGGCCGTCGAGCTGTCGAAGACGCGCACGAAGCTTGCGGCCGCGGAGAAAGCACACGCCAGCGCAAAATCCGCCTTCAACGACGCCCGTGCGCACACCCTCGACCTGCGCGAGCAGCGCCTGGAAGGGATGGCTGCAGAGCTCGCATCACGACTCGTCGACGGTCAGCCCTGCGTGGTGTGCGGCTCGGAAGAGCATCCCGCGCCGACGCAGGCAACCGAGTCGACGGTCACCAAGGAGGACGAGGATGCGGCCGCGGCCCTCGAACACCGGGCTGCGGCGCTCACCGAGAAGAAGGCAGCGCTTGTCCTGGATCTCGTGCGGGCTCGGGACTCGCTCGTCCAGCAGTCGGGGGACCGCGACAGCACACAGCTGGTCGAGGCACTCGGCACCGTCGATGCGGCGCTGAAGAAGGCCAGGACCGAGGCCGCGCAGCTCGACCCACTCCGGGCGCGGCTGACGCACTTGCGCAGCGAGGACCAGCGTATCGCCGCAGCTATCGGTGAAAAACAGTCTGTTGCAGCAGGTCTCGCGGCACGGGCGACGCAAGTCCGCGCGTCGGCTCAGGAGATGCGGTCGAGGATCGCCGCTGCCGTGGATGGCGCGGAAAGCATCGATCAGAGACTCGCGCGTTTGGAAGAACTGATCACGTTGTCGACCGATCTGGTCGACAAGCGCGTCGCCGCGGCCGGATCGGCAACCGAGCTGCAGAAGCTCACCGACGCGCTTGCAGCGAAGGTTGCGGAATCGGGCTTCGACTCCGCCGCCGATGCTGCTCAGCGGGTAGTCCCACCCGCGCGAATCGCATCGATCGAGAAGCATCTTGCGGATGCCAACGATGTGCGGGCTCACGCCGAGCAGGTCCTCGCCGAACCAGCGATCCTCGCCGTCGCGGATACCGAGCCGGTGGACACGGTTGCGGCCAAGAATGCCGTCGACGCCGCCTCGACCCAATTGCATGCCGCAGTGGCCGCGCACGCCGAATGCAAGCGTCGCGTCGAACAGTTGGAAGACCTGACCGCACAGCTGTGGGCAGCGGTGGATCGGGTCGCGCCCATGCAGGCCAAGCAC
Organism: Rhodococcus sovatensis; assembly: GCF_037327425.1. Lineage (NCBI taxonomy): Bacteria > Bacillati > Actinomycetota > Actinomycetes > Mycobacteriales > Nocardiaceae > Rhodococcus > Rhodococcus sovatensis. Next base: position 3,513,417 of record NZ_CP147846.1, on the reverse strand, counting down.
GAGGAGCTCGCCGCGTTGGCGGACGTCGTCGCAGGTCGTGGGCAGAACGCACGCAAGATGTCCTTGCGGTCGTACGTACTGGCTTCTCGGTTGGAGGATGTTGCCGAGTCTGCGTCGGCTCGGCTGCGTCGGATGTCATCGGGTCGGTACGAGTTCGTGCATTCGGACGAGGCCGAATCACGGGGGCGGCGAGGTGGTCTCGGTCTCGATATCCGTGACGACTACACAGGTGTCGTCCGTTCGGCCAAGACGCTGTCCGGGGGCGAGTCCTTCCTCGCCTCATTGTCGCTGGCGCTCGGTCTCGCAGACGTCGTCGCCGCGGAATCCGGCGGTGTCGTACTGGACACGATCTTCATCGACGAGGGCTTCGGCACGCTCGACGCCGACACGCTGGAGTCCGTCATGGGCGTCCTCGACGAGCTTCGTGCAGGCGGACGGGTCGTCGGCATCGTCAGTCACGTCGACGAGATGCGCCAACGCATTCCGAGCCGCCTGCACGTCATTAGGGAGCGGGACGGATCGAGGCTTCAGCTCTTCGCTGCGTCCTGATCAGAGTCCTCGTCGTCCGTCACCAGATCTGCGGGATCGGGCGCCTGATCCTCCAGCTCTTCCTGATCGACTTCGTTGGAATGCTTGTCGATCTGCTCCGAGACGTACCGGATAAGTACCGCAGCGACTGCTGCAGCCGGTACCGCGAGGAAGGCGCCGATGATGCCGAACACCGAGCTTCCCCCGGTGACCGCGAGCAGCACGATCGCTGGGTGCAGGTTCATGCTGCGGCTCTGCAGGATCGGCTGCAGGACGTTGCCCTCGAGTTGCTGAACAGCCAGGATGATGATCAACACGATGAGGGCTGTCGTCGGACCGTTCGCCACGAGCGCGACCAACACCGCCAACGCGCCGGCAACGAATGCACCGACGATCGGGATGAAGCCGCCGAGGAAGGTCAGCGTCGCGAGAACGAGTGCCAGTGGTACACCGAGGATTACGAGTCCGAGGCCGATGAAGAACGCGTCGATCAGACTTACGACTGCCTGTGTGCGAATGAAACCGCCGAGCGTTGCCCACATTCTGGCGAGGATCTCGGCGAGGTGACTTCCTGCGCGGCCACCGGCGAATCCGTGCAGCCACGGAATGAACTTGAGGCCGTCCTTGACGAAGAAGAACGTCAGCACCAGAACCAGTGCGAGTGTGATCAGGATGGAACCTGCCGCCGACACACCGGTGAACACGCCCGACGCGATTGCGGTGCCGCTGTCCTGAAGCCTCGATGTGATCGCTGAGACAGCATTGTCGATCTGCTCGTCCTGCAGGTTGATCGGCGGGCCCTTCAGCCAATTCTGGACCTGCGATACACCTTCCGACGCCTTGTCGACGAGTTCCGGAGCCGAGTCGGCGACCGACGGGACGATCAGTGTGATGATTCCGCCGATGACGAGAAAGAAGACGACGAGCGAGGCGGACGCGGCCAGCGCCGGGGGGAGCCCGACGCGCATCATCCACTTCGTGGGCGGCCACAGCACCGTCGCTACGATGATGGCCAACAACGCGGGCAGGATGATCACCCACAGAGCCGAGATCAACCACCCCAGAACCCACGCGCCCGCAGCGACGGAAACCAGAATCAGCGACCACTTCGCCAACCAGATCCCGCCGACACCGATGAGATCACCCCGATCGCGCCCGAGCTTCGTCTCGGGCGCTGCCTGCTCAGTCACGTCATAGTCCTCACGTCGTGCCACTCTGCGGGCTGCAGTACTCGCTGTACCCGAGTGACTCTAACGTCTGAGGGCGTCACGTCACCGCCCGACGGCCTCGTGTGCAAGAAGCCATTGCTTGGCCGGCAGACCCCACCGAAACCCGCCCAGCGCTCCGCCGATCCGGAAGACCCGATGGCACGGCACGAACAGCGCGGCCGCATTGCGCGCACAGGCGGATGCTGCCCCCCGAATGGCGGCGGGCCGTCCGGCCAAAGCTGCGAACTCCGAATACGTGATCGGCGAACCGGCGGGTACGTCACGAAGAACCTTCCACGCATGGACGAGGAACTCACCTGATTGCTGCGCAACCGGTACGTCGTCGATTGCCCCCAGCTCTCCGCGGTGATAGTTCTCAACCGCGCGCGTGACGCTGCCGAGATCGCCCGTCTCGCGGACGTCGGTCGGGCGAAGCGACGCATGAATCAACGGCCTCAATTCGTCCACCTCGGCTGTCCAGCCGGAGGCAAGAACGTGGCCCTCGGCGTCGACGATCGTCGTGAACGGTCCGATCGGAGTGATGGTGGTGGTAAATGCAGCAGTCATAGTCCCCTTCTTTCCAAGGCAATGCTCCACAGGTGCATCGAGACGTAGGAACGCCACGGTGCCCAGCGGTTCGAATCGGTCAGAGTCATCCCGAGTGCTTCGGCGCCCTGACGGACGACGAGATCGGTGTCGAGTAGAACATCGGGGTCGGCGAGCATGCGCATGACGACGTACCGCGCTGTCCACGGTCCGATCCCTTTGAGCGAGAGAAGATCTCGTTCGAGCTCCTCGGCAGGGAGAGCGGTATGGAGAACGATCTTGCCCGACGCCAACGCCTCGGCAACACCGATGATCGCCTTCACCCGAGCCGTCGGGCCGGTCAGTACCTCGTGACCATGCTCGGCGATGGCCTCGGACGTCGGAAAGAGCCTGGTTATGTCGCCGCCGAGTGGATCGTCGATCGGTGCGCCCAGTGCCTCGACCAGTCGGGCTGTGTGCGTTGCCGCTGCGCGGAGTGAGATCTGTTGGCCGATCATCGTGCGCAGCAGCAGCTCGTCACCGTCCACGTTTCCCGGTACTCGAATTCCTCTGTGTGCTGCGATGTTCGGTGCAAGAGCTGGATCCTCGCTCAACGCGGCGTCGACGGCCTCCGGGTCGGCGTCGAGGTCGAGAAGGTGACGGACGCGTGCGACGGCTGGGGCGAGATCGCGCATGTCCTGCAAACTCAGGGTCGTGTCGACGTAACCGTCTTCGATGCGTAACCCGACGATGGCGTGTCCATGAGGCAGTCGAAGCGAGCGGCGATACAACCTGTCCGTGTAGCTTTCGGTGCAGGGTACGGCGTGCCCACTGAGGAACCATTCGAGCCATCCGCGATCCATAGGTTGCCGGTAGGGGAGACGAACGGTCACCGTTCCGTCGGCGACAACAGTCTTCTTTCTCGTTGCTTCCTGACGCAGTGTGGAGGGATTGACAGCGAACACTTGTCGCACGGTGTCGTTGAATTGGCGGACGCTCGAGAATCCGGATGCAAACGCAATGTCGCTCATCGACATGTCCGTCGTCTGGATGAGAGTCCGTGCAGTGTGGGCTCGGTGTGCGCGTGCGAGCGCGAGGGGTCCGGCGCCGATCTCGGCCGTCAACACCCGGGTAAGTTGGCGTGTGGAATAGCCCAGGGTATGCGAGAGCGAGTCGACCCCACCTCGCTCGACGGCACCGTCGGAGATCAGTCGCATAGCCCGAGAGGTCAGGTCCGAGTGAATGTTCCAGCGCGGTGAACCCGGAGTGGCATCGGGCTGACACCGCCGGCATGCGCGGTAGCCCTCTTGCTGTGCGGCGGCGGCCGTCGGGACGAACGAGACGTTCTTGGCCTTGGGCGTGGTCGCCGGGCACGACGGGCGACAGTAGATGCCCGTCGTGCGCACGGCGGTGAAGAACTGCCCGTCGAAACGGGTGTCCCGTGCAGAAACGGCGCGATAGCACCGGTCGAAGTCCAACTCCATGGACTCCACTGTGTCATCGCTGATCGAGGGTTGCTAGCGGGAATCGGACACGACCGTGCCGCCGCCGTCGGCAATCAGCAGCAGCGAGGGCCGGGTTTGGCGTCTGCCTCCGCGTAGCGGTCCCGCCAGAACTGACGTTCCGACGGAACCGCTTCACCGGGATGCACTCTGCTCATGTGGGCTACATAGCGTTCGTAGTCCTTGTCGCCCATGAGCGAAGTGATCCACCACCAGAGTCCGCGCATGTCAGTGGTGACCTGCGTGTGCGGCGCCCGGCGCTCGGACGGTGCCGTCCTCGATCAACTTGTTCCACTCGCTCTGGATCTCCCTCTCGGCCGCGGTCGGGACGAACCCTGCGGGGCCGAAGATCTTCGACGGCACCTCGGGGTCCTCGTTGTCTTCCACTTCGCCGCCCCGTACTGCTTTGATGCACACCAGAGTTCCGGCCGCGACGACGATCAGCACCAGTACCGCGAAGATGATGGAGAGCGTGCCCTGGATGAAGGTGTTGCGAATGACCGCATCGATGGCCTCGGCCGTTTTCGCGGTCTGGAACTCGGTCAGACCCTGATTCTTCGCTTCGACGAACAAGCTGTGTTGCTTCCAGTAACCGATGGCCGGAATGTCGGAGAAGATCTTCTGGTACGAGGCGGTCATGGTGACGATGAGGTCCCAGACGAGCGGAACTCCCGGAATCCACGCCCACTTGTACAGTCCGCGTTTCACGACGATCGTCATCACCACGGTCAGAGCGATCGCTGCAAGCAGCTGGTTGGCGATGCCGAACAGTGGGAACAACGTGTTGATGCCGCCGAGCGGATCGGTGACGCCCATGAGAAGGATTGCGCCCCACGCTGCAACGACGATGAACGAGCACACCCATGCGCCGGGCCGCCATGACGGATCCTTGAACTTCTTCGCCGTCGAACCCGGCAGGTTGCCGATGCTGTCGGAGAGCATGAAGCGCGCGACGCGTGTTCCAGCGTCCACCGTGGTGAGGATGAACAGCGCCTCGAACATGATCGCGAAGTGGTACCAGAAGGCCTTCAGACCTGTCCCGCCGAACACCTGATGCAGTACCTCGGACATTCCGAAGGCCAGCGTCGGCGCGCCGCCGGTGCGGGAGATGATGGTTTCCTCGCCGACGTCGGTGGCCGCCTGTTGTAGCTCGTCGGCGGTGATGTTGCCACCGCTGATGGGGAGACCATTGACGTAATCTGCTGCTGTCTCGGGGGTTCCGCCCGTGAGGGTCGCGGGGGCATTGAGTGCGAAGTAGATGTGCTGGTCCAGAACGCACGCGGTGATGAGTGCCATGATTGCTACGAACGACTCGGTCAGCATTCCGCCGTACCCGATCATCCGCATCTGCTTTTCCTTCTCGAGCAGCTTCGGTGTGGTACCGGAGCTGATCAGAGCGTGGAAGCCCGAAAGTGCGCCGCAGGCAATGGTGATGAACAGGAACGGGAACAGCGAGCCGGCGAATGCAGGGCCGTTGCCCTCGGTCGCGAACGTCGTCATCGCAGGCATCTGAATCGCCGGTTGGGCGATGAGGATCCCGACAGCCAGCAGCGCGATGGTGCCGATCTTCATGAACGTCGACAGGTAGTCGCGCGGTGCCAGCAGCAGCCAGACTGGAAGGATCGATGCGGCGAGGCCGTATGCGATGAGGCACCACGCCACGGTGACTTTCGAGAGGGTGAACCAGTCGGTGCCCCACTCGGTCTCGGCCACCCAGCCGCCCGAGACGATGGCCAGGAGAAGCAACGCAACGCCGATGAGCGAGACCTCGGATACCTTGCCAGGACGGAGGTAGCGCAGGTAGACACCCATGAACAGTGCGATGGGGATGGTGAGCGCGATGGAGAAGACGCCCCACGGGCTTTCGGCCAGGGCGTTGACCACGACGAGTGCGAGCACGGCGATCAGGATGATCATGATGACGAATACGCCGACGAGTGCGGCGACGCCGCCGACGACACCCAGTTCGTCGCGGGCCATCTGGCCGAGGCTGCGGCCGCGTCGACGCGTCGAGATCCACAGCACCAGGAAGTCCTGGACGGCGCCTGCGAACACGACGCCGATGATGATCCACATCGTTCCTGGCAGGTAACCCATCTGAGCTGCCAGCACGGGGCCGACAAGGGGGCCCGCGCCCGCGATGGCGGCGAAGTGGTGACCGAACAACACGCGACGGTCCGTCGGCATGTAGTCCTTGCCGTTTTCGAGGATTTCCGCGGGTGTGGCCCGATCGTCTCGTGGATGGACGATCTTGTTCTCGATCAATCGGGCGTAGAAGCGAAACGCGAAAATATAGGTACAGACAGCGGCGATCACGAACCAGACGGAGTTGGGATTCTCGCCGCGCACGATCGCGACGATGGTCCACGCGACACCGCCGAGGAGGCCGATGAGGACGAACAGTATTCGTTTGGCCGGAGTCATCGGACTCTTGTCGACTACTCCGACCGGGGGCAGATCCGCATCGGTCTTCAACAACTCGATGTTCGGATCGTCTGCCGCTTTCAATGCCATGGGGACCGCTTTCAGCATCGGTGATGTGACAGCGATCACTGTAAACCGTCGGGGTGACACCCGACGCCATTCTCGCCCTACGTGCGATCAAAGGTTCCGAAACTGCGCCGAGCGGAAAAGTGGGTCAGCTGCCCAAGGCGTCGTCGACGGCCCGCGCGCTCAGTACCTGGTCCAATACCATTGCTGCGCTGCCGATGACCCCTGAGAAGTCGCCGTGCGTCGTGGCTTGGATGGTCAGTGCTTTGGTGGCGAGGGCGGTCGCGTTTCCGTAGACGGTCTCACGTAACCCGGCGACGAAGATGTCGTAGGCCTTGGCCATGTCGCCGCCGACGATGAGTACCTCGGGGTTGAGCAGGTTCACGGCCCCGGCCAGTGTTTCACCGATGTGGCGTCCGCTGTCGCGGATCAATCGACGTGCTTCGGGATCGCCGCTCACCGCGAGGTCGACGACGCCCCGGATGTGGCCGACGTCTCGCCCTTGCTCGCGGAGTGTTCGTACCAAAGCCCAGCCGCCGGCGATTGCCTCCAGGCAACCGCTGTCACCGCACCTGCAGGCGACGCCTGCTGCGGCTGCAGTCTTGGTGTGTCCGAATTCTCCTGCTGCTCCGAGTGATCCACGTTGCAGGGCACCGCCCGCTACAATTCCGGCACCGAGGCCCGTCGAGGCCTTGACCAGTAACGCGTCCTGGAATCGATCACGGTTGTCTCGACGTTCCGCGAGGACCATCGCATTGGCGTCGTTGTCGAGAAAGACCGGCGCCGACGTGGTCTCTGCGAAAAACGGAGCGAGCGGCACGCCGTCCCAGCCGTGCATGATCGGTGAGTCCAGGCTGCAGCCTCGCTCGGTGTCGGCGGTGCCGGGGATGGACAGACCGACCCCGAGGACGCGGTGTCCGGCACGGCCGGACTCGTCGAGCAATGCTTGGAGGCGCTTGGTGATCTGAGGCATCAACTCGTTCGGGCCGACGCCGATCTCCTGGTCGACGGTGTCGCTCGCGAGGAATTCACCGCCGAGGGTGAAAACGCCCAACTGTGAGCGACTGCGGCCGATCGCGGCGGCGAGTACGACACCTGCGTCCACGTCGAAAGACAGTCGCGCCGGCGGTCGTCCGCCTGTCGAATGTGTGTCCTCGGTTTCGATGATCAACCCGAGGCTGGCGAGCGCGGCGACGCGGGAGGCCACCGCCGAGCGTGAGAGGCCGGTGACCTTGCCGAGTTCAGCGCGCGTATCTGCCTCGCCGTCGCGAACGAGCGCGAAGATTTCGCCTGCTGTTGCAGGCGGCGCGCTCGGGCGTGGCGTGGTCATATACGCCATTCAACCAACAAGCAACTTTTGCGGCAACAGCCTAAGGATCCTCACTTATAACTTCAAAAAACCTAAGTTGAGTTGTCGAACCACGTAAGTGGCTCTAGGGTGGGTGATGAGAGACCGAACATCGGAGATACTCATGGACACACTTCACCCGGTTCTGCGTCAGGTCACCGACCGCATCGCGGACCGCAGCCAGTCCGAACGATCCGCCTACCTCGATCGAATCGCAGCCGCAGGAGACAAAGGGCCAGCCCGTGGCCGTCTCGCCTGCGCCAATATCGCCCACGGCTTCGCTGCCTCAGGCACAGCCGACAAAAAAGCGCTCCGCGGAATGGTCAAGCCCAATATCGCGATCGTCTCCGCCTACAACGACATGCTGTCGGCGCACAAGCCGTTCGAGACGTATCCGGCCGTGCTGAAGAAGTCGGTCATCGACGCCGGCGGCATCGCGCAGTTCGCCGGTGGCGTCCCGGCCATGTGCGACGGCATCACGCAGGGCCGCGATGGCATGCAACTTTCGCTGTTCAGCCGCGACATCATCGCGATGTCGACCGCAATTGCGTTGTCCCACGACATGTTCGACGCCACCCTCATGCTCGGGGTCTGCGACAAGATCGTCCCCGGAATGCTCATCGGCGCATTGAGTTTCGGTCATTTGCCTGCGGTGTTCGTGCCCGCGGGGCCGATGACGTCCGGACTGCCCAACGGCGAGAAGGCGAAAGCCCGCCAACTGTATGCCGAGGGCAAAGTGGGCCGTGAGGTCCTACTGGATGCCGAGGCCGCGTCGTACCACGGCAGCGGTACGTGCACGTTCTTCGGAACGGCGAATTCCAATCAGTTGCTCATGGAGGTCATGGGCCTACACCTGCCGGGATCGTCGTTCGTCAACCCGGGAACTGCGATGCGCGACGCCCTGACTCGCGAGGCCGCACACGTCGTGACCGGCCTGACCTCGTTGGGTGAGAACTACACGCCGGTAGGGGAAGTCGTCGACGTAAAGTCGATCGTCAACGGCTGCGTCGCGCTTCTGGCAACCGGAGGCTCGACCAATCACACGATGCACCTCGTCGCCATTGCCAGGGCCGCGGGCATCACGTTGACCTGGCAGGATCTATCCGATCTGTCCGCTGTCGTGCCGTTGATGGCCAGGATCTATCCGAACGGCAAGGCCGACGTCAACCACTTCCACGCAGCGGGTGGCCTCGGTTTCGTCATCGGATCACTTCTGGACGCGGGACTCCTGCACGAGGACGTCAAAACCGTTGCCGGACCGGGTCTTCAGAGATACACGCAGGAACCCAAGTTGGACGGCGACGGCGTGATGTGGCAGGACGGCACTCGAATCAGCCACGACAACAGCGTGTTACGTGGAGCAAACGAGCCGTTCAGTGCCGACGGCGGACTGAAGATGCTGACCGGTCCGATCGGAAAATGCGTTATCAAGACTTCCGCATTGGCTCCCGAACATCGGGTGGTCACCGGACCAGCGCGAGTGTTCGACGACCAAGCTGACTTCCTCGAGGCGTTCGACGCCGGACTGCTCGACGGCGATTTCGTCGCAGTACTGCGCTACCAGGGCCCGCAGGCCAACGGTATGCCCGAGCTGCACAAGCTCACCCCGGCTCTCGGAATTTTGCAGGACAAGGGACGTTCCGTCGCGCTGATCACGGACGGCCGGATGTCCGGTGCCTCCGGAAAAGTACCTGCGGCAATTCATCTCACGCCAGAGGCTGCGAGTGGGGGACCGATCGCGAAAATTCTCGACGGTGACATCATCACCCTGGACTCTCTCGACGGCACACTGTCGATCGACGTTCCGCTCGCCGAGTTCGAGGCCCGCCCTGTCACCGGGCAAGTCCTGGACAAGGACGAGTGGTCCAGCACCGGTCGTGATTTGTTCTCCGGGATGCGTGCGCTCGTCGGTCCGGCCGACGAGGGTGCGATGTTCGTGATGCGCTGACCCCACTGACCATAGAAAAGGTAAGAACTTGACTGCATCTCTGCTCGACCGCGTTCCCGTCATCCCCGTCGTCGTCATCGATGATCTCGATCACGCTGTACCGATCGCCCGCGCACTGGTCAAGGGTGGAGTGCCCGTCATCGAGCTGACCCTGCGGACTCCCGTGGCGCTCGACGCCATCGAGCGCATCGCTGCCGAAGTTCCCGAGATCCTTGTCGGCGCAGGCACGATCGTCACCCCCGGTCAGGCGAAGCAGGCTGCCGACGCGGGCGCTCAGTTCCTGGTGTCGCCGGGCTGTACCCCGGCGTTGACGAAGGCCATGAGAGATACCGGCTTGCCGCATCTCCCGGGTGCCGCAACGGTGTCCGAAGTGCTCGCCCTCCTCGAAGCCGGCTACACCGAGCTCAAGTTCTTTCCAGCCGAGGCATCCGGTGGCGCCAACTTCCTGAAGTCGATCCACTCACCGATCCCGGCTGCACGCTTCTGCCCGACGGGTGGAATCTCGACCTCCAACGCGTCGGCGTACCTGGCGTTGCCGAACGTCGGATGCGTCGGTGGTTCGTGGCTCACTCCGGCCGCCGTAGTGGCGAACGAGGATTGGGACGCCGTGACCGCCTTGGCCGATGCCACCTCGACGCTGAGGACAACCGCGTAAGTGGGTATTACGCTGCGTCCATGACGGACCCGAATCAGCAGTATCAGCAGTATGCGCCGCCACCGCCGCCTCCGTCCAATGTGGGTTGGGCAGTGGCGGCGGTGCTGTTCTTCTGGCCGCTCGCGTTCTCGGCCTTCACCCACTCCTCGAACGTCTACCCGCGATGGGCCATGGGCGATTTTCAGGGTGCGCAGTACGCGTCGGACCGGGCCAAGAAGCTCGGTCAGATCGCGCTGTGGGTGTGGGTGGCGTTCTTCGTGGTGCTCATCGCCTTCTACGTGGTGTTCTTCGCGATCCTGATCAACACGAGCACCTGGAGTGCGGTGTAGAGCCTTGACCTGAACGCCGCTCGAGGTTTTAGCGTCGACCTCATGGACACACTCGGACTCGGCAGAATCGGCATCTCCATCGACGTCGGCCACTCGTACTTGGACGACGCCTGCGAGCTGGAATCGCTCGGATACTCGTCGCTGTGGCTCGCGGGCGGTCAGATCGATCGGCTCGGACGCCTCGCCGACCTCGTCCACGCGACAGAGTCGGCGAACATCGTGCCCGGGATCGTGCCGGTCGATGTGTACGGTCCTGCCGAGACAGGGGAGTTGTACCAGCAACTGCACTCCTCGGGCAGGTTCGTGCTCGGCCTCGGTGGCCCGCAGACAGCCAAACCGCTCGCTGGTTTGAGCGCATATCTGGACGAACTCGACGTTCCAGCCGACCGGATACTTCTGGCAGCCCTCGGTCCGAAGAAGCTCGACATGGCTCGCACGAAGGCTGCCGGGGCCGTCGCACTGCTCGTCACGCCTGAATACACCGCCAACGCCAGGGCCGTACTCGGTGATGCGACGCTGGTGATAGATCAGTTCGTCGTACTCGGCTCGGATCCTGCGCCTGCTCGCGAAGCGCTGTCCTTCTTGGCCACCGTCCCGGGGTACCGGCAGAACTTCCTGCGCATGGGCTTCACCAGTGACGACGTCGACAATCTCAGTGATCGACTCGTCGACGCCCTCGTCGCGTGGGGGAGCGTCGAGGACATTGCGAGACGCGTCGAGGAGCACCAGAATGCCGGAGCGGACCACGTCGTTCTGGCTCCACTCGGCACCTCGTGCATTGCGGCCGGACGGGCGCTGTCCGAGCTGGTAGCGCCGTCAAAGTAGACTCCATAGACCGTGAGCCTCACCCTCGGAATCGTCGGACTGCCCAACGTCGGCAAGTCCACCCTCTTCAACGCACTGACCAAGAACGATGTGCTGGCTGCGAACTACCCGTTCGCCACCATCGAGCCCAACGTCGGTGTCGTTCCGCTTCCCGATCCCAGGCTCGGCAAGCTCGCCGAGGTGTTCGGATCGGAGAAGCTCGTGCCCGCGCTGGTGTCGTTCGTCGACATCGCCGGCATCGTCAAGGGCGCGTCCGAAGGTGCAGGCCTGGGCAACAAGTTCCTCGCAAACATCCGTGAAGCCGACGCCATCTGCCAGGTGGTGCGGGTGTTCGCCGACGACGACGTCGTGCACGTCGACGGTCGTGTCGACCCGTCTGCCGATATCGAGGTCATCGAGACAGAGCTGGCGATCGCGGATCTGCAGACGTTGGAGAAGGCAATCCCACGCGTCGAGAAGGAAGCGCGGATCAAGAAGGACCGCAAGCCCGCGCTCGACGCTGCACTCGCCGCTCAGGCCGTGCTCAACGAGGGCAAGACGTTGTTCTCGCAGAAGAACAAGCTCGACTTCGAATTGCTCAAGGAGTTCCAGCTCCTCACCACCAAGCCGTTCCTCTACGTCTTCAACGCCGACGAGGGTGTCTTGACCGACGACGTGAAGGTCGGCGAGCTCGCCCGGTCCGTCGCACCGGCGGACGCAGTGTTCCTCGACGCGAAGATCGAGTCCGAACTCCTCGAACTCGACGCCGAATCGGCAGCCGAGCTGCTCGAGAGCGTCGGGCAGACAGAGCCGGGTCTCGACGCCTTGGCCCGTGCCGGCTTCCACACCCTCGGCCTCCAGACCTACCTCACCGCAGGTCCGAAGGAAGCGCGTGCTTGGACGATCCACAAGGGCGACACCGCTCCTCAGGCCGCGGGTGTTATTCACACCGACTTCGAGCGCGGCTTCATCAAGGCCGAAATCGTCAGCTTCGACGACCTCGTCGAGGCCGGATCCATGGCTTCGGCCAAGGCCGCAGGCAAGGTCCGTATCGAGGGCAAGGACTACGTCATGGTCGACGGGGACGTCGTGGAGTTCAGGTTCAACGTCTAGGAACGTTCCGGGACGGATTTACGCCCCAGTTGTGCGTCGTACCGACCTTTCAGCGCACAACGCGGGGGTAAATCGCGATGGTGCGCGGCCAACGGTGCCGCGCTGAATCCCAAACCCCGACCTCAGAACACGAGGTCCGAACCGACGTGCAGCTCGGTCCACTCAATCGGCCGAGCTGTCGGAACGGCGGTCAGGCGGTCTGCGTCGACGAGATCGGGCATGGTCAACCCGGTGACCTCCGCGATGTCTTCGACCGGGACCTGGTAGGTCCGATACGCGCCGAGCGGTGGGATTTCCTGGGCGAAAACGTTCTGGTTCACGATCCGATCGATCCGCCGAACGATGTGGTCTCGGTCGATGTCGTTCTTCGCGTACAGTTCCGGCCCTGCCTGCTGGTTCCGCAGCAGTCGGTTGTCGAGTTGCCAATTGTCGCTTCGCTTGACGTTGCGAAGCTTCGAGCCATCGATGTTCACCGCGGTGACCGCAGCAATTCTGCGGACGGTATCCATCGAGACCGTGAAGTGCGTGTAGCTGAGTTCGGCGAGGTGAAGGTGAAGTGTCCGGACGAATGCCCTTGCGCGGGTCGACCGGGCAGGTGTGTGATTGTCGTCGATTCGGAGCAAACTCTGGCTCGATGACATGAGGGGATCGGAATTGATCGATGTCGAAGGGCTTTCGTACACCTACCGGGGTAGTTCGCGGCCCACTGTGCGCGACATTTCGTTTCGCGTGCGTCCTGGAGAGGTTTTCGGATTCTTGGGGCCGAGCGGGGCCGGCAAAAGCACGGTACAGAAGATCTTGACGGGTCAGCTCGACTCCTTCGATGGTGAGGTTCGGGTCAACGGCCAAGACGTTGCGGGCTGTGGGGCGGAGTACTACGAACACATCGGAGTCGGGTTCGAACTGCCCAATCTCTTCATGAAACTGACCGCGCGCGAGAACCTGAGGTTCTTCGCGTCCTTCTACCGTTCCTCAGTCGATCCTGTCGAGTTGCTGGCGCGGGTTGGACTCGACGCGGACGCCGACAGACGGGTCGAGGACTACTCGAAGGGTATGAAGATGCGTCTGTGCTTCATTCGCGCTTTGCTCCACGACCCGCAGGTCCTCTTCCTCGACTAGCCCACCAGCGGCTTGGATCCCGTCAACGCCAGGCTGCTCAAGGACATCATTTTGGAGCAGAGGGAGCGCGGGAAGGCCGTGTTTCTCACGACGCACAACATGCACGACGCCGACGAACTGTGTGATCAGGTGGCATTTTTCGTGGACGGAACGATTCGGCGGGCCGGCTCGCCCAGGCAATTGCGGACGCAGGATTCGGCGCGCACCGTGGTAGTCGAGTTCCGCGAGGGGGACAGTCTCGCTTCGAAGGAATTCCCTCTGAACGGGCTCGGCACAGACGGCGCCTTTCTCGACCTCCTGCGCACACGCGAACTGATGTCGGTGCACTCTCGTGAGGAGTCCCTCGAGGACGTGTTCGTTGCGGCAACAGGGCGGAAACTGACATGACGCAGACGGTCGCGCGGAGCCGAGGAGACGCTGTACGGACCCTGGTCAACGCGGTCGGTTGGGATCTGCGCCTGCAGCTTCGGCATCAGATCGTCACGGTCGCTGTGCTTGTCACCGTCGCGTACGGCATTGGACTTCGACTGATTCCGGAGGGCTGGCGCGTCGACGTGACCGTGGTGCTGGTCCTGTCCGACCCTACGATGATCGGATTCCTGTTCGTAGGTGCCCTTGTGTTGTTCGAGCGTGGCGCCGGCACACTGAATGCCGTCGTGGTGACGCCCTTGACGCCGGCCTTGTACGTGTGGGCCAAAGCTGTTTCTTTAACGGCGATTTCGGTGTTGTGTGCGCTGACCATGACGGTGATCGGGCACGGCAGGGACTTTCGACCGGCGCCGCTGATCGCGGCGGTCGTTCTGACATCGATGCTCTTCGTGTTCATAGGAATCGCGGCCGTCGTTCGAGTACGCACATTGAACGAATATCTCGTGGTTGTGCCGGTCTTTCTGGTGCCCCTGTACCTGCCGTTGCTCGGCTTTCTCGGACTTGGCGGATCTGCGTTGTACTACCCCCTTCCCACGCAGGCGTCGTTGCTGCTGATCGAGCGGTCGCTGGAGACGCGGCCGGCATGGGAGGCCTTCTATTCCATCGGGCTGCTGGCGATCTCGACTGCGGCAGCTTACTTCTGGGCAGTGCGTTCTTTCAGGGCGTACGTGCGGGGATCGGTGAAAGCGGCATGAACGCCACGAAGATCATCTGGTCGAACGACTTCAGAACCATCATCAGGGACCGGACGGCAGCAGGTCTGCTTCTTGTGCCGCTGATTTTTCTCGTGATACTCAGATTCGGCATCCCAGTGCTGCAGCGGCAGTGGCCCGAGCTGAGTGCGTACACCACCGTTCTGCTGGCGCTCTTCTGTGTCATTGCGGGGATGTTTCCTGCGTTCGTGATGGCGTCGATCATGATCGACGAGCGTGATCAAGGGCTTGTGTCGGCATTCAAGGTTCTACCGCTGTCTGCGGCCCGATTCTTGTGGAGCAGGGTCGCGATGGCAACGGTGCTCGGCCTGCTGTATTCGCTTCTACTCGTGCTCGGTGCGGGCGTGGGATCCTACGGTCTCATACGGGCACTGATGCTCTCGATGCTCTGTGCTGCAGGGGGCGTGGCGGCTCTGCTCGCCGCGGTATCGATCGCCAGGAACAAGATCGAATGTCTTACCACCTTCAAGGCGCTCTTCGTTCTGGCTGCCATGGGAGCGACGGGAGCGTTGGGGAGTTTCGAGGGATGGAATAGAGTGCCGGCCGTACTTCCGACCTACTGGGTTTTCGCCGCATTCGACGCGACCGACTCGAGCGGCTTCGTGGCCACCGCCGCACTGGCCGCACTGCTTTACGCGCTAGTCATCGCAATCGTGTTTCGGCTCTTCCGGCGAAACCTGTTCTGACAGAGGTGACTGTCCAGCGCGCTACTTCTTCCCCCTCAACCGCTTTTCGAGCGGCGTCGGGAAGCTCGGGACAACCGCGGCGCCGTCGAGCAGATCGGTGATTCGGCCCGCTTCGGCGACAACATCCGCAGCCTGAGCCCCGATGTCCTCGAACAACTCCGTCGCCACCTCACCGGCGGGACTGACGGCCCAGCCGCCGACGATGCGGCCGTCCGCCCAGATCGTCGGGCCGATGTTGCCGTAGGTGTCGAACAGCGGCGTCTTGTGCTCGCCGAGGTACCAGTTGCGGTGCTTCCATCCCATCGGTGTCGGATCCAACGCAGGCAACAGCATGACACCGGATGCGTCTCCCGAAATATCAGCGTCGGACAACATGATTCCGTCGCCTTCTGCCAATTCCACGTCGACGGTATCGAGCCCCGCAATCGCCGTGCGAGTCTGCGTCTTGTTCCACCCGGTCCACCACTGGACGTCGTCGACGGTCGCTGGTCCGAACACGTCGAGCCAGCGGCGTACGAGCTCCCTGCGTGCCTCGGCCTCGTCCATCATCGGAATTCCGTCCGGCCACCAATCCTCGATCGGCGCCCACGCGTGGCGTCGGGAAGTCCAGGCTCCGCGCGGTTCGACGCGCACCAGTTTCCCCTCCGCTGCCATCATCACCAGCACCTCAGACGTGACGTACCGCTTGACGTCGTACGACTTGTCGGTCGTCGGGAGGAACGCCGTCTTGAGTAGAGGAACCGCCGCGGAAAGTTCTGCACCGGTGGCAGTCCCGACGGACCTCAACTGTGCGTCCGTCTCCTTTTCCACTGCCGCGAGCCACTTTTCGACGTTCTCGACCACCGGCTCGGTCGGAAGCGTCGACACCTGCTTCTTCAACCGTGCGCGCATCGTTCTCGCGACTCCGAGACTGGCCGCAGCGTGCACGACCGGTACATCGTCGTGCGCAAGGACGAACAACGTGCGACGCATCGCCATGAGTCGCACGAGCGAGCGGCGGTCGTACATCGCGTCACGTACGTCCTCGACGGTCGAAGACCGTGCCCGCGCCAGAACCGAGAGGTACACCGTCGCCGGATCGGTTGCGTGTAGCGCCAACACGGACGACACGACGTCCTCCGGCGATGCGGCGTCTGCGAACTGACGTGTCACGAGTCGGGCTCGGCGTTGGGCGTCGGTGATCTTCACGCACTCATTGTGACGGCAAACTTCTGGCGGGTGACGCGAGTCCGTGGAACGATCAGCCCTGTGATTCCCGAATCCATCTCCGCAGAGCGGCGCAAGGATCTCGTGCGCTTGCGACGCGTGCGTGACCGGATGGATCGCGAGTACGCGCAGCCTCTCGACGTCGAGGCTCTCGCCCGTGGCGTGAACGTCTCTGCGGGCTACCTCAGCCGACAGTTCAAACTGGCCTACGGCGAGTCGCCTTATTCCTACCTGATGACGAGGCGGATCGAGCGGGCGATGGCACTTCTGCGGCGCGGCGATCTCAGCGTCACCGACGTGTGCTTCGAGGTCGGATGTTCCTCGCTCGGCACGTTCAGCACCCGCTTCACCGAACTGGTCGGAATGCCGCCGAGCACCTACAAGAAGCTGTCGGCGGATGAAGCCGCGGGAATTCCGTCGTGCATCGCCAAGCAGGTGACCAGACCGATCAGTAAGCGGCCCTCCGGCCCAGTGGCACGGTTAAGTGCACCCCAACACGCTTAACCACGCCACTGTGGCGGAGCCACTGGGCCCCGCGGAACATGCCATCATGAATGTATGGCGCTTTCCGAGGCAGCACTCGAGACCCTCGCGACACTACCCACCCACCGGCGCCAGAGCTTTCAACTGAGACTCGAGCAGTGGTGGCCCGACCTGCATGACGCCGTTACTGCGCTCTACGACAATCCCGACGACGTCGCGGCCCGACTCGTCGAGGTGGCCGCTCGTGGTTTCGCCGACCGGTCGGACGAACTTCACCTCCTGGACCAACGTCGACTGCTGGCACCCGACTGGTTCCAGCGACCGGATATGTTCGGATATGCCTGCTACGTCGATCGCTACGGAACGACGCTGAAGGGGCTCGGGGAGCGGCTCGATCACCTCACCGACCTGGGCGTCACCTACCTCCACCTGATGCCTCTGCTGAAACCGCGGCCGGGGGACAACGACGGTGGTTATGCGGTGATGGACTTCGGGGTCGTGCGGCCGGACTTGGGCACCACCGAGGACCTGCGCGACCTGGCAACTTCCCTGCGGGAACGTGGTATCAGTCCCGTTGTCGATCTTGTTCTCAATCACGTTGCACGCGAACATGAATGGGCGGTCAAAGCTCGCGGTGGAGATCGAAGGTACCGGGACTACTTCCATATCTATCCCGATCGTGAGACTCCCGATTCGTTCGAGCGGACCCTCCCCGAGGTGTTTCCGGACTTCGCGCCCGGCAGCTTCTCCTTGGATCCCGAGTTGGACGAATGGGTATGGACCACGTTCAACGAATGGCAGTGGGACCTGGACTGGTCGAACCCCGATGTGCTCCTCGAATTCGCAGGCATCGTCATGGATCTGGCGAATCTGGGAATCGAGGTGCTGCGGCTGGACGCTATCGCGTTCCTGTGGAAGAGGCTCGGAACGAACTGTCAGAACCAGCCCGAGGTGCACGCGATCACGCAGGCGTTGCGCACCACGTGCCGTCTGGCTGCGCCGGCCACACTGTTCAAGGCCGAGGCAATAGTCGGTCCGCGAGATCTGATGCCGTACTTGGGGATCGGCCGGCACACCGGGCGGGTGTCCGACATCGCCTATCACAACTGTTTGATGGTGCAGATCTGGTCGATGCTGGCGTCCGGCAGCACAGATCTGGCGCGTCACGCGCTGGCGGCTCTGCCTCCCACGCCGCCCAGTGGGACGTGGGTGACCTACGTGCGTTGTCACGACGACATCGGGTGGGCGATCGACGACGGCGACGCCGCAGCGCGCGGCATCACCGGTGTGGGTCACCGACATTTCTTGGCGGACTGGTACGCCGGAGAATTCGACGGTTCGTGGTCGGAAGGTCTTGTTTTTCAACACAACCCGGAAACGGGGGACCGGCGGATCAGCGGCACCGCGGCCGCCCTGAGCGGTCTCGGGCCGTCGAGAATGGACCCCGACGGTGGGTTCGCGCGACTCTTCCTCGCGCACGCGATCGTCGCGGCATGGGGCGGAATTCCCGTCGTGTGGAGCGGCGACGAGATCGGCTCGCCGGGAGATCCCGACTGGGCGAGCGAACCAGGCCACGAGAACGACAACCGCTGGGTTCATCGTCCCCGCGTCACCGACGAAGACCGCGCGCGACGGTTCGAGCAGGGGAGCGACGCGCAACGGGTATTCGACGGCATTGCGCACATCGCCCGCGTGCGGAAGGGGCTCGCGATGCTGCATTCGGAGGCGACGGTAGCGGTCCTCGCCGATTCCGACGACGGACTGCTGGTGCTGCAACGCCGCCACCCGAGCGGAACGTTCGTCGGCGTCTTCAACGTCACCGGACACGATCGCCCGTTCCCACACACGCAGCTGTACGAGCTCGGCCTGACCGATCCCACCGAGGTGCTCACCGGACACGACCTGACTCAGCGCGACGGCGTCGTGTGGGTCCCGCCGTACGCCGCTCTGTGGATCGTGTGAAAGTCACGATCGAGCATCGACGTTATTTCCCTGTTACCCTGCCTCCCGAAGGTCGGTTCGATTCGACGATAGGGATTGTTTGATGTTTTCTCGTGCCCGCAGCTTGACGCTGGGACTCGTAGCCATGCTGATCGCAGCGTTCGGAGCCATATTCGTGGGCACTGGCGTCGCGCAGGCGGACTCGGCTCTGGTGTATGTCCACTCGGATGCGATGAACAAGGACATCCCGGTCAAGGTCTTGAAGGCCGCCGGTGGAGGCCCCGCGCCCACCATCTACCTGCTCGATGGTTTGCGTGCGCCTGATGACAACAACGGCTGGCTCATCGAGACCGACGTCGAGCAGTTCTTCGCCGACAAGCACGTCAACGTGGTCATCCCCTACGGCGGCGGCGGAACGTTCTACACCGACTGGGAGCGTCCCGACCCCAAGCTCGGCGTCGTGAAGTGGGAAACCTTCCTCACGCAGGAGCTGCCCCCGGTCATGGCCGACCAGTTCGGCAGCGACGGCGTGAACAACGCCATTGCAGGTCTCTCGATGAGCGGTACCTCGGCGCTGAATCTTGCAGCCCATCACCCTGACTTCTACAAGGCAGTCGCATCGTTCAGCGGCTACCCGACGGCCAGCAGCCCGGGATATGCGCAGGGCATCCAGGTCTCGGTCGGCGAAATGGGCGGAAACGCCAGCAACATGTGGGGTGCGTGGCCGTCGGCTTCCTGGCTCGCCAACGATCCGCTGTTGAATGTCGGCGCGCTCCGCAACACCTCGGTCTTCGTCTCCGCAGGAACAGGCTCACCACTGACCGACCCGAGCGTCAACCCGGTCAGCGCCAGCTTCGACCCCGTCAAGTTCGCTCAGATGGTTCCGCTGGAAACCGCGTCCGGTCTTAGCAGCAGCACCTACGTGACGGCCCTGCGTGCAGCGGGCATCAACCCGCAGGTTCGCATCACCGGAACCGGAACGCATTGGTGGAACTTCTGGGAAGCGCACCTGCACGACGCATGGTTCACCACCTTCGCACCAGCGTTCGGCCAGTAGTACAACCGCTTCTACGACTTCCGGACGAATGGCACGATGCAACGCCTCAGGCTGAGCATCGTGCCATTTGTCTGTGCCGAACAGGGCTGTGCCGGACAGAGCTGACAGCTAGGGTCGAGAACCATGACAGCCCCGAAGATCGACATGGACTACACCGTTCTCGACTGCCCAGATCCGGCGGCGCTGATGGACTTCTACCGGCAAGTGCTCGGTTGGGAGATCGCCCGTTCGGACGGTGACTGGTCAGTGCTGCAGGGCCCGGGTCAGCTGCGCCTTGCGTTCCAGAAGTCCACCGATTTCGTTCCGATCGAGTGGCCCGCGCATGGCGTCAAGATCCACCTCGATTTCGTCGTCGACGACATGGAAGTGACCGAGCAGTACGTTCTCGGGATCGGCGCGCGAAAGATCGAAGGCAACGAGAATCATCCGGGTTTCTCGGTGTTCCGAGATCCGGTCGGCCACTTGTTCTGCCTGTGTCAGCGCGACTGACTACTATTCGCTCATGGCATCGGACAGCAGCTTCCTGGTCGAACGCTCGACGGTGATCCAGGCATCGCCGGAGAAGATTCACTCGTTGCTGGACAACTTCCAGAAGTGGCGGAGCTGGTCGCCGTGGGAAGATGCCGATCCTGATCTGAAGCGCACCTACTCCGGTCCGGATTCGGGCGTCGGTGCGTCGTACGCCTGGTCCGGCAATCGGAAGGCCGGTGCGGGCAGTATGGTCATCACCGATTCGAAGCCCGGCCAGATCGTCGTTCTGGACCTGGTGTTCACCAAACCGTTCAAAGCTCAGAACGTCACCACCTTCACCATCGATCCGGGCCCGAACGGTTCCGAGGTCACCTGGGCGATGACCGGGACGAGCAATCTGTTCTTCCGACTCGTCGGCAAGGTCTTTCCGATGGACAAAGTGGTCGGCAAAGACTTCGAGAAAGGCCTTGCCCAATTGAAGGTCGAGGCAGAGAAGGCCTGATCAGGCCGCAAGTTCGTAACTTCCGAACGTGGCATTCACCTGTAGCCACTGGGCCAGGATCTGACAGCCAGTCAGTCCACTCTTGTCGAGCGGCTCGCTCGCGTAGGCGACATGCCGGTCCCCGGCCGGATTGGACACACGGTAGCTCCGCCATGTCAGCGAGCTCGGCAGATACCCGGCCAGCTCCCTCGCCGCGACGCGCAGGCGTCGCCCATCACGAACCCACTGCCGCGGCGACAGGCGAGTTTTCGCGGCGTTCTGAAAGCTGTTGGTGCGAGCGAGTTCCCAAAGGTCGTGTCGCCACAATTTCGTGGTTCGGAACGACATCCACCGGGTGAGGTCGGCGATGTCACGAATGAGGCTGTCGTCGCTGGCGTTGCAGATCATGTCGTGCGGGTGCCCGATCCACATCACCTCGACGGCAGCGGGCCACGCCGGTCCGACGCCCGCGACGCCTCGGCCCTGGCAGCCGGTTATGACGCCCTCGGGTTGCTGCGGATCGGAGATCAGGCCGGCCGCCATCACCGAAGGCACAGTCAGTTCACCCGAAGCCATCAGTCCGAGCACCTCGCGGACGACCGAGCTTCCCTGCGAGTATCCGATCAGGGCGATCGGTCCTTCGGTGTCGCGGAGAGCGCTGATCAACCGCCGGACCCCTACCTGTGTGCTCTGCCGATAGCTGAGGCCCCCTGCCGCGACCGGACCGTACGACGCCGGATAACCGACCCATCGAGTAGTGAACCGAGGATCGAGCGCATCGGTCACATGGCGCAGCAGACCGGTCACTTCGGTCCGAGGGTCGTCCGGGTAGGACTCACCTGTGCCGCCGACCGCCAGAACCGTCATGTGCCTCATATACACACTGTGGACGATCATCCTGAGACGAGTGCCCGGTCGATACTGAGAAGACTCTGGCAATCATCACAGGCGTGCAAAAGCGTACGCGACGTCGTCGACTGCGTCGCTCAACAGCGTCTGGTACACATCGGGATCTTCCATCGCGGATTCCGAGGACGTCACGCTCAGTGTCACGGCCTCGCCGATTCCGTGGACTCCGTGGGTGAGCCCCATGACCGGGGAGAGCGCCGGGAATCCGGCGGTGAATCGAACCCGACCGCCACCGAGGTGAAGGTCGTCGTCACCGCGTGCCACGCTCGACACGACGGTGTTTCCGGTGACCAAATCCGGAACTGCGGTGACGTCGAACTGTCGGATACCCCAGTGCAGCAGGATCGCAGGCACCATTTCTGTCGCCAGACTCTGTGCCTCCATCGCCGGGTGTTCGGCTCGGGCCTGTCGATCCGATAGTGCTGTTGCAATCGCATGAGCGCGGCGTGGGAGATCCTCGATCGTCGGAAGGAGATCTACGCCGGCGTTGCGAAAATGGTTGCGTGCTCGTCGTCGACCGGTTTTGCCGAGGGTGATCTCCGCACCGAGCCCTACCGGCACCTCTTCGCCGTGCAGGGCGAGATATCGAGAGAGGGCAAGAGAGATCGCGGTGGACGCACCGACCGTGACACTGATTCCCGACGCGGTGAGCTCGGATCGGTCCCGCACGACGCACCGCACCGAGGTGAGGCCCGACGGCGCAACGTTCACGCGGGTCAGGCGTCGGCCAGGTGCCTGGGGAGGTACCGCTCCGGCGTTCGTGTCGGCGGTGAGTATGCGTTCCATTTCCTGTGCGCGAGAGGATCTTCGGATGAACTCGCGGAATCGGAACCGTCCCCGATCGACCGTGTCGGTCGCCTTCTCGCGGTGATCACCGAACAATCGGCGGGCGACGGCGGATGCGATACGGCCGTCGCCCAGCGCGTGTGACAGTTGCAGTACTGCAACCAAAGCAGGTCCGTGGCATCGTGGGGCCCCGGTCACGTGATCGAAAAGGTGTAGGCGCCAGACTGTTTCGTGTTGATCGAGCTGTCGGGAGAACAGCTCGGCGACCTGGTTCCTGCAGGCATTCCAGCTGCCCGGACGGTCATGCTCGAGGATGTGGCCGTCGTCGATCGGAGCGGGCGCGAGGCGCGGATAGCCGAGCGTCAGTGGGACGTCCGCAATGCGTACGTTCAGTTCCTCGATGCTGCGCGCGTTGCCGAGTAGGTCGGCGCGAACGGATCGAGCCGTAGCGTCGGTATCGAAGCAGTACAGCAGGAATTGATCGTTGGGGATCTTCGTGGACATCCAGTAGGTCTGAGCGTCGGTCGGATGCAAACGTCCGTGCATCGACAGAGGTTATCTCGAAGTCGACGCACGGACGCTGGTGGACGCTTCGATCAGCCGACGTTGACCAACCCGACTGTCGGGAAGAAGAAGCAGCTCTGGTCGCTTCCGTCGACTGCCTTGTGGTTCACGGTGCCGAATACAGCGGCGAGGACGGTGCCGGTTCCGGTCTCGACCGGAACTGCGCGGGCGCCGGCTGCGGGCAGCGCGGACAGTGCTTCGGTCAACGGTCCGCGAATCGCATCCTTGACGAGCGGCAGTACGTCGAGGTTGGCCAGCACCGAGTCGACCAGTGTGGCGGTTGCTCCGCCCATGTCGGCGAAACCGCCCTGGAATGTATTGACGTTGAACCAGGCCACCTGCATGCCGGTCTTGTCACCCGAGTCGTCGACGATCCCTGCAGGCACGAAGGCGAACATCGTCTCACCCTTCTCGACCGCGTTCAGTGCGGGGAGGGCGATGGGCGCCGGAATGGTCAGATTCGGCCACGGTCCGGGCGCGCCACCTGCGACGCCGGGGACGATGCCGAGTGGTGCGCCGGGAGCTGCGGCGCAGTTGATGGCGGCGGTCGGGTAGAAGAACGGGGTGATGCCGAAGTCGGTCAGGATCTTGTTGACGGCGTCGAGCGCCGCGAGTGGATTGGCATCGGTGGCTTCTGCGACGTCAGTGCGGGTAGCCGCGATCGCCTCGGCAGCAGCCTGCGACACCGCATCCACCCCGGCGGGTGCCGCCGGGGCCGGATCCGCTGCCGCGGTCGCAGGAACGGCCAGCAAGGCGGCACACGACAGTGCGGCGAAAGGCAGGGCTACCTTTCCTGCGAAACGACTGCGCTTTCCAGCGAAGAGGCTGTAGCGACGAGACATATGTGGCTCCTGTGACTCATGAGATCAAGGTTACGAATGTGGTGATAGGACCACATTCTCTTTCGACTTCTCAAGCCCAGGACCGCACGGTTACTCAATCGATACGTCAGCTGGCGCTGATTCCGTAGTCGCGAACAATGCCGACGAGGCCCGATGCATAGCCCTGACCTATGGCTCGGAACTTCCATTCCTGCCCGCGTCGATAAAGCTCCCCGAATACCATCGCGGTCTCGGTCGACGCATCCTCGGTGAGGTCGAAACGGGCGAGTTCTCGGCCGTCGGATCGGTCGACGACGCGGATGAACGCGTTGATCACCTGGCCGAAGTTCTGGCCCAGAGCATCGGCGTCGTGGATGGAGACGGGAAAGATGATCGAATCGATCTCGGGGGACAGCGCAACCAGGTCGACGTTGATGCTCTCGTCGTCGCCCTCGCCTTCGCCCGTGCGGTTGTCGCCGGTGTGCTCGATGGCCCCGTCCGGGGATCGAAGGTTGTTGTAGAAGACGAAGAAGAGGTCGCCGGCCGACTTCTTGTCCGGTCCGAGCCCGATGGCACTGGCATCGAGGTCGAAATCACCGCCGGTGGTGCTCCGCACATCCCATCCGAGGCCGATGGACACAGAGGTGAGGTTGGGGGCTTCCTTCGACAGTGAAACGTTGCCGCCCTTGGCCAGTGTGACGCCCATGTGTTTACTCCTTCTCTCGCGGTGTGCTCCCCAGGGTAATGGTTGGGGAAGGTGTGACTGGCGGTGCTGAAGTGAATGTGGTGCAATACCGAAACCGAAAAAAGTATCAGGGCTGCCGACGCAATTGTCGGCGACACGCCGGATGCGCAATCGATGTGGGGACTCACGTGCACGTATCGCGACGAGATTTGTTCAAATACGCCGCAGTAGGGTCGGCGGCTGCCCTTGGCCTGGCCGCAGTCAATGCCAGCGTTGCAGGCGCGGACGGACTGGGAACTCTCGTCGACTACTCCGGTGGTGTGCCTTCGCCGGAGTCGATCCGGGCGGCGGGGCATCTGGGTGCCATCCGATACGTGTCCGACCGACGGCCCGACGCGCAATGGATGTTGGGTAAGCCGATGAAGCGCGACGAGGCGGACGCACTCACCGAGGCAGGACTGGAAGTGGTGTCCAACTACCAGTTCGGTAAAGGCGCAACCTCGGATTGGAAGGGCGGATTCGCCGCAGGCGTCAAGCATGCCAAGCGTGGCCTGGAGCTGCACCGGGCCGCAGGTGGGCCGGAGGGCCGCCCGATCTATGCCTCCATCGACGACAACCCGACGGCGGTGCAGTTCGCAACCATGATCGCGCCCTACATCCTCGGCTGGGAATCGGTCGTCGGACCGGAGAACACCGGGATCTACGCGAATTCTCCGACCATCGAACTGGCATCGATTGCAGGTCTAGGCCAGTGGTACTGGCAGCACAATTGGGGGACTCCCCAGGGATATCGACACCCGAAGGCTCATCTGCATCAGGTGCAGATAGACAAAGGAAAAATCGACGGAATAGGCGTCGACATCAATGTAATTCTCAAGTCCGATTACGGGCAGTGGTCGCTGGCGTAATTGTCACCGAAAGACGTTGCGCAAATGACATCGATGTAATTCAGTGATGTCAGTTCGCTTGTTCGTGGCTTCTGGATTCGGCGATCAACAGAATCAAAGAAACAAGCGCGAGTGCGGCCACCGCTGCCGAGAATACGACACCGGCGGTGACGAGTCCCCAGGCGCTCGCTGCGGCGCCGGCGCCGATCACGGGTACCGAAATCGCAATGTAGAGCACGACGAAGAACGTCGAGGTGACCTCCGCCCGCCGATCAACCGGTAGTTCTGCGGTCACCGCTGCCATGCCTTTGCTGAACGTGACGCCTTGGCCGATGCCGCAGACAAGGGCGGCCACGACGAGCAACGGTAGCGAAGTCAGCAGTAGTGACAGACACAGTGCGCTCACTCCGACAATCAGCACTACGCATCCCGCGCGCATCGCGAACGCGGCGCTGAGCCCGCGAAACGCGATCTGAGCCGTAGCCGAGGACGCGAACGTCAGAAATACGACGAGGCCACCGACTGCGTGATTGTCGATCCCGAGGACGTGTGTCATGAACCCGGGCGAGACGCCGGTGAACAGGCCGAGCACCGCGAAACCGGCGAAGCCGCCGATGGCTGCGCGAACGAAGGTGCCGCGGATGGGCGCAGGTATGGACAGTCGCTGCATGTGTGGCCGTGCACCACGGGCGACGGTGACGGTCTCCGGCACGAAGTAGACAGCGACACCTGCGACCACCAGCAGACCGATGTCCACGACGAACGTCAGGTGGGTCGGCTCGGGCAGGTATTGCACGAGCACTCCGGCGATGAGCGGTCCCAGTCCGAGTCCGCCGATGTTGGCAGCGGTTGCTATCGCCGGTGCTTTCGAACGCCACTTGTCCGGAACGAGTTCGATAAGGGTGACCGTCGCAGTGCCGACGAAGATGCCTGCCGACAACCCGGACAGGACTCGTCCGATCAGAAGTGCAGTGAGCGAACCGGCGAAGACGAACACCAGCGCACTCGCAATGCCGAGCGCCACTCCCGCGAGTAGAAGTGGCCGTCTGCCAAGGGAATCCGACCAGCGGCCGAAGGCCAGAAGAGCCGCCAGCACGCCGAGCGCATAGGCGGCGAAGATGACCGTCACCACGAACACCGAGAAGCCGAACTCTGCCTGATAGAACGAGTACACCGGGGTGGGCATCGTCGTGCCCATCATGGCGACTGCAAAGGCGTAGGTGATCGCCACGAAGGCGAGGGGTCTGCTCACAAGCGGACCTTACTTGCCGCCAGGTCCGTGTGACTCAGGGGTTATAGGTCAAGGGACGTACACGGTCCCGATCGTCGGCAGGAAACCGCAGGTGCGGGACGGAGCCGCAGGGTCTTCCTTCGACTGCGTGGTGATCGAGCCCGATACGACGGCGAGAACTCGGCCCGGACCGGTGTCGGCGATGGCCGACAGGGTCGCCGGGCCGTCAGGATTGATGTTGGACGCGCCTGTGAGGTCCTGTGTGCCCGTGCGACGGTTGTCGAGGTTGAGCCACGTGACAGTCAGCGGCGCCTCTTGGGTCTGCGCGATGGGCGCGGTGCCCAGCGCGGTGAACACGAAGCCTGCCTGACCTGCCGGCGGACCGGGAGGGGGAAGTGTGGCTGGACCGGGAACGGCGAGGGCAGTGCCCACCGAGTCCGCGCTGTCCGAGATGCAGCCCTTGCCGATAGTCGGGTACAGGAACTGCGCGATGACCGGACCATCGGAGGGAGGCAGCTCGGGGCCGCCGCCACCCGATCCGTCGAGGAAGGTGATGACCCTCTCGAGGGTGGACTTCACCGAGTCCGGTAAAGCCGAGCTTTCCAGGAGTGCGCGTGCTTGGCCGAGCAGATCGGCCTGGGGGGCAGCGGCGACATCCGTCGGGCCGGCAGCTGCACCGAGGATCGCGGGAGCGAACGAGGCGAGTGCTTCGATCTGCGCGTAGTCGGGGAGCGGCTGATCAGGAGAGGGGAGGAAGAACGGAGGGAGCTCCGCAGCCGGTGGTGCTGGTTCTGCTGACGCCAGAGCCGGCGCCGTCAGCGCGGCAGCCAATGCCACAGCTGCAACGGTGACGGTCCTGCGCGTTACCCCGGTACGAAGCACTTGATATTCCCCATCCTGATCGAAAAGCGGGCCGTCACTCGGTTGCTGGCTCGAGGGGTCACTCTATGTATCGGACCCAACGTTGTACAGCCGATGTCGCCCATTGCTGCAAACGCACATTAGCCTGTTACTGAAGTGAATAGTGTGGTTGGTGATGCAAATGTTATTTGTGACTGTTGAGTACATGCCGGTTTTGTTTCTGTGAACCGCTCGTTCAGCCCGATTCTGGGTTGCCTATAGGCTCGGCTGTCGATCCGCACTTTCGACTCACCACGGGAGCAGACAAAACGTGAACCGCCTGGTTCGGTATGCCCCGTTCCTGCTGGCCTTGTCGGTACTCGCGCGGTTCCTGTGGGCCTTTGCGACGCCCAATGGAATGAACCTCGTCGACCTGCATGTCTACGTCGACGGCTCGGCAGCTCTGCTCCGCGACGATCTCTACGACTTCACGTACTCGGAGGAGACGCCGGACTTTCCGCTCCCGTTCACGTATCCACCGTTCGCAGCGCTCGTGTTCTTCCCGCTGCACTATCTGCCGTTCTCCTTCGTCGGCGTGTGTTGGCAGCTCGCGACGATGGTCGCGCTGTTCCTGCTGATCAAGCTCAGCATCGGGCTCGTGATAGGCGACGAGGTCGCCCGCTCGTCGCGGTGGACACGGATTGCGATGCTGTGGACCGCGTTGGCGCTCTGGACCGAACCGGTGCGTACGACCCTGGACTACGGGCAGGTCAACGTCTTCCTTGTGCTCGGCGCCATCGTCGCGATCCGTAGTTCCAGGTGGTGGCTGGCAGGTGGGCTGATCGGATTCATCGCCGGGATCAAACTGACACCGGCCATCACCGGCCTCTACTTCCTCGCGACCAAACGATGGAAGGCAGCCGCGTTCTCCGCGGTTGCCTTCGCGATCACGGTCGCTGTCAGCTACCTGGTGCTGGGCAACCAGGCAGCTACCTACTTCACGACACTGCTCGGCGACGCGGACCGAATAGGCCCGGTGGGTTCGGTGTGGAACCAATCGCTGCGCGGCGCACTGAGCCGCATCGTGGGGCACGACGTGGAAACCGGCGCTGCGTGGATTGTGGCAGTGCTCGTTGTCGCCACTCTCGCATTCCTCGCCTGGAGGGCGCTGCGACGCGACGACCGACTCGGAACGCTGATCATCGTCCAGCTGCTGGGTTTGTCGGTATCGCCGATCTCTTGGTCACACCACTGGGTGTGGGTGCTGCCACTACTGGTGTGGCTGCTGCACGGGCCCGACCGACACCTGCTCGGCACCCGACTCGTTGCCGGTTATTGGCTGCTCACCACGGTCGTCGGCGTTCCCTGGGTGCTCAGTTTCTTCCAGGAGTCGATCTGGCTCGTGTCGCGGCCGGGTGTGCTGGCCTGGCTCGGATCAGTCGACATGCTCGGAGTCCTGCTCGTGTACGGATGGACCATCTTTCTCGGGTGGGGCAGGATCAGTCGTCGGGAAGAAGGGAATCGATCTCGTGAGCCAGACGAACGTCCTTCTGCGTGAGGCCGCCCGCAGAGTGCGTCGACAACGTGAAGTGAAGTTTGCGCCACCTGATGTCGATGTCCGGATGGTGGTCGGCGGCCTCCGCAGCCGCAGCGACGCGCGAAACGAACTCGATGGCCACCGGGAACGTCGGCAACTCGACGGTACGGGTGATCGACCGGTTGTCGAGAGTCCACTCCGGCAACCCGGTGAGAGCGTCATCGATCTCGGCGTTGGAAAGTAGCTCCGTCATGCCTCCGATCGTCTCACCCCACGGGCAGCGCTGTGCCTGATTCTCACTCCGCAGGCTCCGCTCGTGTGTCTGATTCTCACTCCACAGGCTCCGCTCGCGCGATGGTCGTCGCAGGTGCCCTGGTCGCCAACGGACTGTTGCTCCTTGCCCAGCGCTCCCGCCCACCCGAGCTGGCCGGGATGTGGGAACTGCCCGGCGGCAAGGTCGAACCGGGGGAGTCGCCGGAAGGTGCGCTCGAGCGTGAACTGCGCGAAGAACTCGGCGTCGAGACTGTGGTTGGGCAGCAATTGGCCGGCGACGTGGACCTGGCAGGAGGATTGGTTCTCCGCGCCTACCGAGTCGAGTTGATGTCAGGAACGCCTGCACCGCTTGATCATTCGGATCTACGATGGGTCGACGCCCGTGGGCTTGTCGGCGCCGACCTGGTCGACGCCGATCGAGCCTGGGTGCCGGAACTGAGCGGGATGCTCAGGCAGCCCGAGCCTTCTTGAGGCCCTTCTTCAGATCCTTACCCGATGCGCCGGCGTCCTCGAGTTTTTTCATCCGCATGATGACTACCGGACACTTGAGGCACCGCGTCTTCTTGCGGCAGCATTTCTTCTTGGGTTTGAGGCCCGAGACGTCCTTGGCCTTGACCTTGCCCATTGATCTCGCTCCGCATTTCTCTTCAATTCCGTGTGAACTTCTGGCCAAGAGTACTGCGTGGTGCAGGTCACCCTGCGCCAGCGGGTAAACTCGGCCGGTCGCGAGAATCTCGCGGTGCAGCGCGCTTCTCTAGCGACATAAGCCCGCTAGCGAACAAGAGCCCGCATTCGACCCAGGAGAATTTTTCGCGTGAGCGCCCCAAGCAGTGCAGACAACATCGATGCCACCACAACGTTCCGCAACGTAGCAATCGTTGCACACGTCGACCACGGTAAGACCACGCTGGTCGACGCCATGTTGCGGCAGTCCGGCGCGTTCGAGGAACGTGCCGAAGCGATCGACCGCGTCATGGACTCGGGTGACCTGGAGAAGGAAAAGGGCATCACGATCCTGGCCAAGAACACGGCCGTCCACAAACGCAACGCCGACGGCACCATCACCGTCATCAACGTGATCGACACCCCCGGCCACGCCGACTTCGGCGGAGAGGTCGAGCGCGGCCTGTCCATGGTCGACGGCGTCGTCCTGCTCGTCGACGCATCCGAGGGCCCGCTTCCGCAGACCCGATTCGTGTTGCGCAAGGCGCTCGCCGCCTCGCTTCCGGTGATCCTCGTCGTGAACAAGACCGACCGTCCCGACGCACGTATCGAGGAGGTCGTGTCCGAAAGCCACGATCTGCTGCTCGACCTCGCATCGGACCTCGACGACGAAGCCTCCGAGGCTGCCGAGCTGGCCCTCGACCTGCCCGTCCTCTACGCCTCCGGCCGCGAAGGCAAGGCATCGAAGGTTCAGCCCGAAAACGGCAATGCTCCCGACGCCGAGAACCTCGACGAGCTCTTCGAAGTCCTGCTGGGCTACGTCCCCGCTCCCAAGGGCAACGTGGACGCACCTCTGCAGGCTCACGTCACCAACCTCGACGCGTCGGCCTTCCTCGGCCGCCTCGCGCTGGTCCGCATCCACAACGGCGAGCTCAACAAGGGCCAGACCGTGAGCTGGATGCGTGAGGTCGACGGCGAACCCGTCGTTCAGAAGGCCAAGATCACCGAGCTGCTCAACACCGTCGGCGTCGAGCGCGTTCCCGGTGAGCGCGGTGTTGCAGGTGACATCGTCGCAGTCGCAGGTTTCCCGGACATCATGATCGGTGACACGCTCGCCGACCTCGAGAACCCGGTGGCGTTGCCCCGCATCACCGTCGACCAGCCGGCCATCTCCGTCACCATCGGCACCAACACCAGCCCGCTGGTCGGACGCGTCAGCGGCCACAAGCTCACCTCGCGGATGGTCAAGAGCCGTCTGGACCAGGAGCTCATCGGTAACGTCTCGCTCAAGGTTCTCGACATCGGGCGTCCCGACGCCTGGGAGGTCCAGGGTCGTGGCGAGCTCGCACTCGCCATCCTCGTCGAGCAGATGCGTCGTGAAGGCTTCGAGCTCACCGTCGGTAAGCCTCAGGTGGTCACCCGTCAGGTAGACGGCAAGCTGCACGAGCCTTTCGAAGAGCTCACCATCGACACCCCGGAGGAATTCCTCGGTGGCGTCACGCAGCTCCTCGCTGCGCGCAAGGGCAAGATGGTTCAGATGACGAACCACGGCGCAGGCTGGGTTCGGATGGAGTTCATCGTTCCGTCGCGTGGTCTGATCGGCTTCCGTACCGACTTCCTCACCGACACCCGCGGCACCGGTATCGCCAACGCGGTCTTCCACGGTTACGCACCGTGGGCGGGCGAGATCCGTGCACGCCACACCGGTTCGCTCGTCTCCGACCGTCAGGGCACGGTGACTCCGTTCGCGATGATCCAGCTCGCCGACCGTGGCACGTTCTTCGTCGAGCCGGGCGCGGACACCTACGAGGGCATGGTCGTCGGCATCAACCCGCGTCAGGAAGACCTCGATATCAACGTCACCCGCGAGAAGAAGCTGACCAACATGCGTCAGTCTTCCGCCGACGTCATGGAGACCCTGGCCAAGCCGAAGAAGCTGGACCTGGAAATGGCCATGGAATTCTGTGCAGGCGACGAGTGCGTCGAGGTGACGCCAGAGGTCGTTCGTGTCCGCAAGGTGCACCTCGATTCCAACGAGCGCGCTCGCGAGCGTTCGCGCAGCAAGTCGCGTGACAAGGCTGCTCTGTAAACTCGCGGAACCCGCCCGTGCGTGTGTAGTTGCGTTCGAAACGTAACTACACACGCACGGGCTACGACGAAGGAGCGGCTATTGCGGCGGGTGCACTCCCTTGGTATCGGAGCCATTGCGTTGGTTCTCGCAGCGTGTACGGCCAATCCACCGCCTCCCGTCGAGAGTGACCCCACCCCCGTCACGACCACGACCGCAGTTGCGGCTCCCACGGAGACCGGTGACCCGGTCGTAGTCGCCATCGACGATGTGGGCATCGGATTCAACCCGCATCTGTTGTCGGATCAATCGCCCGCGAACTCCGCAGTAAGCGCTCTAGTGCTACCCAGCCCGTTCCGGCCGGCCGTCGACCCGGCAGATCCCGAGAACACGATCTGGCTGCCGGACTCGACGGTCCTGGTCTCCGCCGAGGTGACCTCGCAGAATCCGTTCACCATCACTTACCAGCTTCGCGACGAAGCACAGTGGTCCGACAGCGCGCCCATCGCGGCCGAGGACTTTCGCTACCTGTGGCAGCAGATGATTTCTCAGCCAGGCGTCGTCGATCCGGCGGGCTACGCGCTCATCGACAACGTTGCATCGTCCGGCGGTGGCAAGACTGTCAATGTGACCATGAAGCACCCTTATCCGAACTGGCAGCGCCTCTTCGCCGATCTGCTGCCGAGTCACCTGCTCAAGGACTCGCTCGGCGGATTCGAGACCGGCCTGTCCGACAATGTCCCGGTCTCGGGCGGACGGTTCACCGTCAAGTCGATCGACCGAGGTCGTGACGAGATCTTGCTCGAGCGCAACGACCGCTTCTGGGGTGAGCCCGCACTGCCCTTCCAGATTCTTCTTCGGCGTGGTGGCACCGCCGCTCAACTTGCGGATTCGCTGCGCTCGAACGATGCACAGGTGGCGCAGGTCCAGGCGAGCACGGCTACCAACGCCCAGCTCGCAGCGATACCCGGAGTCCGGACGGGTTCACGTCTGCAGCCGCGCGTCCTCGATCTGACCCTCAATGGTCGTGTTCCATTGCTCGCCGATCCTGCTGTGCGAGAAGGAATAATGGGTGTACTGGACTCGTCTCTGCTGTCGACTGTCGCGGCAGGTTCGAGTTCGGCCGACCATCCGGCTCGTGCGCAATTGGCGAGTCCCTCCGATCCTGAGTACACCCCGACCGCCCCCGCGGCCATCGGACGGGACGCCGCCGTCCTGTTGCTCGAGCGTGCCGGTTACGTCGCGCTGCCCGACGGCACTCGCGGAAAAGACGGTGTGCCTGTCGAATTCGTCATCGGCGCGGTTGAGAACGACACGACCGCGCTCGCAGTCGCGAACACCGCGGCGGACCAGCTTGCCGGAGTCGGCATCGACGCGAGAGTAACCCCGTTGCCCGCAGAGGAGCTCTACGGCACTGCATTGACCCAGGGGGAAGTGGACGCGATCGTGGGATGGTCGAGTGTCGGGCTCGACCCCGCGACTGTCATGGCCTCCCGATTCGGCTGTCCCGCAGCTCAATCGACTGTCCCCGAAGCCGAAGTTCAGCAAGAGAATACGTCCGTGATGCCGCCCAGTAATTTGTCCGGACTGTGCTTGTCGGAATTGGAAGACTCGGTCGATCGCGCTCTGCGGGGCGAGCTTTCGGAGGCTGCACTTCGGTCCGAGGCGGAGCCGAAGCTTTGGAATCTGGCGGCGGTGTTGCCCATCGTTCAAGGTTCGTCGGTCGTCGCCGTCGGTAGCGGTGTGTCCGGTGTGTCGTTGGCGGGCCCGATCGAGGTCGGAATCTTCGGTGACGCTGCTACGTGGATGAGGACCGAAACCAAGTGAGACTGCTGCTCGTTCATGCGCATCCGGACGACGAGACCATCACCACCGGCGGAACGATCGCGCACTATGCGCAGGCGGGTGCCGAAGTCACGGTCCTGACCTGTTCGCTCGGTGAAGAGGGCGAAGTCATCGGGGACATGTGGGCGCGACTCGTCGCCGACGAGGCGGACCAGCTCGGCGGTTACCGAATCCTCGAATTACACAGAGCGCTCGACATTCTCGGCGCTCAACCGCCCAGGTTTCTCGGGGGAGCCGGGCGTTGGCGGGATTCCGGAATGGCCGGAACTCCGTCAGCGGCCAATCCGCGCGCGTTCGTCAATGCTGACCGCGACGAAGCGCTGACGGCGATGTTGGCGGTTATCAGAAGCGTGCGGCCGGACGTCGTCGTCGGCTACGACCCGGAGGGTGGGTACGGGCATCCCGACCACCAACAGGTCCACTCGCTGGTGACCGAGGCCTTCGATATTGCCGGTTCGGACCGCTACCCGGCGGCCGGGGCGCCGTGGACTCCGCAGAAGTTCTACTGGACGGTGACCGGCGCGCATCAACTTCGCGACGGCATCGCTGCGATCTCCGAGGTGCCGGAGGGTTGGCGAATGCCCGAGGACGGCGAGCTACCCAGCGTGCCGGAGGACGTGGTCACCACGTCGCTGGATGTGCGAGGTGTGTTCGACCTCAAGCGCGACGCTCTGCGTGCGCACGCCACCCAGGTGACGGTGGCGCCGTCGGGCGTCGAATACGCGCTGTCGAACAACATCGCGCAACCGATCCTCGACGTCGAACAGTACGTTCTGGTGCGTGGTGCGCGCGGCAACGACGTCGACGAAGCGGGTAGAGAGACCGACCTGTTCGCGGGCATACTAGGATATGACTTCGATCACTAGTCGGCTGACAGCAGGGGTGGGACACACAAAATGTACAACTGGATCGTGCAGGACGCCATCGTCGCGTTCGTGAACTCGCTGAAGCCGGACTTTCCGCGTCAGGAGATGCTCTACCAGAACGGTCTGACCGATCTGGCGTCTGCGCTGAGCAACTTGCTGACTGCTTTGGGATACCCGCCGGTCTCCTGAAGTCGCTGCATACGACAGTATTGGACGCATGATCTCGAAGGCCGCATCCAATGCTGTCGTCCTCGTTTCGAGGGCAACTCTCGCAGTACTGATCTTCGACGGTTTCCTGTGCGGCATCCTGTCGGTCTTCTTCCTGCCGACGTATCTCGGCTCGGTACCGTTCCCGGTCAGTGCGCTGCTGGCGGGTATCGCGAATGTGACGCTTCTGTTCGCGGCTCGAAAAGTTGCCGAGAAGCCGCTGGCGATCGCGTCCCCGCTCATCGGGTGGTTCGTGGCGATCCTCGTGTGCATGTTCGGTGGTCCGGGCGGCGATGTGCTGTTGCTGGCAGATTGGCGCACGGCATTTCTGCTGCTCGGCGGTTTGATTCCGCCCGGAATCCTGCTGTTCAGCTGGCGGCTGCAGACACTGACAGCCCCGCATGCGAACCTGCAGCCCGGAGCACATTCTCGATCATCGACGGGGTCAAGCGTCCGGTGAAGGTGTTCTGCTGGCTGACGTGGTAGCTGCCGAACAGACGGACAGTTCCGGGAGCGGGGGTGGAGCCTGCGGAATGACCTGGTGCGGTGATGTCGACCTCGACGCCGTGTCCGAATTTCGGGTTGGGACGCGGTATCTCCCAACCGTTCTTCCGGAGAACCGGCAACAGTGCCTGCCATCCGAAGCCGCCGAGTACGACGATCGACTTCAGAGTCGGCTTCAAGAGTCTTAGTTCGGCGTCGAGCCATTTTTGGCACCGATCACGTTCGGTGACTGTGGGCTTGTTGTCCGGCGGTGCACAGTGCACCGGAGCGGTGATTCGCACGCCGTGCAGCGTCAGACCGTCGTCGATGTGCGTCGAGGTGGGTTGATTCGCCAGGCCGACGGCGTGGAGTGCGGCATAGAGGACGTCGCCGCTGCGGTCTCCGGTGAACATGCGTCCGGTACGGTTCGCGCCGTGGGCGGCGGGAGCGAGACCGACGATCAGCACTGCGGCGTCGGCCGGCCCGAATCCGGGAACTGCTTTGCCCCAATAGGTCTCGTCTCGGAACGCTGCCCTCTTCTCGCTGGCGACCTTTTCGCGCCAGTTGACGAGCCGTCGGCAGGCGCGGCAGTGCGACACTGCGAGATCGAGTTGGGCAATGGTCTTGGGAGTCACCGCACCCATTTGTCACCGGCTCCCGGGGTGACTGCTTCGACGAGAGCCCACGCCTGATCGGCCGGTACGTCGAGGACCTCGTAGTGTCCGACGCCGGCCGGTGTCGCTGCGACGATCGTCGCGACGCCTGCACGTCGTTGGAAGAACGTCTGGCGAACAGTCCAGCCGATGATGCCTGCGGCTTCGAGGCTGTGTCGGGTCCGATCCAGTGAACCGTGCTGAGTGATCAACCATCCGGGAAGGACGGCGTGGCCGAGCCCGCGATACCGGTCCCAGGCAACGAACACGGCGCCGACGAGCGCGATCCCCAGGGCCAACCATGCAATTGCTGGGATCGGCGCGCCCAGTGCCTGGGCAACTGTCAGGCCCGCCGCGACTACGACGACCGGCACGACAGCTCGGGTGTATCGCCGACGTCGAGCGGCGGGGCCATGGGACTGCAGCGGCTTGCGCGCGTCGGCGTGCAGTCCTGCGTCGCCGAGGACCGTGTTCATCACGCGCTGAGCCTCCGCAGTGGGCGCCTGCGGCAGCAGCAGCGAAGATTCTTTCTTCTCCGCGCTGACGCCCGTCATGATGGCGTCGAGCTTGGCGCCTCGCGCAATACGAAGCAGCAGTGGTTCCGACAGGGACGTGCCGCGAAGGCGTTTGCGATCGAGTGTCGTCGACCTGGTTCGGAGCAGTCCGTGGGCAACGTGCAATCGAGTGCCGTCGTCGGTGACCGAGAGGTTTCCGTACGCGATCAGGTAGCGCGCGCACGCGAACAGGCTCGCGAGTATCAGCAGGATCAACAGGCCGACGCCGATCACGAGTGCGATTCCGAACCGTTCGGCGGAGTCGATGCTGTCGGTCACGACCGAAGACTCGGTGATCCGTTCGCCGAAGCCGTACTGAAACAGGATCCCGACCGCTGCGGCAATCGTGACGACGCCGGTGAACGAGAACGGCGCGAAGCGCACCCAGGACGTCCGCCAGTGCCCGATTTCCGTCTCGACCAGCGGTGGTGCGTCCACCGAACGCGGGGATCGCGTGACCGTGTCCAGCAGTTGCTCTCGTAGGACAGGTACAGCCTTCGAATCCAATGCGTTGAGCTCGAATTTCTCGCCCTTGTCTGCTTGCTGTCCGGTACCGATCCGCAGGATCGAGAGACCGAGAACGCGGTGCAGGACGCCGGCCTCGACGTCTACGGAACGAATACGGCTCCGCGGAACCGACAGTAGCTTCTTCTGGAAGACACCGGTTCTCAGCTGTACGTGCACGGGACCGATTCGATAGCTCGTGGTGAACCAGCGGAGAATCGCGAACACGACCACTACCGCCACGATGATCAGCCCCCACAGGTGGTTGCCGCTCTGACTTCCGAGGATGAACGAGACCAGCAGCACGGGAAGTACTTTGACCGCCTCGTTGACCGGATGTACCAGGAGCATCCGCTTGTCCAACCGCAGCCACGGCTGCTGCTCTTCCTCTGCAAGAAGCTCAGGCTCGGCGATATGGTCGCTTCGCTCGGTACTCATGTGGCGTCGCCAAGAGCGCGACCGGCGATCTCGGTGAGCTGCGCGACGGTCTTGTCCGCGACCTCCTTGTCGAGGGCCGTGATCTTCACCGCGCCCGCAGACGACGCCGTCGTGACGGTGACCGTCGACAAGCCGAGCAGTCGATCGATCGGCCCTCGTTCGGTGTCGACGGTCTGCACCCGGGATATCGGTGCGATGCGTCGTTCCTGGTTGAACCATCCTGTGCGCGTGTACACCGCGGTATCGCTGATCTCCCAGCGGTGCACCCGATATCGCCACAGCGGCGTCACGATGATGTCCAGGGCGGCGAGCACCACGGATACGGCGAACACCGCCACGTGCGGCCACGTCGTCCACTCGTCGACGATCACCGCCCACACGATTTGCGCGATGAACAGGGGGATCCAGATCAAAGTGGCATTGATCGCCCACAGTTGCTTCGCACGGGGACTCGGACGCCACGCTGGGTCGGTCATCGTGATCATGGCTACGAATCTATCGCCTGCGTTCGAGAACCGTGGCCTCGGGCGACCGGTCACGTACCGTTCGGTCTCATGGGAACTCAACGTGATGCGATGATGCGCGGTGATCTGTACAAGGACAGCGATCCGGACCTGATCGCCGAACGCAGGGCATGTCAGAAGGTCCTCGACGAGTTCAATGCGACCGCGGCCGACGAGGACGATCGACGTCGGGACCTGCTCACCGGCTTGCTCGGCGGTTTCGGGGAGTCATCTTCGATCATGCCTCGATTTCAATGCGACTACGGCTCGCTGATCCGAATCGGATCGAACAGCTTCTTGAACTACGACGCGATCCTGTTGGACTGCGCTTCCATCACGATCGGCGACGACGTATCCATCGGTCCCCGTGTTCAGCTACTCACCGCTTTGCATCCGATGGACGATCACCAAGCTAGACGGCAACGGTGGGAGAGTGCTGCCCCGATCTCCATCGGCGACAACGTCTGGTTGGGCGGTGGCGTCATCGTGTGTCCCGGGGTCACGATCGGCGCGAACTCGGTGGTCGGTGCGGGGAGCGTCGTGACCCGGGATGTGCCTTCGAACACGTTCGCAGCCGGGAACCCGTGCCGAAAGATTCGCGCACTGCCGTGACGAAAGTCGGCCGTCAGCGTCCCGGTGGCACGCCGACACGTCGGAGGAGCATGATCGACTGGTGACTATGTTGCCCGAAACTGTCCCAGCACCGTCAGCCATGCGTCGTGTTCTGCGTCGTGCACGCGACGGTGTGAGTCTCAATGTCGACGAGGCCACCGTGCTGCTTCATGCACGTGCCGACGATCTGGTGGACTTGATGGCGTCGGCGTCCCGCGTTCGCGATGCAGGACTTCTCGCGGTCGGTCGGGACAAGACCGTGAGTTACTCGCGGAAGGTGTTCATTCCGATCACGCGTCTGTGCCGCGACAAGTGCCATTACTGCACATTCGTGACTGTGCCGGGCAAGCTCGCAGCTCAGGGCCACGGATTGTTCATGGATCCCGACGACATCGTCGAGGTCGCGCGGAAAGGCGCCGAACTCGGCTGCAAGGAAGCACTGTTCACACTGGGGGATCGGCCGGAGGAGCGGTGGCCCGAGGCCAAGGAATGGCTCGACTCCCGCGGTTACGATTCGACGCTCGATTATGTGCGGGCGATGTCCATCCGTGTCCTCGAGGAGACCGGTCTGCTGCCGCATCTGAATCCCGGCGTCATGAGCTGGCAGGAGCTCTCGCGGCTCAAGCCGGTCGCGCCGTCGATGGGCATGATGCTCGAGACGACGTCGCGTCGGTTGTTCGAGGAGAAGGGTCAGGCTCACTACGGCAGCCCCGACAAGGACCCCGAGGTGCGCCTGCGCACATTGACCGACGCCGGCCGCTTGAACATCCCGTTCACCACCGGAATTCTCGTCGGTATCGGGGAGACGATTCGCGACCGTGCCGAGTCCATCATGGCTATCCGCAAGGCGCACAAAGCATTCGGCCACGTCCAGGAAGTCATCGTCCAGAATTTCCTTGCCAAGGGCGACACCGCGATGCGGTCGGCGCCGAACGCCGGAATGGAAGAGTTCCTCGCGACGATCGCCGTGACACGCATTCTGATGGGCCCGTCCATGCGTATTCAGGCGCCCCCGAATCTCGTCGAGACGCAGGAGACCGCTGCGTTACTGGGTGCGGGCGTCGACGACTGGGGCGGCGTGTCGCCGCTGACACCCGACCACGTCAACCCCGAGCGGCCGTGGCCCAACCTCGACACTCTCGCCGAACTCAGTCAGGCTGCGGGATACACGCTGGTCGAACGCACTGCGGCCCAGCCTCAGTACGTACTCGCAGGTGCGCCATGGATCGATCCGCGGATCTCGGCACATGTACATGCACTGGCCGATTCGGACACAGGGATGGCCCGTGACGGCGTCATCCCGACGGGTTTGCCGTGGCAGGAGCCCGACGAGGAGTGGGAGTCCTCGGGGCGAGTGAATCTGAACACCGAGATCGACAGTCAGGGACGAAATACCGACACGCGCTCGGACCTCGCGAACGCATTCGGGGACTGGGAGTCGATCCGAGAGCAGGTCCGGGACCTCGCGGGTCTCGAGCGCGTCGACAGAGATCTCGTGTCCGCGCTCGATGCCGCGGAGAAAGATCCAGCAGGCTTGTCCGACGAGCAATACCTTGCGCTGGCGACCGCTGAGGGTCCCGGGATGGACGCCGTGGCCGCGCTTGCCGACGAGCTGCGCAAACAGGTCAACGGCGACACCGTCACCTACGTGGTCAACCGGAACATCAACTTCACCAACATTTGCTACACCGGCTGCCGTTTCTGCGCGTTCGCGCAGCGCAAGGGTGACGCCGACGCGTTCACCCTGTCGACGTCCGAGGTCGCCGATCGAGCGTGGGAAGCGCACGTCGTCGGCGCGACCGAGGTCTGCATGCAGGGCGGGATCGACCCCGAATTGCCTGTGACTGGGTACGCGGATCTGGTGCGCGCAGTGAAGGAGAGAGTGCCGTCGATGCACGTGCACGCGTTCTCGCCGATGGAGATCGTCAACGGAGCCTCACGTGGCGGACAATCCATTCGGGATTGGCTGACCGAGTTGCGTGCCGCCGGGCTCGACACCATTCCGGGCACCGCGGCGGAGATCCTCGACGACGAAGTCCGCTGGGTGCTGACGAAGGGCAAGTTGCCGGCCGCCGAATGGATCGAGGTGGTGACCACAGCGCACGAGGTCGGGCTCAGGTCGTCGTCGACGATGATGTACGGCCACGTGGACAACCCGTCGCACTGGGTAGGACACCTCAACGTACTCAAGAAGATTCAGGACAAGACGGGTGGGTTCACCGAGTTCGTGCCGTTGCCGTTCGTGCATCAGAGTTCGCCGCTCTATCTGGCGGGAGCGTCGCGACCGGGACCGACCAACCGGGACAACCGTGCCGTGCATGCGTTGGCGCGCATCATGCTGCACGGGCGGATCGACAGCATCCAGACGTCGTGGGTGAAGCTCGGTACAACGGGGACTCAGGCAATGTTGAACGGCGGGGCGAACGACCTCGGCGGAACCTTGATGGAGGAAACCATTTCCCGAATGGCAGGTAGTCAGAACGGCTCGGAGAAGACCGTGGCCGAGCTTCACGACATCGCCGAGGGAATCGGCCGGCCAGCACGCGAGCGCACCACGACCTACGAACTGGTCGAACGGGTTCCATCAGTGGTCGGGCTGGTCTGAGTATGGACGATCGCACCGTCGCGACCGCTCTGGATCGGGCCGTCGCCATCATCGACCCTGTTCTCGACCTCCTGGCGAATCGCGACCCGGTCGGGTTGAAAGCCAGAACATTTCGGCGTCCGACCGAGAACGACACCGTGTTGGACAACGTCCTCGACACGCTCGCGTCGGCGCTCAATGCCACCGACTTTCCCGGCACCGAGGCATGGCAGAAGCTCGATGCCGATGAGCGATCCGAGTGGTGGGTTGCTCGGATCGGCGCATTGAACACCGTCGCTGTCGCGTTCCCCGGGGTGTTCGGTGTGCTCGTCAACCGGCTGCCACTGCAGGATCTACTCGGCTTCGCGAATCAGTCGATGGTTCTGGTCGCCGTAGCGCGGGAGAGCGGAGTCACCGAGCGTTCGGCCCATGTCCGCCTCCTCGCCGAGGTGCTGTGCGAACGTGAGATCGATCTCTCCGAGACCGAACAGAATACCGAGCCGACGCCTCGTCGTGACAACGGTCCGTTCGCGTTGCTGCACGCGATGTGGGATGTGTCGTCCGTGCTCAGGGACGTATCGAGCGAGCTCGCCAAGCGTCCACACAGCCGTAAGGTGTTTCGGATCATCTCGATGATCCCGCTCGTCGGCGGCGTGGCCGGCTACTTCGGCGAACGTGGCGCGCTGTCCAGAGCAGCGAAGCAGGGTCGCCGCTGGGTAGCGGATCACGCCGAGGACCGAAGAGACGTAAGGTCGGACATGTCGACTACGTCGGCGAATCTTCGCAAGTGAGGACACCCTGCGCGGATCGTCGCCGATCTTCGACGAGATACTAGGATGCTCAGGGCGCTGCAGGAATTGTGAGAACAAGCCGTCGCGCCAGTTATCGGAAAGGGAGGGAGAGCAGCAGTGACCTACTCGATTGCGGAACCGTGCGTCGATGTGCTCGACAAGGCGTGCATCGAAGAATGCCCGGTGGACTGCATCTACGAGGGCAATCGAATGCTGTACATCCACCCTGACGAGTGCGTCGACTGCGGTGCCTGCGAGCCGGTATGCCCCGTGGAGGCCATCTTCTACGAAGACGACGTTCCGGATCAGTGGAGCGGGTACGTCAGCGCCAACGTCGATTTCTTCGACAACCTCGGATCTCCGGGTGGTGCAGCGAAGCTCGGAAAGACGGACTACGATCCGCCGTTCATCAAGGCACTCCCACCGATGGGCGAGCACTGACGTTGGCTCGCATATCAGTTGCTGCCAGGCTGCCCGACTTTCCCTGGGACTCGCTCTCTGCAGCCAAGGAGAAGGCAGCATCGCACCCTGACGGGATCGTGAACCTGTCGGTCGGCACCCCCGTCGACCCGGTCGCACAGATCATCCAGGATGCGCTGGTATCGGTGTCGGACCAACCTGGGTACCCGACGACGATCGGTACGGCGGCCCTGCGTACGGCGGCCATCGATGCGTTGGCTCGCAGATACGGTGTGACCGGGATCGACGTCGATGCAGTGCTGCCCGCAATCGGTACCAAAGAGATGATTGCGTGGCTGCCGACGCTGCTCGGCCTCGGGAAAGACGATCTCGTCGTCATCCCCGAGCTCGCGTACCCGACGTACGAAGTCGGCGCGCTGTTGGCCGGTGCACGCATCACCCGCGCCGATGGGCTCAACCGGCTCGGCCCCGAGAACGCATCTCTGGTGTTCGTGAATTCGCCGTCGAATCCGACCGGCAAAGTGTTGCCGGTCGACCATCTGCGCAAGGTCGTCGCTTGGGCGCGAGAGCGCGGCGCAGTGGTGGTCTCCGACGAGTGCTATCTGGGGTTGACCTGGGAGGCCGAAGCCGTCTCGATCCTCGACCCGCGAGTCTCCGACGGCGACCACACTGATCTTCTTGCCGTGCACTCGCTTTCCAAGACTTCGAACCTGGCAAGCTATCGCGCCGGGTTCGTCACCGGAGATCCTGTCCTGGTGAACGACCTCCTCGAGGTGCGCAAGCATGCGGGGATGATGGTGCCGCTTCCGATCCAGGCTGCCATGACTGTGGCGCTGGGCGACGACGAGCACGAGAATGTGCAGCGCGAGCGCTACCGTGCTCGCCGCACGGAACTGAAGAGCGCGATCGAGAAGGCCGGTTTCACCGTCGACCACTCCGAGGCCGGTCTGTACCTGTGGGCCACCCGAGGCGAGCCGTGCCGCGACACCGTCGACTGGCTCGCCGAGCGCGGCATCCTGGCGGCGCCAGGAGAGTTCTACGGCCCGGGTGGATCCCAGCACGTACGGATCGCCTTGACCGCGACGGACGAGCGTATTCACGCCGCGGCACAGCGATTGAGCAGCTAGCTGCCTCCGGTCATTCGTCTCCCCACCCTCCGCGCCTGATGCGAAGGATGTAGACGAGCTCGTTGCTTCCGAACGCCTCTACCGTCGTGAATCGCTTGGGTTCGGTATTGGTCGACGGGTTTCGAGCGTGTGCTTCTTCGTAGATCTGCGTCGCGCGTAGGTCGGCGAGCTCGACTCGCGTCCAGAAGTCGTCGGATTGGACGGAGTAGACGAGTCTCGGAGCACCGTCGGTGACATGTTCGATGTCCAGGTCGTCGTCGGTGTCGAGGTCGTCCTCCAGTTCTTCCTCGGTGTCCGCGTCCTGTTCCGCATCGGTCCCGATGAGATAGACGCCGGGCTGCAAGTCTCCGGCGGGGACGGTCATGTATTCGGCGTAGTCGCCGGTGTCGATTCCGTCGGCATCCATGTATGTACGGTAGCCATGTGCTGCTTCGTTCATTGAACCCACTCGCCGTCGCCCGCGGCGAGGACATTCCCGACGCCGTCACCATCGGCGATATTGCATTGTCCCGCGCCGACATTCTCGGTGCCGCGACGTCGGTCGCCGAGCGCATAGCCCAGGCAGAGCGACTGGCTGTGCTGGCGACACCGTCGGTCAAGACCGTGCTCGCGGTTGTCGGCTGTCTCATCGCCGGAGTCACAGTCGTCCCTGTCCCGCCGGATGCGGGCCCAGCAGAGCGTGAGCACATACTGCGCGACTCGGGCGCGCAGGCATGGCTGGGGGAGGCGCCGGAGGACACGGCAGGACTGCAGGTATTACCCGTCCGGCAGCACGCCAGGTCGTGGCACAGCTATCCAGACCCGCACCCGTCGTCGATAGCGTTCGTCCTCTACACCTCCGGCACTACAGGTCCTCCCAAGGGCGTGCTGCTGTCCCGTCAGGCCATCGCTGCGGGTATCGATGCGCTCGCCGAGGCCTGGCAGTGGACGTGGAAAGACACACTCGTGCACGGTCTTCCGCTGTTCCATGTGCACGGGCTCATACTCGGTCTGCTCGGACCGCTGCGTGTCGGAAGCCCGGTGATTCACACAGGCAAGCCGACGCCTGCGCTCTACGCAGCAGCCCACGGATCGCTCTACTTCGGTGTGCCGACAGTCTGGTCGCGGATTG
The DNA here is from genome assembly GCF_037327425.1 of Rhodococcus sovatensis. Classification (NCBI taxonomy): domain Bacteria; kingdom Bacillati; phylum Actinomycetota; class Actinomycetes; order Mycobacteriales; family Nocardiaceae; genus Rhodococcus; species Rhodococcus sovatensis. The sequence goes on along the minus strand of NZ_CP147846.1, from coordinate 3,468,419 downwards.
CGGCCGACGAGGACTCCGCCCGCGCGCTGTCCACTGCACGGCTCCTCGTCTCGGGAAGTGCACCGTTGCCCGTCCCCGTGTTCGAGAAGCTGCGCGCTCTTACCGGGCAGGCGCCGATCGAGCGATACGGCATGAGCGAGACCCTCATCACGATCAGCACCCGCGCCGACGGCGACCGCAGGCCGGGCTCGGTGGGGCTGCCGGTGAAAGGCGTCGAGACTCGGTTGCGCGGTGAGAACGAGGAAATCCTGCCGCACGACGGCGAGTCCATCGGAGCACTGCAGGTACGCGGACCCATGATGTTCGACGGATACCTGAACAACCCGGAAGCGACGGCCAAGTCGTTCACCGAGGACGGCTGGTTCGACACCGGCGATGTGGCCGTCGTCGACCCCGACGGCTTTCACCGCATCGTCGGACGAGCATCGACGGACCTGATCAAGTCCGGCGGCTACCGCGTGGGCGCGGGTGAGATCGAGACCGTTCTGCTCGGTCACGCCAGCGTCGACGAGGTGGCCGTGGTCGGGGTTCCCGACGAGGATCTCGGACAACGGATCGTCGCATTCGTGGTCGGCAGCGACGTGGAGTCGCAGGTGCTGATAGATCTGGTGGCGTCCGAGCTGTCGATCCACAAGCGGCCCAGGGAAATCCGCGTCGTGGAGTCGCTTCCTCGCAACGCAATGGGCAAGGTGCAGAAGAAGCTGTTGGGGTAGATTCACGCGCTCTACGGAGTTCGGCGAAGGTTCCCGTCGACGGTTATCCGGCCGGTCAACACCAACACGACGGTAGCTGCTGGTGCGCTGAGTTCCGGACCATCTCCCACACGGAAGTCGACATCGGAGGCAACGAGCGTGCGTCCTGCGAGATCGCCACCGAAATAGGCGATACGGTCTCTGTCCCTGATGGTCTGCAGTACTACTTGCAACGCTTCGCGGGTAGCCGTCGACGGGACGCCGAGGCCCTCGGTGAGGTCGAGTCCATGAATGACGTCGTGGCAGAGTGAATCGACGAGATCACCTCCCGGGGGTGACCAGTCGGTGGTCACATTCTCGCGCAACGAATCGACCAGTTCGGTCCTCGTCATGCGGTTCACGTCGCGGCGCGCGAGCGAGTCGGCGGCCTTGTCGAAGTTGCCGCGTGAGCGAAGCATCGCCACCGCCAAACGCGGCATGCCGATCCGAAAACTCATCGACAGGTGAGCTGCGAGGTGCTCGGTGGTCCATCCGCTGCACAGAGTCATCCGACGCCATTGGTCGTCGGTGAGGGTGTCGAGCAACGCGACCGTTGCCGCGCGCTGCTCGCTGGTCATCTTTCTGATCAGGTCATCACTGAAGTTCGATGGCACAGTCGAGTGCTCCTTCGTATCCGAGTCGATCTGCTGGAGGTACCGACTCGGTGGGGAAGCGAAAGTCACCGCGAGTGTGGTGGGAGCGTTCTAGGCGAGGGTGCCGAATCCGACGATCGCCGAGTCGGACAGCACATCGACGGTGTGGACACGAATCTTCCCGAGCTCGTTGCCGCCCACAGTGGTTGCGGTGTCGCCATCGACCGCGACGACGATGTTGGTGTGCTGGCCGACCCAGCTGCTGTTGTCGTACAACACCACATCGCCGACCGAAGGGACGTATCCCTTCGGTTCGAACTTGCCCTGCGCCTGGTAGTACTCCGTGAGCGTGTACACCCCCGGGATTCGCCAGCTGCCCGAGTTCGGGTTGCTCAGCGGTTGTCCGGCCTCGTTCATGATCCAGCTGACGAAGTTCGCGCACCACGCCTCGTCGACGCCCTCGGAATAGAACGTCCCCGGACGTTGCCGCTCGTGTTCGGCTCGGACGAGCTCGACTACCGTCGCCTGCTCGGAGGTGAGGGCTGACGTGTCGATCTCGGGGAACGGCGTCGTGTCCCATGGCAAGTATCGGCTCGGCGCCACCCACAGGACGCCTGCAGCGATCACGATCACCGCCGCGATAATCCCCGCGATCCACCGAGCAGTGCGACGCTTGGGCTTGGCGGGGGAGTCGATGCTCATCCATCGAATGTACCGGCTGGTCTGAAGTATGAGCTGGTTCGGGAACCGCATCAGCCCAAGACGGGGTTCGGATGTGAGCTGATTCGCGCGAATGGGGGTGCGTCTGTGCAGGTTTGGTGACTGTGTCGGTGGGGTGGGTTACAGTTCTTGCACGAATCGAACATACATTCGAATAATGCGGAGGTGACCGAGCATGGCGGCGACTGAGCGTGAGGGCACCCTGCTCGACGATGTGATTGGCCTCGACGAAGCGGTCTCCGCATACACAGCCTTCAACGCCGCCCACGCGCACTACCTCGCCTCTGTCGAACGCTTCTACGACTCCCGAATCGCACGCTTCGACACCGAATCGATCCCACGCTCCCTCGACGCCGACCGTATCGCCCACACCTCAGCGATCAACGAGCTCGCCTGCGCCACTACCACCACACCCGGAACCCTAGAGTCCGCACTGAACGTCTGGTGGGGTAGCAGAACCTGCTACCGAGAACTGTTCACCGACGGCGCCATCAGCCTGGAGATTCTCCGCACCATCCGCGACCACACGCTCGGCGCGGCACCGGAAATCCTCGCCGCCCTCGAACCCGACATCGTCGCCGCCACCGCTCACTTCACCCGCGAACGACTCGGCCGCGAAATCGACCGAATGATCACCACCCTGGACCCCGACTTCGACACCCGCGCCCGCAGACGCGCCGCGAACACCACCAAAAAAGTACGCCTCACCCCACTGCCACGCGGAATGGCCCGCATGTCCGCCGTCCTCGGCGCGGCCGACGCCGCCGAACTCACCGCACTCCTCGACAGCCAAACCGCACGCGTATGCCCCCTAGACCCCCGTACCCTCGACACCCGCAGATCCGACGCCTTCATCGCCCTCACCCGCGGCGGACACCTCACCTGCCTCTGCGGACAACCCCACTGCCTCGCAACCGAGCCAGCCCCCACCGAAAGTAGGTCCGAAGACAGTGGACCGGGTGACTGTGGACCGGGTGACTGTGGGCCGGGCGGCTGTGGTGACGGTGGCTCTGACGATGGTGGGTCCGACGATGGTGGGCCGGGTGAGGGCGAGCCTGGCGGTGGTGGACCCGGTGACAGTGGCTCTGGTGAGGGGGGACCGGGCGACGGCTCTCGAACTCCCTTCCCCGCAGCCCCCGACGCCGGGCACTGCACCTGCGGACGCCCACTCCCCGACGCCGTCCGCCACCCAGACGGCATGAGCACCCCGCCATCGACACCACTGATCCACATCACCGCCGACCTCGAAACCGTCCTCGGAATCCACAACCACTCGGCCTACCTGCACGGCTACGGACACTTCGACCCCACCACCCTGCGCGAGATGGCCCGCGACGCCACCTGGCAAATCATCTTCACCGCCAGCCGCCGCTACCTCGACACCCTCACCGACCACGACCCACCACCACAACCCGAACCACCACACACCCCGCACTGCACCTGCACCTGCGGCGCACAGTCACGCCCAACAGGCACCGGCACAGGCACGGGCATGAGTACGGGCGGGGGAACTGCCGCGGGCAGAACGCTGGCCGAGTTCCTCGACCGCGCCGCAAACGAACACGAGCAGCACACCTCCTCACTACCGACCCGCATGAATGCCCCGAACGCCGAACAACGAGCAGACGACCGCCGCCGCACCGCCCTCGACAACCACACCGACAACCACACCGACAACAAACCCGAACCTCACCCCGACACAGATACCGATACCGATACCGATACCGGCATGATCTACGACCCCGACACCCTCGCTCAGATGGTCGGGCCCGAACCTATCAGCGCCACAACCGACCTCGTCGTGGGGCGTACCACAACCCTGCCCGCCGGACACCTCCCGGACCCACCCACCCCAACAGAGACAAACCCACCCGCCGGCACTCTCCCGAGGCTGACAGCGGGACTCCTCGCCGAGCACTACCGCACCCTCGTCGCCGACGATTCCACTCATAGCCACGCCGAATACCCCGACGGCCACGGAGGACACCACACACCGCCGCCCGGGGCGCTGCGCTACACCCCCAGCGCAACCCTTGCACAGTGGGTCCGCACTCAGCATCCCACCTGCCGACACCCCGGCTGCACCGTTCCCTCGGTCCGCTGCGACCTCGACCACATCGTCGAATTCGACCACCGCAACCCCGAACACGGAGGCTGGACCATCGCCACTAACCTCGGCCCCTTCTGCCGCACCCACCACAACCTCAAAACCAGCAAACTGTGGACCACCGAACGACTCCCCGACGACGTCATCCGCACCACCGACCCACACGGCAACAACTACTTCAGCCCACCCGAGCTATGACCGCCCACTTGACCTTCGGGTTACCCGAGACCTGAGGATGAACGAGTGACCACATCGGAACTGATGACAATCGGAGCATTCGCTCGCGCAACGGGTTTGACACCTGGCTCGCTGCGCTTCTACGCAGATTCGTCCGTGCTGCTGCCGGCATGGGTGGACGAGTCGACCGGTTATCGCTACTACGCACCCGAACAAGTTGCGCAAGCCGTGACCGTCAGGCGTCTTCGAGAGATCGATATGCCGCTGGACAAGGTAGCGCGTGTCCTCGCCGGCGACACCGCGCACATCGACGAGCACGTCAACATCCTGTTCGACGACGCTCACCGAGCTCGACAGGCGGCAGGCGACATACGCGCAGCACTCCACCCCGAGAAAGGGAAAACCATGATGACTGTGAACGGACCGATCTTTGCCAACGCCGTCGAGCAGATCCTCACTGCGACAGCGCATGACCCCGACCATCCTGTGCTGGCAGGGGTGTACCTGGAAGCGCAGGACGATGTTCTGACCCTCACTGCAACCGATCGTTTCAGGCTGTCGACCCGCACGATTCAAGTGGCGCAGCAGGTTTCGTCGACATGGTCGGTTCTCATCGACGGCGACGATCTCCGGTCGGCTTTGCCTGCAGTTCGGCAGCAGCATCGGGTGAACCTGAGCATCGGACCGTCCGGTGTCGACTTTCAACCTGCCGACAGACATTGCAGAACGCTTCAGGAGGAGTTTCCGAACTATCGGTCCATGCTGGACTCGCTGCCCAAGGTGACGACCCGCGTCGTGCTGTCCAAAGCTGCACTGCAGAAGTCGATCGAAAACCAGGAGAACAAGTATCTGAACGTGGCGGTGGGGGTGGACTGCGTACGGGTATCGGCACCGGGTTCGACCGCACATTCCGACATCGAGGCGACGACCACGGGAGCGTCGATCGACCTGGCGTTCGCGGTGACGACTCTGTATCCCGCCGTAGCGTCGGCGCTGGGTCCGGACGTCATGATCGATATCAGCGGCCCGGACATGCCGGTCGTGGTCAGGTCCGCCGACAACGGGGACCTCACTACGTTGGCGATGCCCGTGGACCCGAGAACCTTCCAGTGATGCTGCTACTGTCGCACTCGTGACCGCGACTCATGTGACAGCCGTAGTGCTTGTCAGGCGTCGCACTGTCGATTTCGCCCTCGTGTGCACTTCCGGTTGTTGCCGGTTCTGATCCAACCAATCGGTCCGGTTCACAAGCACTCACGAAGGGGACAACTATGTCCACAGCTCTGTCACATCTGGGTTCGGTCACGACGGCTACCCGCGAAGCCGCAGCCAATCCCGTCGAGTACTCCACACACGACTCGAAACGGACTGAGCGATGAGCGAGAGATCATTGGGCCTGCGTACGCGCGCAATACACGCAGGTGCTCGACCCGACCCGTCGACAGGTTCGCGCGCCGTACCGATCTATTCGACGGCCGGCTACGTATTCGAGAACGCGGCTGATGCCGGAGATCTCTTCGCTCTGCAGAAGTACGGAAACGTGTACAGCCGGATAGCAAACCCGACCGTCGCCGCTCTCGAGGAACGCGTTGCGAGCCTCGAGGGCGGCATCGGTGCGGTAGCTTTCGCAAGTGGCCTCGCCGCCGAGTTCGCGGTGTTCGCGGCACTGGCAGGCAGCGGTGACCAGATCGTCGCGGCAGCAGGGTTGTACGGCGGAACGGTTACTCAGCTCGACGTGACGCTGCGGAGGTTCGGCGTCGACACCACGTTCGTGCAGGGCACCGATCCGGGTGATTTCGCAGCCGCCGTGACGGATCGAACCAAGCTGATCTTCGTCGAGATCATCGGTAACCCCTCGGGCGAGATCGCCGACCTGGAAGGTCTCGCTGCGATTGCGCACGAGAACAAGATCCCGCTGGTGGTGGATGCGACCATGGCGACACCGTGGCTGTGCCGTCCGATCGAGTTCGGCGCCGACATCGTCGTGCATTCGGCGACGAAGTTTCTCGGGGGCCACGGTTCGACGCTCGGAGGGCTTGTCGTCGAGTCCGGCCGGTTCGACTGGGGCAGTGGGAAATTCCCGCATATGACGGAACCCGTCGCGTCGTATGGTGGCCTGTCGTGGTGGGGCAATTTCGGCGAGTACGGGTTCCTGACGAAGCTTCGCAGTGAGCAGCTTCGCGACATCGGTGGATCACTGTCTGCCCAGTCTGCGTTCACGCTGATCCAGGGCGTGGAGACACTGCCCCAACGGATGGACGCGCACGTGGCGAACGCCGCGGCAGTCGCAACCTGGCTCGACGGCGACTCCCGCGTGGACTACGTGAAGTGGGCAGGTCTGCCCGGCCATCCGCACCACGGTCGCGCTGAGCGGTACCTCCCGTCGGGCCCCGGCGCTGTGTTCGCATTCGGGCTCCTCGGCGGTCGTGAAGCCGGCCAGAAGTTCGTCGAGAGCGTGCAGGTCGCGAGCCACGTAGCCAACATCGGTGACGTGCGGACCCTCGTCATCCATCCTGGAAGCACTACGCATCGCCAGCTCACCGACGAACAGTTGCGCGGAGCGGGCGTCGGACCGGAACTTGTTCGAATCAGTGTCGGACTGGAGGACGTCGAGGACATACTGTGGGACCTGGACCAAGCGTTGACGTCGGCGACCGGACAGGAGAGGTCATGACAGTGCGTTCGTGGGATGGCCCTTCGGCGCAGCAGCGTCAACGGATCCTGCGTGAGACGAAGACAGTGGCGATCGTCGGCGCCTCCAAGAATCCCTCCAGAGCAAGCTATTTCGTCAATCGATACCTGTCGTCGACGAGTCACTACGAGATCTTTCTCGTCAATCCGACAGTCAGCGAGATCGAGGGCGTCACGGTGTATCCGACCCTGTCCGATCTTCCGAAGGCCCCCGATCTGGTCGACGTGTTCCGCAAGTACGACGACCTTCCTGCGGTTCTCGAGGAAGCTCGCGAAGTCAAGGCCACGACGATCTGGCTGCAGTTAGACATCCCAGGGCCGTAATTTGTCAAGCGGCGGTGGGTTGTTGTTCAGTTCGGTGTGCCCAGGCGATGTGTTCGTCGTATTTGGTGCGATGTCGTAGGCAGCCGTGCAGTAGTCCGACGAGTCGGTTGGCGAGCGCGCGGAGTGCTTGGTGGTGGAGGTCCCCGGCGGTGCGGTGTTGGTCGTAGAACGCGCGAGCTCCCGGGCTTTGGCTTATGGCGCAGAATGCCCATTGGTCGATTGCGTCGTAGAGCCGCCGGTTGCGCACGTGCCTGGACAGAACGGCCCGTTTTTTGCCGGACGCGATCGTCAGCGGTGACGTTCCGGCGTAATTTTTGCGAGACTTGGCGGTGGTGTACCGGTTGACGTCGTCACCGAATTCACCGAGCACCCGGGCGCCGAGGATGACACCGAGTCCTGGCAGGGAGAGGTAGATGTCGGCGTCCGGGTGTGCTTCAAAATGGCGTGCGAGTTCGGCTTCGAGGTCGCCGATCTGACGGTTCAGTTCCGCGATCAGCGCTACCGCCGAGCGGGTGGTGGCCGCGAATGCAGCCGCAACGGGCGGCGGTGCTGCGAGGTGCTCGGTGCGTAGCGCAGCTTGGATCTCTGCAGCTCGTGATTCGATATTGCGTTGCCGCCCTGCCCTTTTCAGTATCGCTCGGATGCTCGCTGCACTCAGGTGTGCCGCTTCGGCGGGCGAGGCGGCACGCGAGAGGACGGCGACCGCGTCGCGGTGGTGGAGACTGTTGAATGCTTCGAGTGCGGCGGGGTAGTACTCGAGGAGCGCTGAGCGCAGTGCATTGATTTGTCGGTTGCGGGACCAGATCAGGTTCTGGTGCCCGCGGGCCAACACCTTGATCGCGGCGGCGTCTGCGGTGTCACCGGCGATGGTGCGGTGGTTGTGTCGGTCGGTGCGCACCAGGTCGGCCAAGAGTTTGGCGTCACCGGCGTCGGATTTCGCACCCGAGAGGTGGTGGCGGTCTCGGTAGCGTGCGGCGGCGAGCGGGTTGATCGCGTAGACGGTGTATCCAGCTGCGAGCAGAGCCGATACCCACATGCCTCGGTCGGTTTCGATGCCGACGACGACGTCGGCAGGTTCGCGGGCATGGGAGGCCACCACGTCGTGAAACCCGCTGATGCCTGCCAGACCTTCGGGTAATCGGCGGGACGCCAAACGTTTTCCGTCGGCGTTCATCACGTGGATGTCGTGGTGGTCTTCGGCCCAGTCGTCTCCTACGAAAATCACGGGCAGTTCTCCTCACGTCCGTTTCGGTCACTGGCGGTGAGCCTCGAGGGATCCGGACGGCGACCTAATGGATCAGTGCTCGACTGGCACGACACCCCATCAGCGTTCTGGGAACCCTCGCCGGCCGGTGGGGCCACGATCTAACCTTAGGAGTCGATCTTCTCTCCGGGGCCATATAGTGATCACCCACCAGCGGCTCGGTGATCAGCTTTCTCCGACTAACTTCGCTACTGTCGAAGACTCGCCGATCAAGTCCCATTAGGGCTGTGGCACGAGCAGGTCGCACGCGATGCCGAGGACGCGGGACTGAATGTCGTGATGGATCGATGCCTGAAGATCGAACACGCCCGATTCCACGGCGGCCTGCACTTGGCGGGTTTCGACACCGGCGTCATCGATTCGAGGAGAGTGCGAGCAGGATGAGCGACTACGACTTGCAGCGGTTCGTCGACGCACAGGATCCGGTGTGGCCGGCGGTGTGCAGCGAACTGAAGGAGGGGCGCAAACGCACACATTGGATGTGGTTCGTCTTCCCTCAACTTGCTGGGCTCGGTCTCAGTGCCACCGCGCAGCATTACGCACTTGCGGATCTGACCGAGGCGCAGCTGTACTTCGAGCACGAAGTCCTCGGTCCACGTCTGCACCAGGCGGCCGCGCTCGTGGAGAAGGTCGAAGGCCGGAGCGTCGCCGAGATATTCGGGTATCCAGATGATCTCAAGTTGCACTCGTCGATTACGTTGTTCGCCGAAGCAGCCCCGACCGACCCGATCTTCGGAAAGATCCTCCACAAGTACTTCGGCGGCACGCCGGATGAGAGAACTCTCGATCTACTCGACCACTAGCATCAAGGAGTGACGGACTACATGCCCGGAACCGTAGCGTTCATTCAAGCCACCTGGCACAAGGATCTCGTCGATCGCGCACGTGAAGGATTCGTACAGGAATTCGGCAGCGATGTCGATCTGTTCGAGGTGCCGGGCGCGTTCGAGATCCCGCTGCACGCCCAGCGGTTGGCGAGGACGGGTAGGTACTCCGCAATCGTCGCGGCAGCCCTTGTCGTCGACGGTGGAATCTACCGACACGAGTTCGTCGAGACCGCTGTGATCGACGGTCTGATGCGCGTGCAGCTCGATACCGACGTCCCAGTGTTCTCGGTTGTGTTGACGCCGCACCACTTTCACGAGCATGCCGACCACAACGAGTTCTTTGCGAATCATCTCGAGAAGAAGGGTGCCGAAGCGGCGCAGGCAGTGGTGCGCACGCTCGAATCGCTCGAGTCGATCGGCTAGTTGCGGTACATGTCGACGACTGCCAGGTGTTCGCCCAGATCGCCTGGATAGACGGAGATGCGCATGCGCGTCGGAATCCACACCTCGGAGCCGGACGAGGCCCTGGTGCGGACGGTGATCTCTTCGTGGCTTCCACCGGCGAGCAACCGCGCGTGCGCATCCGACACGATGGTTCGGTCGTCGGGATGAAAGACGTCGTTGCCGGAGGAGACGTCACGCCACTGCACCCACGGAGCCGGCGTGTCGCAGAGCCACATCGCGAGGTAGCCCCGCCGCGGAGCGAGTAGTGCGGGGTAGATGCCGAGCGCATCCATTCCGCTTTGGCGTGCCAGCACGTCGAGAATCGGTTTGTCCGGGTCGACGGTGTCGGTGACGTCGTGCCAGAGCACGCGCACGCCGACCTCTCCTGGTTCGAGGCAGGCGCGCGCATGACAGTGCCACCGCATGACGCGTCCGTCGGCGTGCAGCACCGAGAACGATCCTTCCCACGTGCCGCCTTCCGTCGGGGAAAGGCAGAGCGTGAACAGTCCTGCGGTGTCGTCGAACCGAATCGATTTCGCGTAGTACTCGGCGGGCGTTCGCTCCGGTACATGTGCTTCCGGTTCCACCCCCGACATCATCGATGCTTCGAGAGTCTGGGCGATAACGCCGCGGTCGAGCAGCCAGCTCACCCCCGACGCCGACCTCGGCGGGCTCGGCTCCCGATCCGCAGGACCGATCCACATCTGCAGAGCGTGGACAGCGCCGGTCGGGCCCATCACCGGCTGGGCGAGCAGTCGATAGGTCGTCGATCCAGCACGGTTGCGAACGTCGATTGTCTCTTCGTAGGGGCCGCGGGCACTCAGCGCTCGGGTGAGAAACGGCTCGACCGCGATCTTCGGATCGGGCGACAGTCGTTGCAGAGACAGCGATTCATGCAGGCTCTTGGGCTGTCCACCTTTGGCGACCACACTCATCGTGCCAGGGACCAAAGTTTCGATCAGCGTCCATTCCGGACTCGAGGCGGTCATCTCGGCACGACTTTCATCCGCATGTTCTGCGGTTTGAGTGTGAGGGATTCCTGCACGTTCAGTTCGTATCCTTCGTCCAGCTCGAAATCGAAGGCTCGTACCAGTTCTGCGAGTGTCAACACCGATTCGTGCAGTGCGAACTGCCGGCCTATGCAGCCCCGCATCCCGGTTCCGAAGGGGCGGTATGCCTGCGCGGGACGCGACTTTGCGCGTTCAGGGGAGAATCGATCCGGATCGAATTGCTCCGGGTCCGCACCCCATACCGGATCTCGGTGGAGACCGAGAGTCAGTACGAAAGCCCATTCCCCTGCTTTCATCGGGTATCGACCCGACGCGAGTGAGGTGTCCTCACGCGCTTTCCGGAAATATCCGGGTGCCGACGGCCATAGCCGCAGAGTTTCGTCGACGACGCTGCGGGTGTAGCGCATCTTCGAGACATCCTCGTAGGACACCGATTCCGCAGACCAGTGCTGCGCATCGACCTCGGCGCGAACCTTCGCCGCGACATCGGGATGAGTGGCGATGAAGTACAGCGCGAAAGCAAGGGTTCCGGCCGTCGTCTCGTTTCCGGCGACGAGGAACGTCAGGACCTGGTGGCGGATGTTGACTCGATCCAACAACTCGCCGGTCTCCGGATCTGGGGTGTGAAGCATCAGGTCGAGCAGATCGTCGTGACGACTGTCGTCGAGTATCCGTTTTTCGATCACCTCGTCGACGACGCCGTGCACGTAGGCGATGTCGCGATCGTTGCGGATGCGATCCCCACGACGAAATACGCGCATGAACGGCATATCGTTCGACGTGCGATTGACATAGCCGAGGATCCGCACGATTGCAGCGACGAACTCGTCGTCGTTGCGAACGAATGCGTCGAAGCTGTAACCGAAACCGGCGCGGGCCATGTTCTCCAGTGTCAATTTGTTGAGGTCGGCGGTCACGTCGATCGACCTGCCCGCACGTGTGTTCCAGTGCTCGACCAGCTCAAAGGCAACGTCGGTCATGACCTTGTGGTAGCGACGCATCGCTTCTCGACTGAAACCGGGCATGAGAATGCGATGTGCCGCTCCCCAGTTGGGTTCGGAATTGAACGCCGTGAACAGACCGTCTCCGCCGAGCGCGCGGAGCTTGCGGTGCGGAAGCGCAAGGAACTTCGCGAACCTCGACTCGTCGTTCAACTCGGCGACTAGATCTGCACCGCTGACGACGATCAGTCGGTGACCGAGGATCTTGCGCTCGAAGATCGGACCGAGTTCGGCCGCCATCTCGAGTTCACGCTGGGTGGGCTTGTCTGCGTCGATACTCAGAACGTCGCCGAGGACCGGGAGGCGAAAGCGGGGTGTCGGTATCGTCACGCCGACATTGTGCCGCATTCCCAATTGGAGGTTCGTTCGCGTAGCCGCTCGTAGGCCGCGGCAGTGCGTGGTGCCAGTTCGGTGGCAGTGATCGTCAGCCCTGCACCGAGATGAGGGTCGTACGGGATCTCGTCGACCGAAACTGCACGAACTGAGAGGCTTTCCCTCAGCTCGGCGACGTCGACGACGGGCGCACCGGGTACCTGATGCGTCAAGACGACCGAGGTTCGGTCGACGGCCCGCTCGCCGATCGTCAGTGAGATGGTCTGGAGTGCGGTCCGCACGCGACTCAGCGCATCGGGCCGGGCTGATACGACCAGCACGATCGCCGCCGACGGGTCGGTCCGAAGAGGACGGGCACTGTCGCGGCCGAACGCACGATGACCGAAGTCGTACAGCGAGATGTCGGAGTTGTGGCGGAGGTACCAGTCGATCCGCTGCAAGTCAGGTTCGGTCGCCTCCAACCAAGCCCGACCCACTACCTGAAGGCCGGAACTGGATACGGATAGATCGCCGTCGGGGAAGCCCGACTCGATCGTCGTCGACGTGACCCTGTAGTCGGCAGCGCGGTCGACCAGGTCTCCTCCGCCGACAGTGGCGTCGACCGCCACCACTGCGGAGCCGTTGATCGCCCACGCGTTGGCGAGACCGACAGCCGTCGCGGTCGCTCCAGCCCCGCCGCTTGCACCCAGTACCAACGTCACGCTCATAGTTGCCCTCGCCGTAATGGTCAACGCGGTGATGCAACGTCCGGGCCGGGTCGACAAGCCGCGGGAAACTCCCGTATGGAAGCGCTCGAGCAGTATACAGAAGCGTCTGACTCAGTCGTTGGCGTGCAGGGCCGCGTTCAGTTCGACGCCGGTGCCCTTCCACGGCACAACCTCGACGGCGCCGGACACCGAGTTGCGTCGGAACAACAGGTTGCTGTTGCCGGTCAACGTTGCAGCTTTCACGACGGTGCCGTCGGGTCCGGTGACCTTGGTTCCTGCGGTGATGTAGAGACCGGCCTCGACGACGCAGTCGTCACCGAGGGAGATCCCCAGGCCCGAATTGGCGCCGAGCAGGCAACTCTTGCCGACGGAGATGACATTCTTGCCGCCACCGGACAGCGTGCCCATGATGGATGCGCCGCCACCGACGTCGGAGCCGTCTCCGACTACGACGCCGGCCGAGATCCGACCCTCGACCATCGAGTTGCCGAGCGTACCTGCGTTGAAGTTGACGAAGCCTTCGTGCATGACCGTGGTGCCGCTGGCGAGGTGCGCACCCAGTCGCACACGATCGGCGTCGGCGATGCGGACACCCGTCGGAGCGACGTAGTCGACGAGTCGCGGGAACTTGTCGATGCTGTAGACGGTGACTTGCCCGCGGGCGCGCAGCCGTGCGCGGACGGTCTCGAAGCCCTCGACGGCGGCGGGACCGAAATTGGTCCAGACGACGTTCGCGAGGAATCCGAACTGACCGTCGAGGTTCACCCCATGTGGCTGAACGAGTCGATGCGAGAGTAGGTGCAGACGCAGGTAGACGTCATGGGCGTCGATCGGCGCATCGTCGATGGAGGCGATCGTTGTGCGGACCGCTACGACGTCGAGGCCTCGCGCAGTGTCGGGCCCGACGAGATCTGCAAGCTCGGCAGGGATCTCGGAGCCCTCGAGCCTGGTGGTCCCGGTGTCGGTGAACTCGCCGAGTTCGGGGCTCGGGTACCAGGTGTCGAGTACGACTCCACTGGTGGTGATGTTGGCTAGGCCGATTGCTGATGCTCCCTGTGCGCTCACAGTTGTCGAGAATACGGTGTAGACATAGGCCAGGTGGCGGGCAGCCATGAAGATCCTCGGCAGTTGAATTCTGTCGGCGCGGTGTACGAGGTCGGCGGAAGCCGAGATCTAGACTGGTTCGGTGAGTTCGTACCCTGAGCTGGACCTGCACGCCGACCCGATCGATCTGACCGCAGCCCTGGTGGACATCCCCAGCGTCTCCGAAGACGAGTCCGTCATCGCCGACGCCGTGGAAGCTGCATTGCGGGCGCAGACCAGCGGATTCGAGATCGTCCGCAGCGGTAATGCGGTCCTAGCGCGTACCAACCGGGGTCTGAGCAGTCGCGTCATGCTCGCGGGGCACCTGGATACCGTGCCGATCGCCGACAATGTGCCGAGCCGTCGGACCGACGACGATGCCGAGGGCGACGTCATCCACGGCTGCGGAACCGTCGATATGAAGTCCGGAGATGCGGTGTTCTTGCATCTGGCTGCCACCGTCACCGACGCCGCCCACGACATCACTCTGGTGTTCTACGACTGCGAAGAGATCGAAGCGTCGAAGAACGGACTCGGTCGAATCGAGCGCGAACTTCCCGAGTGGTTGCAGGCAGATGTTGCAATTCTGGGCGAACCCTCCGGTGGATTCATCGAGGCAGGATGCCAGGGCACGCTGAGGGTTCGGCTCTCGGCCAGCGGCACCCGGGCGCACAGTGCGCGATCCTGGTTGGGAGACAACGCGATCCACAAGTTCGGAGCGGTCCTGAACCGGCTCGCCGCGTACCGGGCGCGTCACGTGGACATCGACGGCTGCGTCTATCGCGAGGGGCTCTCGGCAGTCCGTATCTCGGGCGGCGTGGCAGGCAACGTCGTCCCTGATGCAGCGGAACTCGACGTGAACTTTCGATTCGCTCCGGATCGGAGCGTCGAACAGGCAATCGAGCATGTGCGTGAGCTCGTGGACGGACTCTCCCTCGGTTTCGAAGTCACCGACTCGTCACCCGGCGCGTTGCCCGGTCTCGGCGCCCCTGCAGCGTCCGCCCTCATCGCGGCTGCCGGTGGACAGTTCCGAGCCAAGTACGGCTGGACGGATGTCTCCAGATTCTCGGCGCTCGGAATTCCAGCGGTGAACTACGGCCCAGGCGATCCGAACCTGGCCCACAAGCGTGACGAACGGGTGCCGACTCAGCAGATCACCGATGTTGCACGCGTCCTACGGGGATACCTGACTGCCGGATAGCCTGTCCGCATGGACGACGAGAAGGCGATCAAGCACAAGGGGCCGGTGGTCCTACGCCGGGGGCGAAACTCGGAAACTTCCACCTCCGATCAGCGGTTGCTCGATCAGCGGGGACCCGGAAACTGGATTCACACCGACACCTGGCGGGTGCTGCGGATTCAGAGCGAATTCGTGGAGGGCTTCGGTGCACTCGCCGAGGTGCCCAAGGCCGTCACCGTGTTCGGTTCGGCGCGTACACCGAAAGGCCATCCGCAGTACGAACGCAGTCGAGAACTCGGAAAAGCCCTCGCCGAAGCCGGATTCGCGGTGATCACAGGTGGTGGACCCGGAGTGATGGAGGGCGCGAACCGCGGTGCGTGCGAGGCCGACGGATACTCCATCGGACTCGGCATCGAGTTGCCGTTCGAACAAGGTCTCAACGAGTGGGTGGACCTGGGCATCAACTTTCGCTACTTCTTCGTTCGAAAGACGATGTTCGTCAAGTACTCTCAGGCATTCGTGTGCCTACCCGGTGGGTTCGGCACGCTCGACGAGATGTTCGAGGCGCTGACGCTGGTGCAGACAGGCAAGGTCACTCGGTTCCCGATCATCCTGTTGGGCACCGAATTCTGGTCCGGGCTGATCGACTGGATCAAGAACACCCTCGTGGCCGAAGGCACAGTGTCGCCGTCGGACCTCGAGCTCATTCATTGCACCGACAGCGTCGAACAAGCAGTGCAGATCATTCGGAGTACGACGGGGGAGAAGTTGTGAGTTGGAACGTGTGTGTCTACTGCGCCTCGGGGCCGGTGGATGCATCCTTCATCGAACTGGCCCGCGAGCTCGGGACAGCGATCGGCCACCGCGGCTGGGGTTTGGTGTCCGGTGGCGGCAACGTGTCGATGATGGGTGCAGTCGCCGAGTCTGCGCGGGCGGCCGGTGCCTTCACCGTCGGCGTCATCCCGAAGGCTCTCGTGCATCGCGAAGTCGCCGACGTCGATGCGGACGAGCTGATCGTCACCGACACGATGCGGGAGCGAAAGAAGATCATGGAGGATCGCGCCGACGCCTTCATCACGCTTCCCGGCGGGATCGGCACGCTGGAGGAGCTGTTCGAAACGTGGACGGCCGGCTACCTCGGCATGCACGACAAGCCCATCGTGTTGCTGGATCCAGTGGGGCATTTCGGCGGTCTGCTGCAGTGGGTAGACAGTCTCTCCTCGACGGGATTCGTTCAGCAGCGAGCCCTGGACGCGCTGGTCAGAACGGTGACGATCGAGGCCGCACTCGATGCTTGCTCGCCTCGGGAGTGACCTATCAACTCTTGTTACTCTGGAGTAGGGTAAGAAATCTCACATCGAACACATAAGGGGAGTTCATGGCTGTCGATGCCCGTCAGAAAATCGGAGTGACCGACCTTGCCGTCGCGTTGCCGAAAATGGTGACGGAGGTGCCGAGCCTGCTGAAGGGCTTGGCGGGCTTCACCCGCAAGCCGCACCACAAGGCTTCCATCGGTCAGGTCTTCCAGGACGCCGCTGCCAAGCGCGGCAGTCATCCCTTTGTGCGATTCGAAGGCGAGTCGATCTCGTACACCGACGCGAACGCGCTGGTCAATCAGTATGCGGGTGTGTTCGCCGATCGGGGTGTCAAGCGCGGCGACGTCGTAGGCGTGCTGAGCAAGAACCGCCCCGAGGCGTTGTTCGCTGCGCTTGCGGCCGTCAAGCTCGGGGCCACGGCGGGGATGCTCAACTACAACCAGCGCGGTGACGTACTCGAGCACAGCCTCGGAATCCTCGACGCCAAGGTTCTGGTGTTGGACGAGAACGCGCAGGAAGCTCTCGACTCTCTCGAGAAGGCGCCGCAGGTGGGATCGGTGGTTCCGCTGCGCGAGCTCGCCGAACTCGCGAAGAAGGAGTCGTCGGCCAACCCGGCGGTCACGTCCGAGATCCAAGCCAAGGAGAAGGCGTTCTACATCTTCACCTCGGGCACCACCGGGATGCCGAAGGCGTCTCTGATGAGTCACTTCCGCTGGCTCAAGTCGATGTCCGGGCTCGGAAACATGGGCGTCCGGCTGCGCGGAGACGACGTCATCTACTGCTGTTTGCCGCTCTATCACAACAATGCCCTGACGGTGACGCTGTCCTCGGTGCTTGCCGGCGGTGCGACGATGGCGATCGGCAAGCAGTTCTCGGTCAGCAACTTCTGGCAAGACATCAAGGTGAACAAGGCAACGGCGTTCACCTACATCGGTGAACTGTGCCGTTACCTGCTGACTCAACCGAAGAAGGACACCGACCGCGACAACACGGTCAAGCTCGTCGTCGGCAACGGTCTCCGCCCTGAGATATGGGAGGAGTTCACCGATCGTTTCGGTATCGAGCGGGTCGCCGAGTTCTACGGCGCCAGCGAGTGCAACATCGCGTTCGTGAACGCGCTGAACATGAAGAAGACCGCAGGCGTGTGCCCGTTGCCGTACGCAGTCGTCGAATACGACGAGGAGAGTGGCAAAGCCAAGCGCGGGGAGAACGGAAAGCTACGCAAGGTAGGCACCGGTGAGGTCGGTCTGCTGCTGTCGAAGGTCACCGATCGGGCGCCGTTCGACGGCTACTCCGACGACGCGGCAAGCGAGAAGAAGTTGGTCCGTGACGGATTCAAGGACGGTGACCAGTGGTTCGACACCGGTGACCTCGTTCGGAAGCAGGGCTGGTTGCACGTCGCCTTCGTCGACCGACTCGGTGACACCTTCCGATGGAAGGGCGAGAACGTCGCGACGACGCAGGTCGAGGGCGCACTCGGTGGGCATCCGGCCGTCGACGGCGCGGTCGTCTACGGCGTCGACATCGACGGCACCGACGGCAAAGCGGGAATGGCTGCAGTGACACTGCGGGACGGAGAGGCGTTCGACGGCAAAGCCGTCGCAGAGCATCTGTACGACAAGCTTCCGACGTACGCGGTGCCACTGTTCGTCCGGGTCGTCGAAAGCCTGGAAACGACCTCGACGTTCAAGAGCCAGAAGGTCGCTCTGCGCAAACTGGGGTACGAGGACGACGGCGACAGCGAGCTGTACGTGTTGCGCGGAAAGTCGGGCGGCTACGACAAGGCCTACGACGGCTACGTCGACGAAGTCGCGGCAGGCAAGGCTCCCAGCTCCAAGTAGCCAGCTGGCACGACGCCGAGCCGTGCCAGACTGGTTTTCATGAGCACTCTCTGCGGCAAGTCGGTGCCGGACGATCGCGCACTCGTCATGGCGATCGTCAACCGCACTCCCGACTCGTTCTACGACAAGGGAGCAAATTTCACCGATGTCGCAGCAATGGCTTCGGTGCATCGGGCTGTCGCAGAGGGTGCGGACCTGGTCGACATCGGTGGCGTCAAAGCCGGTCCTGGTGCCGGAGTGGACGCCGCCGAGGAGATCCGACGTGTCGTCCCGTTCGTCGAGGCGATCCGCGGTGAGTACCCGGATCTGCTCATCAGCGTCGACACGTGGCGCAGCGAAGTCGCTCGTCTTGCGTGCGGTGTCGGTGCCGACCTGATCAACGACACGTGGGCGGGCGCAGATCCGGACCTCGTTGCCGTTGCTGCCGCGGAAGGCGTCGGGATCGTCTGTTCTCACACCGGCGGGGCGACGCCGAGAACCCGCCCGCATCGCGTCCGATACACCGATGTGGTTGCCGATGTGGTCTCCGAGGTGACGGCCGCGGCCGAAAAAGCTGTCGCGGCGGGGGTGCGGAAGGGCTCGATTCTTATCGATCCGACTCACGATTTCGGAAAAAACACCTTCCACGGGCTCGAGTTGTTGCGTCGCGTGGACGTTCTTGTAAACACCGGGTGGCCTGTGCTCATGGCGCTGAGCAACAAGGACTTCATCGGGGAGACTCTAGGTGTAGAACTCGCCGACCGGTTGGAGGGAACATTGGCAGCGACAGCATTGGCCGCGGCAGGCGGCGCCCGAATGTTCCGGGTGCACGAGGTTGCGTCGACCAGAAGAGTCGTAGACATGGTTGCGGCGATCCAGGGAACGAGAATCCCGGCTCGGACAGTGAGGGGTCTCGCATGACCCTTGCCGACCGAACCACCGTGACGACATCATGGGCAGACACCAACGGCTGGGATTCTCCGTCGTGGTCACTGGCGGAGTTGGAGGCAGCCAAGGCAGGCCGCACCGTCTCGGTCGTATTGCCTGCGCTCAACGAGGAAGACACTGTCGCCGCAGTAGTGGACACGATCCACCCACTGCTCGGCGGTCTCGTCGACGAGTTGATCGTGCTGGACTCCGGATCGACCGACGCCACCGCAGAGCAAGCCACGGCGGCAGGGGCGCGAGTCATCAGCCGCGAAGAAGCGATTCCAGGGCTGGATCCGGTCAGGGGAAAGGGCGAGGTGCTGTGGCGTTCGGTCGCGGCATCTACTGGAGATCTCATTGCGTTCGTCGATTCCGATCTCATCAACCCGGACCCGGCGTTCGTACCGAAGCTCCTCGGTCCACTTCTGATGCGTGACGGCATCCATCTCGTGAAGGGCTACTACCGTCGACCGCTGCGCACGAGCGGCACGGAGGACGCCAACGGTGGAGGTCGAGTCACCGAGTTGGTCGCGCGACCGATGCTCGCCGCGCTCCGGCCCGAACTGACCGGCGTTATCCAACCGCTCGGCGGCGAGTACGCGGGAACGAGGGAACTGCTGTCCTCGGTACCGTTCGCGCCCGGCTACGGCGTGGAGATCGGGCTGCTGCTCGACACCTACGATCGGCTGGGACTCAACGCCATAGGTCAGGTCAACCTCGGCGTGCGCAAGCACCGCAACCGTCCTCTGGTCGAACTCGGCGCGATGAGCCGACAGATCGTGGGGACCATGCTGAACAGGTGTGGGATGGTTGATTCGGGCGCCGGGCTCATGCAATTTCGCGTCGACGGCGACTCGTTCGTGCCGTTCTCCACCGAGGTGTCGCTGGCCGATCGACCGGCCATCAATACCTTGCACGTGTGACGGGCAGGGCCGCATGAGAACATTCAGCAATGCTGACGCTCCTGATGTACGTCGTCATCATTGCCGTCATCGCGGCCCTGCTCTTCTTCGTAGCGAGCGCCGTATTCGGGCGCGGTGAGGAACTCGAGCCACTCCCGGAAGGGACGACTGCGACGGTTCTGCCGGCCGAAGGGGTGACCGGGGATGACGTCCGGATGCTGAAGTTTCAGCAGACACTCCGCGGATACGATCAGCGCGAGGTCGACTGGGCACTCGACAGATTGGGCGCCGAGATCGATCTACTCAGATCCAGGCTCACTGCCGTCGAAGCGCCGGTCACAGCCGAAGCGCCGACCGTTGCAGACGAACAATGACGTCGGTCGAAGGGCCCGACGGCAAACTCCGATGCCCCTGGGGTGCAGTCGACGACGAGCTGTACCGGGACTATCACGACACCGAATGGGGCCGTGTGCTCCACGGCCGTGACGCCCTCTACGAGCGGTTGTGCCTGGAGGCTTTTCAATCGGGGCTGTCCTGGATCACAATTCTGCGCAAGCGGGAGAACTTCCGTGCTGCATTCGAGGGATTCGACGTCGAGAAGGTTGCCTCCTTCGGGGCGGACCACGTCGAGCAATTGATGACCGACCGATCGATCGTGCGGAACCGCGCCAAGATCGTGGCGGCCATCGGCAATGCCAGGGTCATCCTCGATCTACGCGACACCGACTTGGACTCGCTACTGTGGTCTTTCGCGCCGCCGCCCCGACCACGACGTCTCGTTTCGGCATCGGATGTGCCCGCAGTGACCGAGGAATCGATATCGATGGCCAAGGAACTCAAGCGCCGCGGGCTGCGATTCATCGGTCCGGCGACGGCCTATGCGTTGATGCAGGCCACCGGAATGGTGGACGATCACCTGTCCGATTGCCTCGTGACACCGCCGAATACCGACTCCGGTTCCCGGTATGGCCCTGGATAGGGAAGAATAGGACTCGAGAACATCGCCGCTCACGGCGAGAACATCTTTTTTTGACCGACGCGCAGAGCAGGGTGGCGCAGATCTGGAGGGAGCAGAGGATGGCGGCGATGAAGCCCCGGACCGGGGACGGTCCCCTCGAAGCAACCAAAGAGGGACGAGGGATCGTGATGAGGGTGCCGCTGGAAGGTGGTGGACGTCTTGTCGTCGAACTCACCCCTGACGAAGCAGCCGCACTCGGTGAAGAGTTGAAAGGCGTCACCGGTTAACTGCTCGTCTGTTTCTGTGCCAAGCCCCGCTTGCCGATCCGGTAGGCGGGGCTTCGTGATGGGGTCGGGTACATGCTCTCCGACGTAGTAGACGTACTGATCTGCCCCCACTGCGGTGCCGGTGTCGATCTCGTCGATCGCACGGTCCTGTGCGACCGCGGACATACCTTCGACGTCGCGAGGCAGGGCTACGTCAGTCTCCTGTCCGGGAGTGCAGGCAAGATCGTCGGAGACTCGGCGGAGATGATCGCCGCGCGGACGGAGTTTCTCGATGGCGGGCACTTCGCTCCGGTGTCGGACGCGGTGGTCGACGCCGTCGGTCAGCGCGAGACTATCCTCGAAGTCGGCGTCGGCAGCGGGCACTATCTGGCAGCGGTACTCGAGCGAACCGGTGGGCGCGGCGTCGGCGTCGACGTGTCCAAGGCGGCGGCTCGTCGTGCCGCCCAAGCACATCCTGCCATCGGATCGGTCGTTGCCGATGTGTGGCGGGGGCTGCCCGTGCGTGCGGGATCGATAGCCGCGGTCACGTGTGTCTTTTCGCCACGAAATGCGGTGGAGCTCAGGCGAGTACTCGAACCCGACGGGATTTTGATTGTTGTGACCCCGACGGCCCGACATCAGCAGGAGCTGATCGGCACTCTCGGCCTCATCGGTGTCGACGAGGACAAGGCCCGCAGGCTCGGGGATTCACTGGCCGGAAAATTCGATCTGCTCGACCGCACGAGCGTCGAGTACCGGATGCACCTGGGCCACACCGAAGTCGAGAGCCTCGTCGCTATGGGCCCCTCGGCGCGCCATACGACGGAATCATCGCGGCGGGAGTCGATATCGGACCTGCCGGACACCGTCGAGGTGACGGCGTCCGTCGTGGTCGGGACTTATGCCCGCCGTGCGAGCGCTGCCTCGTAGACCTCGACCGTCTGCTGAGCGATGGCACCCCAGGAAAACTCGGCGACGGCCCGCGCTCTGCCTGCCGTCCCCATGGTCGCCGCCGTCTGTGGATCGAGGGCTACCTCGTTCACTGTCTGTGCCAGCGCCCGCTCGAATGCTGCAGGCTCGTAGGAATTGTAGTGAACCAGGCGCCCGGTGACACCGTCATCGACGACCTCGGGGATGCCCCCGACGTCCGATGCGACGACTGCGGTCTCTGTCGCCATCGCTTCGAGGTTGACGATGCCGAGGGGCTCGTACACCGAAGGGCACACGAAAACTGTAGCAGCAGAGAGTATTTCGCGGATCTTCTCGGTCGGTAGCATCTCGCGGACCCAGAAGACGCCGGTACGGGATCTTTGGAGCTCTTCGACGGCACGCTCGGTTTCGGCAGCGATATCCGGGGTGTCCGGCGCGCCCGCGCACAGCACGAGCTGGATCGACGGATCGAAATGGTGCGCCGCGGCAATCAGATGTCCAACGCCCTTCTGTCGGGTGATGCGTCCGACGAAGGCGACGATCGGTCTGTTCGGATCGACACCGATTGCATCGAGGGCAGAATCGTTGGCATCGGCTGCGGGGCCTGCATGCCAGTTCTCTGTGTCGATTCCATTGCGCACCACATGAACTCGGCTCGGGTCGAGACGGGGATAGGCGTCGAGCACATCTCGTGCCATGCCCTCGCTGACGGCGATGACGGCATCTGCGTACTCGACGGCGTTCTTTTCCGACCACGATGAAATTCGATAGCCGCCGCCCAGCTGCTCGGCCTTCCATGGTCGACGAGGTTCGAGTGAATGGGCGGTGAGGATATGCGGCACGCCGTACAGCTCCGCTGCCAGATGCCCGGCGAGTCCGGTGTACCAGGTGTGCGAGTGCACCACATCGGCACCTGCAGCCGCGTTGGCCATACGAAGCTCCGCCGACAACGTGGTCAGGGCGGCGTTCGCTCCTCGAAGTGCGGGGTCGGGATCGTGAACCTGCGCAGTGTCGCGCGGCGCCCCCATGCAGTGGATGTCGACCTCGCACAGCGCTTTCAGCTGCGCCGCCAGTTCGGTGACGTGTACACCTGCCCCGCCGTAGACCTCAGGCGGATATTCCCTTGTCATCATTGCAACGCGCACACCTGTCAACTTACATTCATCGGGCGAAACGCGTGTACTGCTAGCAAGGTTCATCCGCTACGGATAGGTTGGTAGCGTGAGGACACAACCGCACGTACTAGGGATCGTGCTTGCCGGCGGTGAGGGTAAGCGGCTTTACCCGATGACCGCGGATCGAGCTAAGCCTGCCGTCCCATTCGGCGGCGCATATCGACTGATCGACTTCGTTCTGAGCAACCTCGTCAACGCCGGTTACCTCCGGCTCTGCGTGTTGACTCAGTACAAGTCGCACTCACTCGACCGACACATCTCGCAGACTTGGCGCCTGTCCGGGTTCGCGGGGGAGTACATCACTCCGGTGCCGGCACAGCAGCGACTAGGTCCGCGCTGGTACACCGGCAGCGCCGACGCCATCTTCCAATCGCTCAATCTCGTCTACGACGAAGACCCCGAGTACATCGTGGTGTTCGGCGCCGACCACGTGTACCGCATGGATCCGGAACAAATGGTGCAGCAGCACATCGATTCCGGTGCAGGGGTCACGGTCGCCGGTATCCGAGTTCCGCGGAGCGAGGCTTTCGCGTTCGGGTGCATCGACAGTGACGAGAACGGCAACATCACGCAGTTCCTCGAGAAGCCGGCGCAACCGCCCGGCACTCCGGACGACCCCAACGTCACCTATGCGTCGATGGGTAACTACGTCTTCACGACGAAGGTGCTCATCGACGCGATCAAGGCGGACGCAGAGAACTCCGATTCCGATCACGACATGGGTGGCGACATCATCCCGGCGCTCGTCGAGGCCGGAGTCGCGTCGGTGTACGACTTCAACGACAACGTGGTTCCCGGCGCGACCGAACGCGATCGCGGGTACTGGCGGGACGTCGGCACCATCGATGCGTTCTACGACGCCCACATGGATCTGGTGTCCGTGCACCCGATCTTCAACCTGTACAACCGCCGTTGGCCCATCCGCGGCGCAGCTGAGAATCTGCCCCCGGCCAAGTTCGTTCAAGGGGGACTCGCACAAGAATCTGTCGTCGGCGCAGGTTGCATCCTGTCGGCGGCAACCGTCCGAAACTCCGTGTTGTCGTCGAACGTCATGATCGACGACGGGGCGACCGTCGAGGGCAGTGTGCTGATGCCGGGCGTCAAGATCGGAAAGGGCGCAGTGGTTCGGCGCGCGATCCTGGACAAGAACGTCGTCGTCGGTCCTGGTGAGATCATCGGGGTCGACCTCGAGCGTGACAAGGAACGGTTCAACGTCTCTGCCGGGGGCGTCGTCTCCGTGGGCAAGGGCGTGTGGATCTAGCTGCTCCGCCGGCTAGCAATGGGGTTGGCGGCTCCGCCGCTAGTGGCACGGTTAAGTGCATTCCCGTGCACTCAACCGTGCCACTGGGCGCGGAGCGCCTCTAGGTGCGCGAGGCGCAGATGAGCCCGTCGCCCAGCGGGAGCAGAACCGTCGTCAGTCGTTCGTCCTCGGCGATCGCACGAGCTGCTGCTCGGACTGCCACCGTGGTGGCGTCGCGCTGGGTGGTGTCGGGGACTCGCCCGCCGAGTAACGCGTTGTGCAGGACCAATACGCCGCCTGGCCGCAGCAATCGGACGCTCTCTTGGACGAAGTGCAGCTGATCGACAGGACTTGCGTCGATGAACACCAGGTCGTAGGTGTCGTCTGCGAGACGAGGTAGGACGTCGAGTGCCCACCCGTTGATCAACCGCGTCCGCGACGGCGCGATACCACCGGAGCGGAACGCTTCCTTGGCTGCGCGCTGGTGTTCGGGCTCGGTGTCGATAGTCGTGAGGACGCCGTCGTCGCGCATCCCGTCGAGCAGCCACAGACCGCTGATTCCGGCGCCGGTGCCGATCTCTACGACGGTCTTGGCGCCGAGCATCTGGGTGAAGATGCTGAGCACCGCGCCGACCGATGGAGGGATGGGTGCAGCGCCCAATTCCTCGGCCCGCTCTCGGGCCGAGACCAACACCTCGTCCTCCTGAACGGACTCCTCGGCATACGACAGTGATCTCTCGGCGTTTGTCGGCACAAGTGCAGGTTATCGCGGCTCGAGCGAAGCCCGCGGAGCGACGCGGTCGAGCTGCCCGTCACATTCTCAGCAGCGCCTCAGCTTATTCACACGTCCGCCACACGCGGGTACGAGAGGCTACAGGGGATCGCTTGATCGACAAGCAACACGAAGAGGAACAACTCGTCGGTGCCGTTGGTTGAACACGGCAGCGTGGGCCGCACCGACACGTGTTCCTGAGCAGGAGGATCCAGCCATCTACAAGATCAACGGAGATCTCGACACCGCTCTGCTGCCTGAGTCCGCGACCGAGGACTTGAGCGGCACCGCAGTCTTCGACGCTACCGGCGAACAGAACACGATGCCGTCCTGGGACGAGCTCGTCCGCGAGCACGGCGACCGGGTGTACCGACTCGCGTACCGACTCTCCGGCAATGCTCAGGATGCTGAAGATCTCACTCAGGACACTTTCATTCGAGTCTTCCGATCGCTGTCGAACTACCAGCCGGGGACTTTCGAAGGATGGCTTCACCGCATCACGACCAACCTCTTCCTCGACATGGTCCGTCGTCGCAACCGCATCCGCATGGAAGCGCTGCCCGAGGACTACGACCGTGTCCCCTCCGAACTGCCGAACCCCGAGCAGATCTATCACGACGCACGGCTCGACCCCGATCTTCAGTCTGCACTCGATTCGCTTGCACCCGAGTTTCGCGCGGCCATCGTGTTGTGTGACATCGAAGGACTGTCGTACGAGGAGATCGGTGCAACACTGGGCGTGAAGTTGGGAACGGTTCGTAGCCGTATCCATCGTGGACGCGCGGCGCTACGCGAGTACCTTCGAGTTAGCGGGAAGGTCGACTCGGGTCACGAACGTGTTCAGTAGCTACCAGGAGGGTTGGATGACGCAGGCGCAAGAGCCACGGCGGTTCAGCTCTACCGAGCACTTGGCCAGCGAGGCCGTGGCAGCTTTCGCCGACGGAGAACTGCGGATGGCGGCGTATCTGCGTGCGGCCCGTCACATCGCCGAATGCCCCGAATGTGCTGCCGAAGTCGATGCCCAGCAGCAGGCGCGTGCCGCTCTGAAGGATTCCGGTGAGATGTCGATGCCCGGTTCCCTCCTCGGTCTACTCAGTCAGATACCGATGTGCGAGCCCCCGGCGTGCGCTCCGGGCGAGGCTAAGAACGACGCGGAACGCAGGCGGCGTGTCATCGTCACGTCGGTCGCGAGCCTTCGCAGACGGCGCCGGTAGTTTCGCGCTGTGTAACCTTGGCCGCTGTGACCGACGTTAGCGAGGGGTACCGGGAACGCGTGAGCACTTCTACAGATCCTGAGGCACCGCGGCTGCCCCCGAGGCCCGTGTATCGGCCGAACGTCGACCCTGCGTCCGCTGCGGCATTCGGTCGGCCGAGTGACGTGGACGGTTCTTTCTCGCCTGCGGCGAAACGTGCCGAACCATCGCCCGGCATCTCCGCACGTGTTCCGGATCCAGTCCTCGCAGAGGCCTTCGGCAGGCCCTCCGACGCTGTCGAGTCGCTGCAGCGTGATCCCGACGCCCCGACCGGTCCACCGGAGCCGGAACCCGAACCAGAGGATCCGTGGCGTGATCCGACGTCGACCGTACGACTCGGTGCGGCAGCGGCCGAGACACCTGCGCCCGCGACGCCTCCTGTCGGCCCGAAGCTCGGTGTTCGGGAAGTTCTGCTCGGTGAGCGTGTCGCCCCCAAGACTCTCGTGGTCCTCGGTGCGTTGGCGTTGGCGATCGGACTCGTCGGTGGACTGATCGGCCGGGAGACGGCCGAGGTATCGGGCGCATTGACCAGTCAGAAGGTCAAACTGACGCAGTCGACGGGCGAGGATCTGCCCCAAGGGCAGGTGGCGCGCGTCGCCGACGCGGTACTGCCGTCGGTGGTGTCGATTCAGGTCACGCTCGGCGACAACGCGGGCACCGGATCGGGAGTCGTCTTCGATGGGGACGGATACATCGTCACCAACAACCACGTCATTTCGATGGCTGCGACCAACCCGGACACCGCGACTCTCCAGGTGACGTTCTCCGACGGAACCAAGGTTCCCGCGGACATCGTCGGCCGCGACACCAAGACCGACCTCGCGGTGTTGAAGACAGATGTCGGCAACCTCACCGAAGCCCAACTCGGGAATTCGGCGGATGTACAGGTAGGCGAGGATGTCGTCGCTGTAGGTTCACCGCTCGGCCTGAGCAAGACCGTCACGCGGGGGATCGTCAGCGCACTCGATCGTCCCGTTCGTCTGTCCGGCGAGGGCACTGACACCGATGCCGTCATCGACGCGGTGCAGACAGACGCGGCCATCAACCCTGGGAACTCGGGCGGGCCGCTCATCGACGCCGAAGGCCGTGTCATCGGCATCAACTCTGCGATACGCAGCGAAAGCGGTGGATCCGTCGGGCTCGGATTCGCCATTCCGATCGACGACGTCACCGAGGTCGCGCAGTCCCTCATCAACACCGGCGAAATGAAGCATCCGGACATCGGTATCAATGCGCGATCGGTGATGAACGATGCCACCTCCGGTGCCGAGGTGGCCAATGTGCGGTCCGGCGGCCCGGCGCAGGCCGCGGGCATCGTCGAGGGGGACGTGATCACGAAGGTCGGCGACCGGACGGTGACGAGCGCCGACGAACTCGTCGTCGCAGTGCAGTCCAGTGAAATCGGACAGTCGACGCCCGTGCAGCTCGTGCGATCGGGCCGACTCGTCGATGTCTCCGTCACGCCGGTTTCGGACTAGGCTGGTCACGTGTTCGGCAACATCGGCTGGGGAGAGCTCGTCATTCTCCTGGTAGCAGCACTCGTCATCCTCGGACCTGACCGGCTTCCGGGTGCCATAACCTGGGTCACCAAGTCGATCCGACAGGTCAAGGACTACGCCAACGGCGCGAGTCAACAACTCAAGGACGAGCTCGGCACCGACTTCGAGGACTTGCGCAAGCCGCTCGCCGATCTCAATCAGCTGCGCGGAATGACTCCCCGCGCGGTGATCACCAAGCACCTCCTCGACGGCGACGACTCGTTGTTCAAGGGCACGTTCGACGGCAAGCCGTTCGACAACAAGCCGGTATCGAACAAGCCGGTATCGAACAACCTGTCGGTCCAGAAGCCGTCGCTCGACAAGAAGCTACCCGCAGGCGCGACGCCGCCGATCGATTCCGACGCGACGTAGCCGCTCTTCGGACCGCTTGAATGGTCCATTCATACGATCTGGCAGCATGAACGGACCATCCAAGCGGGTGGGACCTACAGCACCTTGTTCAGGAAATCCTGAGTCCGAGGGTTCTGCGGATTGCCGAACAGCTGGTCCGGAGTTCCTTCCTCGACGATGACACCCTCGGCCATGAAGATGACGCGATCCGACACCTCGCGAGCGAAGCCCATCTCATGCGTCACGACGACCATCGTCATGCCGCCCTTCGCGAGATCGCGCAACACCTGAAGTACCTCGCCGACCATCTCGGGGTCGAGAGCGGACGTTGCCTCGTCGAACAGCATGATCGACGGGCTCATGGCGAGCGCCCGGGCGATGGCGACACGCTGCTTCTGTCCACCGGACAGGCTGGCGGGCTTGTAGTTCGCGCGGTCGGACAGGCCGACCTGCTCGAGCAGCTTCAGCGCCACCTCCTTCGCCTGAGCCTTAGACATCTTCTTCGTCTCGACGGGGGCGAGCATGACGTTCTCCAGCGCCGTCATGTGCGGGAACAGGTTGAAGTGCTGGAACACCATACCGATGTTCTGGCGAACCTTGTCCAAGTCGACGCTCTTGCCGGTCAGGTCGATACCGTCGACGACGACGTGTCCTGCCGTGATGTCCTCGAGCTTGTTGAGGCAGCGAAGGAACGTGCTCTTGCCCGATCCCGATGGGCCGATGACGCACACGACCTCACCGTTGGCGATCTCGGCGTCGATGCCCTTGAGGACTGTGTTGTCGCCGAATGCCTTCTGGAGTCCCTTGATCGAGATCTTGGTGTCGGTGCTTACGTGTTGACTGCTCACTTGTTGATCCTCTTCTCGAGCCGGTTCGACAGTTTGGTGAGAGCCATGATGATGATGAAGTACATGACACCGATGATCAGCCACATGTTGAACGATTCGAAGTTGCGAGCGATGATCAACCGGCCCGTCTGGGTCAGTTCGGCGAGACCGATGACCGACAGCAGTGACGTGTCCTTCAACGTGATGACGAACTGATTGATGTACGACGGAATCATCGTGCGGATGGCCTGTGGCATGACGACGCGTCGCATCGACTTGAGGTAGCTGATACCGAGGCTTCGCGACGCCTCCATCTGGCCCTTGTCGACGGCGAGGATGCCGCCTCGCACGATCTCGGCCATGTACGCACCTGCGTTGAGCGAGAGCGTGATGATGCCGGCGGTGAAGGCGGACATCTGGAAGCCGAGGGCCGCCGGAACACCGAAGTAGATGAAGAATGCCTGCACCAGAAGCGGTGTGCCGCGGAAGATGTCGACATAGGTGGTACCGATGCCGCGGAGCACGATGTTGGTCGACACCCGGAAAAGACCGAAGATGGCACCGAGCACGAGGGCGATCGCGATGGAGATGACAGTCAGCACTATCGTCAGCCAGAGGCCTTTGAGCAGTAGCTGCCAGCTACTGGCGATGAGGCCGGGGATAGAGGTGTCCGACGTCGACGCATCGGCGCTGAGGTACGTATCGAGGATCTCGTCGTACTGCCCGCTGGCGCGCAGGTTTGCCAATCCGGTGTTGAACTGATCCAGCAGCTGGGCGTTGGTGCCCTTTGCGACGGCGAAACCGTAACTGGCGCCGGACTCCTTGTCGGTGACGGTCTTGAATCCGTTGCCCTGCTTGATGCCGTAGGCCAGCACTGGATAGTCCTCGAAAGCGGCTGCCGAGTTGCCGGTCTTGACCTCCTCGAACATCGTCGCCGAGTCGTCGAAACTGCGGATCGTGAAGCCGTACTGGTCGGCTATGGACGCTGCGAACGTTGCGCCCTCGGTGCCGTTCTTGACGGCAACTGATTTGCCGCGCAGGTCCTCGTAGCCTTCGATGTCGTTGTTGCTGTCCAGGATTGCCATCTGAACGCCGGAATCGAAATAGGGATCCGAGAAGTCGAACGTCGCCTTGCGCGCATCCGTGATGGACATTCCGGCGATCATGCCGTTGAACTGTCCACTGGTGACGCCTTGCAGAGCGGTGTCGAATCCGACCTGTTCGACGGTGTACTCGAAGTTCTGATCGACCGCGATCGCAGCGAGCAAATCCATGTCGATGCCGACCAGATTGCCGCTTTCGTCCTGAAATTCGAACGGCGCGAACGTGGTGTCCGTTGCGATGGAGTAGTTCTGGGCAGGCGGCGGGGGTTGAGCGGACGCCAGTGCTGGGCCCAGCATCGATCCCAGCAGGGTTACGAACAGTGCGAGCAGGATCGGTACGAGTACCGGCCTGCTCCGATGCGGCTTCGTCATGCAGGCCACTCTCTATCGACGGGAAGGATTCTTAACGAATCATAAGACTCCGACCCTCGACACACTTACTTCCGGGTGGTATCGATGCTGAGCGACATCCCGACCAGCCCGCGTTCGCGAACCGCCAATTTCTGTGCGACGGACTCGAGAGCTTGTGCCGCGGGGGTTTCCGGGTGGCTGAGGACGATCGGTGTGCCGGCATCACCGCCCACACGAACAGCGGTATCCAGTGGAATCTGGCCGAGCAGAGGAACACTCGCGCCGACGGCTTTGGTCAGACGATCCGAGACATCTTGGCCGCCACCGGATCCGAAGATGTCCATGCGCGTGCCGTCGGGGAGTTCGAGCCAGGACATGTTCTCCACGACGCCCGCGATGCGCTGCCGTGTCTGAAGTGCGATCGCTCCTGCACGCTCGGCAACCTCCGCTGCGGCCTGCTGCGGCGTTGTGACGACGAGGATTTCGGCGCCGGGTATCAACTGCGCGACGGAGATCGCGATGTCACCGGTGCCCGGCGGCAGATCCAGGAGCAGGACGTCGAGGTCGCCCCAGAACACATCGGCGAGGAACTGTTGGAGCGCGCGGTGCAGCATCGGTCCGCGCCACACGACCGGGGTGTTGCCGGACGTGAACTGTGCGATCGAGATGAACTTAACTCCGTGCGCTTGCGGCGGCATGATCATTTTCTCGACCTGCGTCGGCTTCGCATCGTTGCCGAGCATGCGAGGAACGGAGTGACCGTAGATGTCCGCGTCGAGCACACCCACGGTCAGGCCGCGCTTGGCCAACGAGGCAGCGAGGTTCACCGTGACGGACGACTTGCCGACACCGCCCTTGCCCGAGGCGACCGCGTACACACGCGTCAGCGAACCTGGTTGGGCGAACGGAATGATCGGCTCACTGGAGTCGCCGCGCAGGGACTTGCGGAGTTCGGTGCGCTGCTCGTCGTTCATGACGTCGAGTTCGACACTGATCGCGCCCACGCCCGCGACGTCGGCGACGGCTTTGGTGACGCGGTCGCTGATCTCGGTCTTCATCGGGCATCCAGCCGTGGTGAGGTAGATGCCGACATCGACGGACCCGTCGTCCCCGATCCCGATGCTCTTGACCATTCCCAGGTCGGTGATCGGTTTACGAATTTCCGGATCGATGACCTTCGAGAGCGCGCTTCGAACGTCGGATTCCGTCAGTACAGCCATGCACCCATGCTAGATGCAGGCCGAAACGGTCAGTGAATGCGGGGAAGCTGGTCGGAGGTGGGGACGATGCCGGTTGCGTAACCGGTGGACCAGGCGAGCACGTTGGCGACGTAGGCCATCGAGTTGTTGTACCGCAGGATCGCCCTGGTGGTCTGACCGAGGTCGCGCAGGTTCAGGCCTCCGTCGCACAGGTAGTCGCCGGTGGCGAGGGCGGCGTCGTAGAGGTTCTGCGGATCGGAGATGCCGTCACCGTTGCCGTCGGCCCTGTAGCGGTTCCAGGTTTCGGGGAGGAACTGCATCGGTCCGACTGCGCGGTCGAAGTTGGGATCACCGTCGAGTGCTCCGCCGTCGGTGTCGGCGATGACGTTGTTGCCGGCGAGGCTGCCGTCGAGTCGCGGGCCGAGGATGGGTTCGAGCAGCTGTCCGAGCGGGTCGGCCTTGCCGTTGTTGGCGTGGGTGGACTCGACGCGACCGATGCCGGCGATCAACGTCCAGCTGATGCCGCAAGCGGGCTGTACCTCGGCGAGGATCTTCTCTGCGTTCTTGTACGCGGAGACGTTGACTGTCGGGATCGCGATCGGGCTTGCCGCGAGGTTGGTGGGGAGTTCCGGCGTCGCGGGGACCTCGGGCGCCGGGGCGGGGGCGGGCTCGGTCTGCGGTACCGGCGCTTCGGCCTCGGCGACCGGCTGGGCTGCGCCTGCTTCGGGCAACGGCTCAGGCGTCTCGATGACTTGCTCGGCTTCCTGGGAAGTGGAGTTCGCGTTCATGAACGGGATGTACTCGGTCGCACCCGCGCTGGTCGCCGCGGTGATGAGCCCGGCAGGCACGAGACCGGTCAGAGCAATCACCGAACTCCGGCGAACAGTGGAATTCGATGCTTTTCTGTGACGTCCCACGCCTTGATACCTCCTGCTTGTGTACGAACCGCAGTCGAGGGTACCTGATTCGAGACGCTTCTGTTATCGGGCTGTTATCAAGTTCGGTCCAGCTCCGCTGACCTCCGGGTATGGCAGGTTCGCCGCCTCGACCACCGTGATGTCAGGGCGCGTCCACGGGGTCCACACCATCCGCGGGCTCGTCGCGCTTGCGGCTTTGCTGCTTCTTCCGGGACTTCTTCTGCGGTGTCGGATCGGCGCCGAGCTGCTCGATCATCTCGCGAATCTCTTCGAGTTCGCGGCGCAGATAGTCACGCGTTGCCACTTCGCCGACTGCAATACGCAGCGATGCGAGTTCGCGCGCGAGGAACTCGGTATCCGCTTTCGTCTGCTGCGCCCGCGCGCGGTCCTCCTCGAGCGAGACCCGGTCACGGTCGTCCTGACGGTTCTGCGCGAGCAGGATCAGCGGCGCCGCGTAGGCAGCCTGCGTCGAGAACGCGAGGTTGAGGAGGATGAACGGGTAGGGGTCCCACTGCAGGTTGAGCGCGGCGACATTGAGGAAGATCCATACGATGACGATGCCCGTCTGGATAGCCAGGTAGCGGCCCGTGCCGAGAAATCTGGCGGCGCGTTCCCCTGATCTGCCGAGGTCGACGTCGAGGCGAAAGTTCACCAGCCGCGACCCCCGCGGGGTGTCCATGCGCTGACGAGCTGTTTCCTTCACTGTCCTGCCACCTCCTGATCACGCCAGTCCTCGGGAAGAAGATGGTCGAGCACGTCGTCGACCGTCACCGCGCCGACGAGGTGCTCCTCGTCGTCGACGACCGGTCCGCAGACGAGGTTGTAGGTCGCGAAGTACCTGGTCACGGCCGTCAGGCTGTCGTCCGGGCCGAGCTTGGGCAACGCCTTGTCGATGATTCCGCCGACCAGGCTGGCAGGTGGTTCACGAAGGAGCTGCTGTAGGTGCACGCAGCCGAGGTACGCCCCGGTCGGAGTCGCAGTGGGGGGACGGACGACGAACACCAGCGACGCCAGGGCAGGCGTCAGGTCGGGGTTGCGCGCGCGGGCGAGAGCCTCGGCGACGGTCGTGGACGCGCTCAGCACTACGGGTTCGGTCGTCATCAGACCGCCCGCGGTGTCGGGGGAGTGTTCGAGCAGACGACGAACCGGCGCGGAGTCCTCGGGGTCCATGAGGCGAAGCAACGATTCGGCTTCCGTCTCGGGGAGCTCCCCGAGAAGGTCGGCAGCGTCGTCGGGATCCATGGCCTCGAGAACATCGGCGCCTCGGTCGACGCCGAGGTAGTGCATCATCTCGACCTGATCGTCGTCGGGCAGCTCTTGGACGACGTCGGCGAGTCGCTCGTCGTCGAGGGCCAGCGCGACTTCCATGCGTCGTTTGACGGGTAGTTCGCGCATCGCGTTGGCGACATCGGCTGCACGGAGATCCTCGAACTGCATCAACAGCTGCGCGACGCCCTGGCCGGGCAACGACAGTTCGTTCTGAGTGATTCCCTGCACGTGCTGCCAGTCGACGACGTGAATTGCGCCGCGCCTGGCGAGCCTGCCGCGTTGCCGACGCACCGCGACTCGGGCGACGAGCCAGTCGCGAGTGCGGGTGAGTTCGATGCCCAGATCCACGACGACGGAGTCGGAGTCGTGCAGTTCCTCGAGTTCCGGATCGTCTACGCGAACCTTGGAGTCGAGGATCTGCGCGAACACCAGGATTTCGTTTGCGCGTTGCGAGAATCGCCTGAGACTGACGTTGCCGGTGGTCAGCTGTACCGAGTTCGGCTCGATGCTCGTAACCCGAAGCATCGGCACGAAAATTCTTCGGCGCGTGGCAAGTTCGACGACCAGTCCCAACACGCGGGGTTGCGCGCGGCCGACGCGCATCGTCACCACGAGATCGCGGACACGGCCAATGGATTCGCCGTCGGGTCCGAGAACTACCAGACCAGCCAGCCTGGCCGCGAATACCTTGCTCAGAGCTGCCATGATTGCAAGGTTAGAGCCTGCGGCGGCCAATCAGAGAATTGGACAGCAAGTAAAGCGAGAAGGAGAACGCGACCCCCATGACTTCGGTGCATCACAGCCGGCCCCGCCGATCGGTGCTGGCCGTTCCCGGCAGTTCCGCAAAGATGATCGACAAGGCCAAGGGACTTCCCGCCGACGCCGTCTTTCTCGATCTGGAGGACGCCGTCGCGCCGATTGCCAAGGTCGAAGCCCGCGGACGCATCGTAGAGGCGCTCAACTCGGACGGGTGGGGTTCTCAGCTCAAGGTGGTCCGCGTCAACGACTGGACGACGCCGTGGACTTACGGGGATGTCATCGACGTGGTCTCCGGGGCCGGCGCAAATCTCGACGCCATTCTGCTGCCGAAGGTCGAGACGGCAGCGCACGTGAGCGCGCTCGATCTTCTGCTGACCCAGGTCGAGAAGACGAGTGGACTCGAGGTCGGCTCCATCGGAATCGAGCCTCAGATCGAGAGCGCGCGCAGTCTGCGGAACATCGACGAGATCGCCACTGCGAGTGCACGCGTGCAGACTCTCGTGTTCGGCCCGGCGGATTTGATGGCGAGCGTCAACATGCGCACCCTCGTCGTCGGCGAGCAACCCGAGGGGTACGACACCGGTGACGCCTATCACCACATTTTGATGACGATCCTTCTCGCTGCGCGCACTCATGGCCTGCAAGCGATCGACGGCCCGTACTTGCATATCCGTGACCTCGACGCCTTTCGGCGCGCGGCGGGACGCACTGCCGGGCTCGGCTTCGACGGCAAATGGGTACTGCATCCCACCCAGATCGACGCGGCCAACGAGATCTTCAGTCCGCGCCAGGCTGATTTCGACAAGGCCGAGGAGATCCTGGAGGCCTACGACTTTCACACCTCTGCTGCCGGCGGTGCACGGGGCGCAGTGATGCTGGGCGAGGAGATGATCGACGAGGCTTCTCGGAAAATGGCGTTGGTCATCTCGGCCAAAGGGCGGGCAGCAGGAATGGTCCGCACCGGTTCGTGACCTGACTGGGCCAAGAGTTCGCCCGGCTGTCCGTTTCCCTGACGGGCAGAACCGGGCACAATAGAGAAATGACGAACCCACTTTCGCAGCCCGGCCGCCCAGGCCAGGGGCTCCCGACGCCGCCGTCCGGTTGGCCGATCGGCTCCTACCCCACATACGCCGAGGCGCAGAAGGCGGTCGACTACCTCTCCGATCAGGAGTTCTCCGTGCAGGACGTCACGATCGTGGGCGTCGATCTCATGCAGGTCGAGCGTGTGCTCGGACGGCTGACGTGGCCCAAAGTCATTGGTGGAGGCGTTGTTTCGGGTGCATGGCTTGGCCTGTTCCTCGGTTTGGTGCTGGGAATTTTCACCAACGGGAACATTCTCGGGGCGCTGATCATCGGCATCATCGGCGGCGTCATCTTCGGACTCATCTCGGCAGCCATCCCGTACGCGGCCACGAAGGGGCAGCGAGATTTCGCGTCGAGCATGCAGTTGGTGGCCGGCCGATACGACGTCCTGTGCGAACCCAAGAGCGCGGAGAAGGCTCGCGACATGCTCGCCAAGTTGTCGATCTGAGCTCGTGCACATTACGGATTAGTCCCAATATCCCCCCTAATGTCCCCACCGATCCGTGTAGTTCGGTTACGTTTCTTTGCGTGTAGGGCAGTGTCATGAAGCAGCCCTGCACACGTACTCGAAAATACGGAGGCGGAAAGTGCCGAGACAAAGAGGTCCGAGGCCGAGAAACGCAACCAGGATAGGTGTGTTGGCCGCCGCGGCCCTGGTTGCCAGTCCGTTGCTGGCGGCGTGCGGATCGTCCGACGACAGCACGCCTGTGCTGAGCTTCTATACCGCAGCAGACGGCGCGGAACAGTATGCCGCCTCTGCGGAAGCGTGCTCTGCTGCGTCGGGCGGCCGCTACAAGGTCGAACAGAGAACCCTTCCCAAGAGCGCGAACGATCAGCGACTGCAGCTGGCGCGTCGTCTGGCGGGCAACGACGACACGCTCGATCTCATGACACTGGACGTTGTCTGGACGGCCGAATTCGCCGAGGCGGGTTGGGCGTTACCGGTGCCGGACGATCTGGCGGCGTCGCTGCGGGATGGGTCGACCCTGGAAGGTCCGCTGGCGACCGCGGAATGGCAGGACCAGCTCTACGCGGTTCCGCTCAACTCGAACACGCAGTTGCTCTGGTATCGCCCTGACGAAATCCCCGGTGGCGTACCGCCGCAGACGTGGGACGAGATGATCGACATGGCCGAATCCAACGCGGCCGAAGGCAAACCCGCGTACATCGGCGTTCA
Source organism: Rhodococcus sovatensis (assembly GCF_037327425.1). Lineage (NCBI taxonomy): Bacteria > Bacillati > Actinomycetota > Actinomycetes > Mycobacteriales > Nocardiaceae > Rhodococcus > Rhodococcus sovatensis. Next base: position 3,431,094 of record NZ_CP147846.1, on the reverse strand, counting down.
GGCCAAGCAGTACGAAGGCCTGATGGTCTGGTTCAACAGCCTGCTCGTCAGTGCCGGTGGCCAGGTCGTCGGCGAAGACGGCACCACCGTCGAGCTGAACGACACCCCCGAGCATCGCGCGGCCACCGAGAAGACGCTCGAAATCATGAAGCGCGTCGCCACCGCGGACGGTCACGACCCCTCGATCTCGCAGACCGACGAGGCGACGGCCCGCTTGGGTATGGAAGCAGGCAACTCCGCCTTCCAAGTGAACTATCCGTTCGTGCTGCCCGGCATCAAGGAGAACGCGGCGGCAGGGGCGGTTCCGTTCCTGGACCTCACCAACGTTCCAGCGGATCAACAAGATGCAGCCGTCGCCGAGGTGTTCCGCAGTGCGCCGTACCCGGCGGTCATTCCTGATACTCCAGCGAAGGTCACGATCGGCGGATTCAACATCGGCGTCGCGAAGACCACCAAGCACGAGGACCTCGCGTGGGAAGCCGTCGCGTGCTTGACCAACGAGGACAATCAGCGCAACAACGCAGTCGACGGCGGTGTCCCGCCGGTGCTCGCACCGCTCTACCAGGATCCTGAATTCCAAGCGGTGTACCCCGCGTGGGAAGGCGTGCTCGACGCCATCGAGAACGCCGCGGTGCGTCCGGTCTCGCCCGCGTACCAGAGCATTTCGATTCTTCTCGCGGACGCGCTGAATCCGCCACAGAACATCGATCCGGTCGCCGATGTGGACAAGCTCGCCGATCTCGTTTCCAAGGCAGTCAATTCCGAAGGGCTGATTCCATGAGCGAAACGCGTGACAAAGAAGCAGTCCTGAAGAATCTGTCCGACGGCAAGAAAGCCGAGCGCAGGCTCGGGTTGATCCTGATCGCTCCTGCCGCGATCATGATGCTCGCCGTCACCGGATACCCGATCGTCTACGCCTTCTGGCTCAGCCTTCAGAAATACAATCTGGCGTTCCCCGACGATCGCGAATTCGTCGGACTGTCGAACTACGTGACGGTGCTGAGCGACGGCTACTGGTGGACGGCGTTCACCGTCACCCTCGGAATCACGATCGTGTCGGTGATCATCGAGTTCGTACTCGGCCTCGCCGTCGCACTGATCATGCATCGCACCATCTTCGGCCGCGGACTCGTCCGTACCGTGGTGTTGATTCCGTACGGCATCGTTACCGTCGCGGCCGCCTACAGCTGGTACTACGCGTGGACGCCCGGTACGGGATATCTCGCCAATCTGCTTCCCGACGGCAGTGCTCCGCTGACCGAGCAGATACCGTCGCTGGCGATCGTCGTGCTCGCCGAGGTATGGAAGACCACCCCGTTCATGGCCTTGCTACTCCTCGCCGGACTTGCTCTCGTGCCGGACGACCTGCTCAAAGCAGCGCAGGTCGACGGTGCAGGTGCCTGGACACGCCTGATACGCATCACGATTCCGCTGATGAAGCCGGCCATTCTGGTCGCCGTGCTCTTCCGCACCCTCGATGCGTTCCGCATCTTCGACAACATCTACGTGCTGACCAAGGGCAGCAACGGCACTGGCTCGGTGTCGATCCTCGGTTACGACAACCTGTTCGGTGCATTCAATCTCGGACTCGGCTCGGCGATCAGCGTTCTGATCTTCTTCTGCGTCGCCATTATCGCGTTCGTGTTCATCAAGCTGTTCGGTGCTTCGGCGCCGGGCTCGGACGACGGAGGCCGTAAGTAATGACGACCGTGACGCCTCGCAAGAAGGTCGGTTGGACCGTCATCAACGCGCTCGTACTTCTGTATGCGCTCGTTCCACTGGCCTGGATCATCAGTCTGTCGTTCAAATCGACGGCCACCATCGCCGACGGCAAGTTCATTCCGAGTTCCATCACTTTCGACAACTACAAGGGAATCTTCAGTACCAATCAGTTCACGTCGGCGCTGATCAACTCGATCGGCATCGGGCTGATCACCACGGTCATCGCTGTCGTGATCGGCACGATGGCGGCGTACGCCGTTGCGCGGCTGGACTTCCCGGGCAAGAAGTTGCTCGTCGGAGCAGCACTGCTGATCGCGATGTTCCCGCAGATCTCGCTCGTGACACCGTTGTTCGACATCGAACGCAAGCTCGGGTTGTTCGACACGTGGCCGGGCCTGATCATCCCGTACATCACGTTCGCTCTGCCGCTGGCGATCTACACGCTGTCGGCGTTCTTCCGTGAGATTCCGTGGGAGCTGGAAAAGGCGGCCAAGATGGACGGCGCCACACCGGCACAGGCATTCCGGAAGGTCATCGCGCCGCTCGCGGCACCCGGAATCGTCACCGCCGCGATTCTTGTGTTCATCTTCGCCTGGAACGACCTTCTGCTCGCCATCTCGTTGACGGCGACGGAACGGTCGATCACGGTGCCTGCCGCGATCTCCCAGTTCACCGGCAGCTCGCAATTCGAAGAGCCCACCGGGTCGATTGCCGCGGCCGCCGTGGTCATCACCATTCCGATCATCATCTTCGTGCTCTTCTTCCAACGACGCATCGTGGCGGGCTTGACGTCCGGCGCAGTGAAGGGATAACCGTCATGGCCGAAATCGTTCTCGACAAAGTCACCAAGCTCTACCCCGATGGCGCCGCTGCGGTCAGCGACGTGGACATCACCATCGCCGACGGCGAGTTCATCATCCTCGTCGGACCTTCGGGATGCGGAAAGTCCACGACGCTCAACATGATCGCCGGGTTGGAGGACATCTCGTCGGGAGAACTGCGCATCGCTGGTGAACGCGTCAACGAGCGCGCACCCAAGGACCGGGACATCGCGATGGTGTTCCAGTCTTACGCGCTGTACCCGCACATGACCGTCCGCCAGAACATCGCATTCCCGCTGACGCTCGCGAAGCTCAGCAAGAACGAAATCAACGAGAAGGTGGAGGAGGCTGCGAAGATCCTCGACCTGAGTCAGCACCTCGATCGCAAACCGGCAAACCTGTCCGGCGGTCAGCGTCAGCGAGTTGCCATGGGCCGCGCCATCGTCCGTACTCCCAAGGCGTTCTTGATGGACGAGCCGCTGTCGAACCTCGACGCAAAGCTGCGCGTGCAGACTCGCGCGGAGATCTCGCGGCTACAGAAGCGGCTCGGTACGACGACCGTGTACGTGACGCACGATCAGACCGAGGCGATGACACTCGGCGACCGAGTGGTGGTGCTGCGTGGCGGTCTCGTACAGCAGATCGGATCGCCGCAGGAGCTCTACGACAAGCCTCGAAACTTGTTCGTGGCGGGCTTCATCGGTTCGCCGTCGATGAACTTCGTGCCGGGAACCTTGACCGCAGACGGCGTTGCCACCGAACTCGGCAACTTCGAACTCCCGAGGGAGCGTCGGGCGGCGATCCAGAAGAAGAATCCAGGAAACGAAGTCGTGGTGGGCATCCGCCCCGAGCACTTCGAGGATGCCGCACTCATCGACTCGTACCAGAAGCTCAGCGGCGCGACGTTCACCGCGAAGGTTGACGTCATGGAGTCGATGGGTAGCGACAAGTACGTCTACTTCGAATCCAAGGGCAGCAAGGTGCAGTCGGCGGAACTCCAGGAACTGGCAGCGGATGCCGGCCTGGGCGAAGCTGGTGCCCAGGTGGTTGCGCGGTTGGCCGCGGAGTCCAAGGCAGCCGCAGGCGGCGACGTCGAGCTGTGGTTCGATCCGGCGAAGATCTCGGTATTCGACCAGGCTTCGGGCGACAATCTGACGCTGTAGGCCTCCGGCCCAGTGGCACGGTTGAGTGCATCGGAATGCACTTAACCGTGCCACTAGCGCGGAGCGCTGGGATTATCCTGCGGAACCGGTCGAAAGCACCGTTGTGGGCTTGGCTGTGCGGTCGCTGGCAGGGGGTGTGGGCACCCGAATCGCCAAGGCGGACAACGTCACTATCGCGCATGCGAGGGCTCCGACCACGAAGGCGGCCGTGTAGACGGCCTCACGGGGCACCGAGGTCCCGGCGATGGTGTACGTGGCGAGCATCGTCGTCAGGACGGCGCTTGCAATCGAGGTTCCGACGGTTCGCACGATGGAATTGACGCTGTTCGCGACACCGGTGTCGGCGGCAGATACTTCGGCCATCAGCAGATTGGGAATGGCGGCGAAGGCCAGGGAAACGAAGATGTTGATCACCGCTGACGCAACGATCACCTGCCAGGTGACGGAGTGGAAGAAGGCGAAGAACACGAAACCCGCGGCGCCGATGACGCCACCCGCGATCAGGACTCGACGTGGGCCGTAACTCCTGATGAGTCCGCCGCTCAGAGTTGCCACGACGACGCCCGTCGCAGCACCGGGCAGCAGGTACACGACACTGGCGGAAAGAACGTCCGCACCGAACCCGTAGCCGGCGATGTCCCTGGGCGTCTGTACGAAATACGAGCACGCGAGAAAGTTCACGAACATCCCGATTCCGACGAACACGGTTGCGAGGTTGGTCGCGAGCAGCGGACCATGAGTGAGCATCCTCGGTGCGACGAGGGGTTCCTTGATCCGGTTCTCGAAGATCCACCACAGGGCGAGAACCACCGCTCCGACGAGCGCGCACCCGAGCGTCGCAGCTGATCCCCATCCCCAGGATCGGCCCTGGGTCAACGCGAGGAACAGCAACACCAGCGCCGCTGCGAGCAGTATGGCGCCCCACCAGTCCACTGACCCTCTCGCGTTGCGAGGGCGCAGAGGAACCCCGAACCATGCGAGTGTCATCGCCAGCACGACGAAGGCCACCGTCAGCCAGAAGACTCGGTGGTAGTCGGCGCCGTCGGCGGTCAGCAATCCTGTCAGGACGAGCCCGAAGCCGCCGCCGACGCCGAGGGTGCCGGACAAGATCGCCATCGCGCCGACGAGTTTTCTCGGCGGCAGTTCGTCGCGGAGGATAGCCAGCGCGATCGGGAACAACGCATAGGAGACACCTTGCAGTACCCGGCCGACGAGCAAGAGCGGCAGCGAGTGGGTGAGTGCAGCGAGGAGGGATCCGACGAGGACGACGAGGAGCACCGCAATCAGAACCGGTCGCTTACCGTGCAGGTCCGCAAGTCGTCCGATGACGGGCGTCGCGACGACAGCGGCGAGAAGGTTGGCAGTGAGAACCCAGCCGGCGGCGGTGGTACTGACCTCGAGTTGTGACCCGATGGTCCCGACGATGGGGATGACCATCGTTTGCAGTACGGCAAGGGTCATGACCACGAAGCAGAGGCCGGGAAGGAGCAGACGCCCGGGCCGAAGCTCGTCGGCGCGAGCGTTGGTCGACATTCCGAAAAACCTCGTTACATTTCTAAGCGAAGGGAAGAATCAAACAATTTGATGTACGCATCTAAGTACTTATCAGGTTTCCGGCGATCGGGGAAGGCCAGGAGCAGCTAATGGGTCGCTCACCTGCACTGTCCAACCGCGCTGTGGGCGTCGCCACCCTCGCTCGGCAACATTTGCTCGAACGGGCGGAGATGCCGGCCGAGTCGATGGTCGGTCATCTGCTCGGGATGCAGGCTCAGGCACCGTTCCCGCCGTATTTCGGACTGTGGTCGAGAATCGTTGCATTTCGTGCCGAGGAACTGGCTGGGTTGATCGAGAATGCGCGGGTCGTGCGGATCGTGCTCATGCGCGGCACAGTGCATCTGGTGACCGCAGCGGACGCCGCGTTCCTGCGGCCACTCGTGCAACCGATCCTGGACGCAGATCTTCGAACCAATACCCAGCACCGGCAGGCGCTGGCAGGCGTCGACGCTGCGACGGTTGCCGTCATCGGACGAGAGTTGTTCGCCGACGGTCCGCTAGGGCACTCCGAACTCGGAGAGAGCCTTGCGCGGAGATTTCCCGACGCCTCACCGTCGTCGCTTGTGCATGCCGTCAGGAACTTGATTCCGCTGGTGCAGGTTCCGCCGAGAGCGGTGTGGGGCAAGTCTGGACACGTTCGCCTGATGCCGCTGGAGAAATGGACCGGAGTCGACGTCGAGACGAATCCCTCGCCGGAGAGGATGCTGCTGCGCTACCTCGCGGCGTTCGGCCCGGCCTCTGTCGCCGACGCCCAGAGCTGGTCCGGGTTGACGAGATTGGGTGAGGTGATGGAGCGCGTGCGACCGCAGTTGATCACCTTCACCTCGGAGTCGGGTGCCGAACTGTTCGACCTGCCCGACGCGTCGAGGCCGGAACTGGATACGCGAATGCCGGTCCGGATCATCGCAGCTTTCGACAATCTGTTGCTGTCGCACGCCGATCGATCGAGAGTGATCACCGCTGATTCCCGCGCGAAGTTGTTCACCCGCAACGGGGTGTTTCCGCCAGTAGTGCTCGTCGACGGACAGGTCGCGGGCGAAGTGAAGCTGACACGGGAGAAGGCTCGATCACTGATAACCGTTGTCCCGTACCGGCGGTTGTCGAAAGCGCATCAGGCGACCGTCGCGGCGGAAGCCCGTCGTATGTCGAAGTTCGCCGCTCCCGCCGCTGCCGAGCACGAGGTCACGTTCGCCGAGGTCGTGTAGTGCGGGCGCGTTCCCTCAGTTCCGAGACGATCTCGTCGTTCCAGACATGTTCGCGGACAAGGCGATAGCGCTCGCGGATCATCCACAGGTATGCCTCGGCATCGGTCTGTCCTTCGAGGATGTCGGCGGCACGCACCATCCTGACGACGGGCAGGAATTCCTCGCCGAACCAGCGCCGGGCAACCGTTGCGCGATCGACGAACTCGCACAACTCCTGCATCAATCGGAAGCCCCATGCCTCGACGCTCTCGCTGAGCTCGGCGTAGTCGAACGGATCCGTCACCGTGACCGCTTCCCGAGCCTTGCCGACGAGGGGGACTCGGGACAGGAAGATCCGCCGATGATCCTTGATCAGTAGATCACCCCTGCGGGTGATTCCCTCGGGGGAGATGCGGGTGATGATCTCGGTGACGAGTGCGTCGATCGTTGCGCGATGCATGGCAAAAGCAATCGACACGCGGTGGTGGCCGTCGAGCACGAAATGCATCGACCCGATGCGATAGACCTGGATCGGCGGCATCGCCTCGCCGCGCCGCTGTGCAGCCGCCAGTCGCTGCCACCGTTCGCGGATACGAGCCGATGTGGGCCGGAAGAACCTATCGAAATCCCTTGTGCGGTCGACACTTCCGACGATCGAGTCGACGCGGATCACCTGCACACCCAACTGCCGCTCGCCGACTTTGCCGAGGGCTGCGACTACCTCGTCGAACGGCAGGATCGTGTTGACGTCGTCCGGTTGGCGACGGAGCCAGCCTACGAGGCGTGCGATATCGGCGCGACGGCGCTGACGGGTGAAGTCGTTTTCCGCGTCGGCTACGGGAAAGCCGGTGTCACGTGCCATGGCGTCGCCTCAGGATGGTGGGAGCAGTGACGTCCCGGTCGCCTCCGCCGGGTTCGATCTGAAGAAGTGTGTAGCCGACGGTATTGATGACGGCCGATCCGTACAACTCGAAATCCTCAGGTGTCCGGCCGTGCGGATGGATATGGCCGTGCAGGTGAACCTGAGGGCCCAATGACCGGACGACGTCGTCCAGGCACTCGAACCCGATATGAGCCGGATCGGTGTCGTCGCCGACGCCGAACGGAGGGCTGTGTGTCAGCAACACATCGACGCCTCGTCGGTCCCCACGGACTTTCTCGGCCCAGTTCTTGGTGCGAGTCAGCGTGCGGGCGCGTCGGCGTTGTTGCCGCTGCGTCCACTGATTCGGTCCACCGTTGTACCGGATCGAACCGCCGAGACCCGCAATCCTGAGTCCGGCAGCGGTCACGATCTTGCGGTCCGCGTTGACAGCCCCGACGGGGCCAGGCCATGTGCTCGGTAGGCCCGCGCGCATCCATCCTGCGCGGCCGGCGGAGTAGCCCGTCAGGTCCGCGTCGTGATTGCCGGGAACGAACACACAGGGTGCGTTCAGCGCATCAGTCAGATACTCGATGTAGTCGAACGGAAGATCCCCCGCACCGAGGATGAGGTCCACGTCCAAGGATCGGACCTGGGAACTCCACAGGCTTTCGATCGTTTCGTCGGCGACAGCAAGGACAGAGACCACTCGGACGACGCTACCGGGCGACGGTGGTGTTGGATGGACTTCGTGAGCGACAGTGTCATCGGCAGTGTAATTGCTCGGGTCCGGGCGCATCTGATCGCCGAGATCGGGGACGAGAACCCCTCGTCGGCGTCGGTGACTTTTCTCGGGCTGGAGCCGCTCGACGTGCTTCGATTCACGGCGGGCGAGGAAGACTTGGTCCGATACGTCACGCTCGGCTGCTCCCGCCATCCGATGGCGGATCCCAACGAGATGGTGGCCGATCAGTCCAGAGGACCGCGCGCTGAGCTGATCCTGACACTGCACGGTGGCGCCGGAGTCGCGTCGGGAGTGCACACGAAATTGGCCGTACTGGCCGCATCACCTGCGGTCGAGGGTGTCGTTCTGGTCGGCGATGCGTTGCTCGATCTGGGTGAGCCGCTGTGGGTGGGTTCGCCGTTCACCGCTGTGCTGCTCGGTGACAGTGACATTCCCGATCTACAGTTGCCCGAGCCGGCCGACCCGGTCAAATTCTTGCAGGTCGTGCCGATCACGGGCACCGAAGCGGCGTGGGTGCGGCTACGCGGTGCCGACGCTCTCCGCGAAGCATGGAACGAAGCCGGCATCGATGTCAGGGACCCGAGCAGGTCCGCGGTGAACCTCTAGAGCCAGTTGTTGCGCCGGAACGTGGCGAACAAACCGATGCACACCGACGCCACGATCCCGACGACGATGTAATAGCCGTACTGCCAGTGCAGCTCGGGGATGTTGTCGAAGTTCATCCCGTAGATTCCCGCGACCATCGTCGGCACCGCCGCGATCGCAACCCACGCCGAGATCTTTCTCATGTCCATGTTCTGCTGCATCGTCACGCGCGCCAGCGCTGCGTCGACGAGCGAGCTGAGTACTTCGTCGAACTCTGCGACGCGTTCAGCGACCGTCGTGTGATGGTCCTGCACGTCCCGTAGGTAGCGCCGCACGGCCTTGGGGATCGGAGTGTCTGCGCCCTGCACCAGCTGGTTGAGCGGCGTCGACAGCGGCGTCACCGACCGTCGAAGCTCGACGACCTCGCGCTTGAGCAGGTAGATGTTCTCGATCGGCACGTGGTGGTTGGGGGAGAACACCTCTTCCTCCATGACGTCGACGTCCCGTTCGATCGAACCCGTCACCGCGAGGTACTCGTCGACGACGTGGTCGGCGACGGCATGCAGAACTGCGGAGGGGCCGAGGGCCAAGCGTTCGGTGTTCGCCTCCAATCGGTGGCGCACACCCGCCAGGCCGGAGTGCTCGCCGTGTCGGACGGTGATGACGAAGTCGCGGGCGAGGAACACCATGATCTCACCGCTCTCGACGATTTCGTTGGCTGTCGTCACCGATTCGTGCTCGACGTAACTGACGGTCCGCAGCACGAGGAATGCGACGTCGTCGTACCGTTCGAGTTTCGGGCGCTGATGAGCGTGGACGGCGTCCTCGACCATCAGCTCGTGTAGGCCGTAACACTCGGCGACCCCATTCATCTGACCTTCGTCCGGGGCGTGCAGCCCGAGCCAGACGAATCCCTCGCCGCGCTTACGTACCTCGCCGATCGCGGCGGAATGTGTGTACTTGCCCGGCAGTCTGACGCCATCGACGTAGACGGCGCAGTCGACGATGGCGCGAGCGGTGGGGACGGGGACCTTCGGTCCGGCGGCGTGTCCGCGGTTCGACGGGCGAAGCGAGTGCAGTGACGGCAGCGACGGCCTCGGTGGAAGAGACGGCATGGCGCGAATCGTACGCCTGCGATACGAACAGTTCGGTGAGCCTGAGACACTGGCTCTCGTGCTCATCGACCTCCACACCCACTCCTCGGTCTCCGACGGCACGGACAGCCCAGAGGAGCTGGTGCGTGCCGCTCACAGGGCAGGCTTGGATGTTGTGGCCATCACCGATCACGACACCACAGCAGGGTGGGACGACGCCGTTCGAGCGGCCCCCGCGGGGCTCACCGTCGTGCGCGGGATGGAGATGTCGTGCGTCGGCCGCGGCGTGGACGGTGACCCGGTGCCGGTCCATCTGCTCGCCTATCTCTTCGACCCGACGGACGAGGTGTTCGCGGTGGAACTCGAGCGGCTGCGTACCGAACGGACGGGCCGAATCCGATCGATGGCGGAGTTGCTCGCCGTCGATCATCCCGAAATCGTTCCCGACGAGATCCTGGCCGCGACGGGGGAGTCCGCCGGACGGCCACACCTCGCTCGGGCCCTTGTCGACATCGGTGCCGTCGGCAGTGTGCAGGAGGCATTCGACAGCTACCTGGCAACGGAAAGCCCGTACTACGTGGCGAAGGTGGACACCCCGCTCGATCGTGCGATCGAGATGATCCGCATTGCCGGTGGAGTGAGTGTCGTTGCGCATGCTCGCGCTCGTACTCGGGGCAGGCTGCTGGACCCGCAGCACATTCGCGAACTCGTCGGACACGGTCTGAACGGCGTCGAAGTCGACCATGCCGACCACAACCCAGCGGACACTCGATTCATGCGCGACCTCGCCGACGAGCTCGATCTGATCGCCACCGGATCCTCGGATTACCACGGTGGGAACAAACACCTGCGGCTCGGTGAGCACACCACCGACGTCGAGCAGTACGAGCGGATCTTGGCTGCGGCAACGGGTGTACCAGCCTCTGTGTCGAGCCCGACGTGAGCTTCGACACGACGCTGTACCTGACCGTGCTGATCACGCTGTTCGTGATCATGGACCCGCCGGGCGCAATACCGGTGTTCCTCTCGCTCGTCGGCCGAAAGAGCAAGGAAGAGCGGAACCGGGCCGCATGGCAGGCGCCAGCGGTATCACTGACGGTCATCTCGGTGTTCGCGATCGGCGGTCAGGCGATCCTGAATTACCTGCACATCGGCATCCCCGCACTGCAGGGTGCGGGTGGACTGTTGCTGCTCATCATCGCGCTGTCGTTGCTGACGGGACGTGGAGCGGGTGGTGGGTCCGAGGCCGAAGACGTCAATGTCGCTCTCGTCCCGCTCGGCACCCCGCTGATGGCCGGCCCCGGTGCGATCGCTGCCGTCATCGTCTACGTCAGCCAAGCCGACGGCCACACGGGTTCTCTTGTCGCCGTCGCACTCGCAATCGTGACGATCCACCTTGTGTTCTTCCTCGTTCTCAGGTTCTCGACAGTGTTGATTCGCATCCTGGGCGAAGGTGGCATCACCCTGCTCGCCCGAATCGCGGGTCTACTGTTGGCCGCGATCGCGGTCCAGCTCATTGCGGACTCCGTCCGCGGATTCATCACAGGAGGCTGACGGTTTGCTACGGGGTTTGAGTGGGGCCGTCACCGCAGGTCTCGTCGTACTTGCGCTCGTCGTTGTCGGGGCACAGTATCTCGGAAGCCAGCGCGGCTTCCCCGGACCTGGGACGGTATCCGTAGCCGCGCACCTCGGTGCTGCGATCGTGGCGATCGTGATCCAGCACTTCGCCGACCACCGGCGTCGAGCAGTGTCGGCTCTGGCCTCCCTGTCGGTCTTCGTCGTCGCCGGCGTTCTGCTGTGGACACAATGGTGGGGATAAGGGTGGGAAGGTGGGGGTGGGGATGACGTTTGCGCGTTTCGCTGTTCCGGTGGCACACTTAGCGACTAGTGCAGCCTCGGACGCCACAGCGCCAGGCTCGAATGTGACGGCTCACCCGCCTCACGCGATTATGTGATTTCACGGCAGACGCAGCCACTAAGGGCGCGCTCCGGAGACATCTACTTCGAATTACCTGCCGGTGCGTCATCGGAATGTTTCCTGGGGGCTATAACGTGACAATCGTGACCGAACCGACAAATACCACCGCCGATCTGGCCGCCATCACCGACGAGGAGATTTTCCTCGGACACGTCGGTGGCAAGCTGTCCGTCGAACTGACAGCACCACTCGAAACTCAGCGTGATCTGTCGATCGCCTACACGCCGGGCGTCGCACAGGTGAGCCGAGCTATCGCGCAGGACGCTTCACTCGCCAAGCAGTACACGTGGACCGACCGGCTCGTCGCCGTCATCACGGACGGCTCGGCGGTGCTCGGACTCGGCGACATCGGGCCGCGCGCATCCCTTCCTGTCATGGAAGGCAAAGCTGCGCTGTTCAAGAACTTCGCCGGCCTCAACTCGATTCCCATCGTGCTCGACACCCAAGATGTCGACGAGATCGTGGATACCATCGTGCGGTTGCGGTACAGCTTCGGAGCCGTCAATCTCGAGGACATCTCGGCTCCGCGTTGCTTCGAGATCGAGCGACGCGTCATCGAGGCACTCGACTGCCCGGTCATGCACGACGACCAGCACGGGACGGCCATCGTTGTCCTCGCCGCGCTCAACGGCGCCGCGAAGTTCCAGGGGCGAAGCACGTCGGGTCTGAAGATCGTCATCTCCGGCTCCGGTGCTGCAGGCGTCGCGTGCGCGAACATTCTTCTCGCCGCGGGAATTCCGGACGTCGTCGTGCTCGATTCCAAGGGGATCGTCTCCGCTGATCGCGGAGATCTCAACTCCGTCAAGGTTGAGCTCGCTGCGCGTACCAACCCGCGCGGACTGTCTGGTGGTGCCGGTGATGCGCTGACGGGCGCAGACGTGTTCCTCGGTGTGTCGGCGGGCAAGATCGACGAAAGTTACATCGCGTCGATGGCCCCCGGGTCCATCGTGTTCGCGCTGTCGAATCCCGATCCCGAGATTCACCCGGAAGCGGCTGCCAAGTACGCATCGATCGTCGCGACCGGGCGAAGTGACTTCCCCAATCAGATCAACAACGTTCTCGCCTTCCCCGGCGTGTTCAAAGGCGCACTCGACGCCGGCGCACGTCGCATCACCGAAGGCATGAAACTCGCCGCTGCCGAGGCAATCCTCTCGGTTCTCGGCGACGAGCTGGCTGCGGACAAAATTGTGCCGAGCCCGCTCGATCCTCGTGTCGCCCCAGCCGTTGCGGACGCAGTTGCGGCAGCAGCGCGAGCCGAGGGCGTCGCGTAGGACACTGGGAAAGAAACGCCCCGAACCGAGCCTCACCGGGCTGTGGTTCGGGGCGTTTCGTTTTCTCGTCCAGGAACGTGCGCCTACACCTTGATCTTTGGCTTGAGCCGACCGGTGCCGGGAACCGAGGCCCAAACCGCAAGGGCGAGTAAGCCGTCGATGATCAGGGTCAACAGCGCAACGAGGATCGCCCCGACCAGCACACGTCCGTAGTCGTACAGGGCGAGACCGTCGAAGATGTAGCGGCCTAGTCCACCGAGGTTGACGTACGCCGCGACGGTAGCGGTGGCGATGATCTGCAGGGTGGTGTTTCGCAGTCCGCCGATGATCAGCGGCAACGCATTTGGGATCTCGACGCGAAAGAGCACCTGCACTTCGGTCATTCCCATCGCCCTCGCGGCGTCGACCACGTTGTCGTCGACGTTTGCGATACCGGAATAGGTCCCGGCTAGCAGCGGCGGTATACCGAGGAGCACCAACGCGATGATCGGGGGCACGAGACCGAGGCCGATGACGAGGACCAGAAATACCAGGATGCCGAGGGTCGGTAGCGATCGAAGTGCATTCACGAGCCCGACGATGACCGCCTCGCCTTTGCGCAGGTGGCCGATGAGTAACCCGATCGGTATCGCGATGACGGCCGACAGCACGACGGCGAGCAGGCTGTACCAGATGTGCTCGATGATTCGGGCGCCGATTCCCGTGGGCCCGGCCCAGTTTCCGCTGTCGACGATGTAGGAGAACGCCTCCGAGAACAGATTCATGCCCGCGCCTTCTTCGTCGATGCCGTCCCCAGGCGCGTCCACGGTGTCAGCTTTCGGCCGAGCAGATACAGGCCTGCGTCGAACACCAGGGCCAGGAAGACGATGGAGATGATGCCGGCGACGATCTGATCGGGGTAGTCACGCTGATAACCCTGCGTGAACAATTGGCCGAGACCGCCGATGCCGATCACCGATCCCACCGACACGAGAGAAATGTTGGTGACTGCGACGACCCTGATGTTTGCGATCAGAACAGGAAGCGCCAGCGGCAATTCCACGGCAATGGCTCGTCGCAGCGGTGAGTACCCCATGGCCTCGGCTGAGTCGACGACCGCGAACGGCACCGAATCGAGCGCCTCCGGGACAGCCCGGATGAGCAGCGCTGTCGAGTACACCGCCAGCGCAATGACGACGTTGAGCGGGTCTAGCACCGGAAGGCCGACAACAGCCGGAATGGTGACGAACAGAGCCAGCGACGGGATCGTGAACGCGATGCTGGCCACCGTCATCGTGACCTTCCGGACCCAGCGCGCGTTTCGGATGACGGTGCCCACCGGGATTGCTATGAGCAGTCCGATCAGCAGCGGAACGAGCGACAGGTACAGGTGTGTCTTGGTGTACCCGAGGACGACGTCGAAATTGTCGACGAGCCACGTCACTGTGAGGTGTCCTCGTTGCTGAAGTGATGCCGATTGCGCTCTTCATCTTCGGATCTACGTTGCACAGCAAGGTGTTCGAGGATCTCAGCAGCATCTACGCTGCCGACGGCGGCTCCGGTGGAATCGACGGCGACTCCGATTCCCGACGGAGACGAGATGGCCGAGTCGAGTGCCTGACGTAGATCCCCACCCTCGGTGAACAGCGAGCCACCTGCTGCGGTGCTGTCGTCGAGAGGTCGACCGTCGCGGACCTTCTCGACCCCGGTGGCGTCGATCCAGCCGAGGGGGCGACGCTCGGAGTCGACGACGAGAACCCACTGGCCCTGTGCCAGCCGAAGACCGCGAACTTCGCTTTCAGTTGCCGTGTCGATCGGATGCATCGTGACCGATTGGGCAGAGCGGAACGACAGACCTCGATAGCCTCGATCGCGGCCGACGAACGAAGCAACGAAAGATGTTGCAGGAGCTGCGAGTATGGTCGCCGGCTTGTCGTACTGCTGTAGGCGTCCCTGAGGTCCGAAGACCGCGATATTGTCTCCGAGGCGTACGGCCTCGTCGATGTCGTGGGTGACGAACACGATGGTCTTCTTCAGATCTGCCTGCAGTCGAAGCATCTCGGTCTGTAGGTCCTCACGAACAACCGGATCGACTGCGCTGAACGGCTCGTCCATCAGCAAGATCGGCGGATCCGCGGCCAGGGCACGCGCGACCCCGACCCGCTGCTGTTGGCCGCCCGACAGCTGCGCCGGATAGCGCGACGCGAAAGCCGGATCGAGTCCGACTCTTTCGAGTACGCCGAGCGCGGCTTTACGTGCGGCGCGCCTGGATTCGCCGCGTAGGACCGGCACCGTCGCGACGTTGTCGACGACGGTGCGGTGAGGTAGCAGCCCCGCGCTTTGAATGACGTAGCCGATTCCGCGCCGCAGTTTCACCGCGTCGGTCTCGGCGATGTTGCGACCGTCGACGGTGATCACTCCCGAGGTGGGAGTGATCATCCGGTTGATCATGCGCATCGAGGTGGTCTTGCCACACCCGGAAGGCCCGACGAACACGGTGAACGATTCGGGCTCGATCACCAGATCCAAACTGTCGACCGCGATTGTGCCGCCGGGAGTAGAGCCTGCGGAACGACCCCGAACATCCGGATAGGTCTTGCCGACTCCGTCGAATGTGATCATCAGCTGACCGGTTGGTCCAGTCCCTTGTCCGCCACCCACGCCCTTGCGGCGGCGGCGGGTTCGACCTTCGCGTCACCGGACACGGACGTGTTGAGCGCGATCAATTCCTCGGTGGTGATCTGAGCGGAGACCGCATCGAGAACCTGGGTGAGCTTGTCCGACTGCTTGGAGGTGTTGAGCACCGGAATGATGTTCTGGGCGGCGAAGTTGTTCTCCGGATCTTCGAGCACCACGAGGTCGTTCTGTGCAATCGACGGTGCGGTGGTGAAGATATCGGCTGCGACAACTTGACCGGACACCAGAGCCTCGACGGTGGCAGGACCACCACCGTCGGAGATCGGAACGTAGTTTCCGGGGGCGATGTCGAGTCCGTACTTGGCTTTCAGCCCGGGAAGTCCGCCGACGCGCTCCTGGAACTCCGGCGTTCCCGCGAAGGTGACGTCGGCGGAGAAAGGAGCGAGGTCGCCGATGGTGGTCAGATTGCGTTCGGTTGCAGTTGCCCTGGTCACGACGACTGCATCCTTGTCCTCGCCGGGGGCTTGAGCTGTGACGGTCAGATCCGAGCCGAGTGCGTCGGGCAGTGCCGCGAGAACGTCCTCGGATGATGTTGCGGTCGCTGACTCGTCCAGGTACTGCAGGAGATTGCCGGTGTAGTCGGGGATCAGGTCGATCGATCCGTCTCGCACTGCCGGGATGTACGCCTCGCGGCTGCCGATATTGAGCTTGGTGCTCACCTCGAAGCCATTGGCGCGCAGGGCTTCGGCGTAGATGTTGGCCACTGTTTCGGATTCGGGGAAGTTGGCCGAACCGATCACGATCGAATTGGGATCGCTGTTGCTCTCGCCGCCTCCGGAGGACAGGGGATCACTGTTGCCGCCGCACGCGGTCATGACGACAGCCGTGACGGAAAGTGCAACGACGGCTCGCGCAGATCTGGTGATGTTCAAGTGAATCCCTTCCGGCGGGGCTCGCTGGGGTGTGGTCGAACCAGGTCTTCGAGCATAGTCATAGGGTTGGTGCGATGACTATCTCGTTCGCTCTTGTTCCCGGCGAGCGCAATCGGTAAACCTGCTGCGTGAGCAGGTGGAATGGAGTTTCTGTGGTCGGGTCGGCGCCGAGAGTGCTCACAGCGGCGATCGTGGCGCTGACGTTGGCTGGGTGTGCGGCGGACACCCAGGAGCGCGCGACGATCGTTGTCGGGGCGGGTGAGAACGTCACCGGGGCAGTGCTGGCGCACATCTACGCCGGTGCGGTTCGCTCTGCCGGAGTCACGGCAGAAGTGAAGGAAGGTCTTGGCGAACGCAGCGACTACGTTGCCGCTCTCGACGGTGGCGAGATATCCCTCGTACCGGATTTCACCGGGGATCTTCTGCACACGTTCGACTCGCTGTCGGGTGCTACCGAAGCCGAGGACGTGTTCGTCGACCTGAACAGGTCGCTGCCCGAGGGGCTGTCGGTGGGGGACTACGCACTCGCCGAGGACCGGATGGCCATCGCAGTCTCGTCGAGCGGACCGTTCGCGGAAGTGTCGTCGCTGTCGGACTTCGCGCCGAGCTGCAGCGATGCCGTGGTCGGAATCGTCGAGAAGTCGTCCGGTATCGAACCGATGGAGATCGGAATGCAGCTGGGGCCCGTGTACGGATGTTCGTTCACGGAGTTCACCGTCTACCCGGACTCGGAATCGGCGGTCAGCGCTCTGGATTCCGGTGAAGTCGATGCGTTGGCGCTGCGGACGTCGTCGTTCGGACCACTCGCAGCGGACTTGTCGACCCTCGATGACGACGAGTCGGCGATCATCGCGCAGAATGTGGTTCCGCTCATGCGTGACGGTGCGCTCGACGATGCTGCGTTCGCGACGCTCGGTGTCGTTGCAGGTGAGCTGACCACTGCGGACCTCGCCGAGATGATCGGCGAGGTCCGCAGTGGTGCGAACTCAGGCGATGTCGCTGCTCGATGGCTCGGCGAGCACAACCTCTGACGTCCGGACCCGTGCCCCGAGAAAGGCGCCCATGTGGTGCACGGCCTGGGCGGCTTCACGCAGGATCGAAGCCTGCAGATGCGCTACGTGCCAGAGCTTTTCGTATTCGACGTACTCGACTTCGACGCCCGACAACAGCAGCTTGTCGTGGAAAGCCACGATCTGCGGATAGAGAACCTCGGACGTCCCGACGTGCATGACGATCGGCGGCAAGCCGGTGAGATCACCCTGTAGTGGTGCGTACCCCTGGTCCAAAGGATCGCCGTCGCCGAGGTACGCCACGGCCGCCGCGAACGACCATGCGGTGTTGACGACGAGATCCCGGTCGAACAGCGCGTCTCGTGCAGCCGGATCCACCCACGGTGAGATCAGGCCGAGTGCAGCAGGATTCACGCCGTCGTCGACGAGATGGCGTGCAGTGGCGACCGTGAGCCCGCCGCCTGCCGAATCGCCCGCGATTGCAACACGATCCGCGGTGTAGCCGTGCGACTTCAGTAGTTCGCGGTAGGCAGCGACTGCGTCGTTCAGGCCGGTCGGGTACGGGTTCTCGGGGGCGAGGGAATAGTCGAGAACGTATACAGCGCTTGCTGATTCACGGGCGAGATGCGCTGCGAGCGAGCGGTGGGTAGCCATCGATCCGATCGTGTACGCGCCGCCGTGCAAATAGAGCACCGCAGTGTCGCGTTCGGTAGCACCGACGGTGACCCGTTCCGCTCTGCGTCCGGCCAATGTCAACGGCTGTACCACAGCGCCGTCCGGCATGGTCTGGATCGGAGCGCCGAGGTCGAGGATCCTGCGCTGAACCGTGATGGGGAGCCGCGCATCGAGCGCGAATCGGTAGAACGGTTTCAACGCCGCTCTGACCAGCGGAAGCGGCAGGTAGAAGGATTTCATGACTGCTTCTTTCGCGGCATGGCGCGGCTCGCGACGACCGCGATCACGCGTTGATACTTCGATCCGGTAATGCGCTGAAGCAAATCGAGTGCGATGGCGTCGGAGCCGATCAGCACGCGGCCCTTGCCCTTCTCGACGCCCTTGAGGATCGTCTTGGCAGCCTGATCCGGAGTTGTCTTGGCGAGCTTGGCGTCGAAGAACTTGGCGACCGACTGCTGGTCGTAATTCTCGGCGACGGTGGCGTTGCGCGCGATCGCGGTCTTGATGCCGCCGGGATGCACGACGGTCATCTTGACCGGGGCTTTCGAGATCAGCAGCTCCATCCGAAGTGCCTCGCTGAAGCCGCGGACAGCGAACTTGGCAGCGTTGTAGGCAGCCTGCGACGGCATCGCCAGCAGTCCGAAAAGACTGGAGATGTTGACGATGTGGCCGTCACCGGATTCCTGCAGGTGCGGAAGGAAAGCCTTCGTACCGTTGACGACTCCCCAGAAGTCGACGTCGACGATCCGCTCGATGTCCTTGAACGACGAAGCCTCGACGTCACCGTGGTACGCGATGCCCGCATTGTTGTAGATCTGATTGATCTTGCCGAACCGCGCCCTCACCGTATCGGCGTAGTCGAGCACGGTCTCGCGCTGCGACACATCGAGGAACTGCGAGGCAACCTCAGCGCCGAGTGCTTCGACCTGACGGACAGTCTCTTCCAGACCGTTCACGTCGACGTCCGACAGTGCCAGCTTGGCGCCGCGTTCGGCGAGATTGAGCGCGAGCGCGCGTCCGATACCGGATCCCGCGCCGGTGACTACGGCAACTTTGCCTGCGAATGTTGTGCTCACTGTGCTGCTACCTCGATGTCGTTGTCGGCGGTGGCGCCGACGGCTGGTGTTGGGAGATCGGATGCCGCGACGCTACGGTACGCCGCGAGGTCGAATTTTCTGGTGATCGCGCGGAATCGGAACGTGAAGTCCGGCCACAGCGTCGTGTTGTTCCCGTGCTTGTCGAGGTACCAGCTGGCGCAGCCACCGTTCATCCAGACGCTGTTCGCCATGCGATCCTGCAGGTCGGCGTTGTAATCGTCCTGCACGTCCTTGCGGACTTCGATCTGCCCGATGCCGTGCTTCTCGATCGTGTCCAACGCGTCGATGACGTAATTGAGCTGCGATTCGATCATGAACACCATCGAGGTGTGTCCGAGGCCGGTGTTGGGCCCGACGAGGAAGAACATGTTGGGGAAGCCCGCGACCGCGGCACCCTTGTAGCCCTGCTGGCCTTCTTCCTCGAACGTCTGCGCGAGCGTCTTGCCGCCTGTTCCGTAGATGCCCTGGTAGGCAGGCGAATCCGTGACGTGGAATCCGGTCGCGACGATCAGTGCGTCGATCTCACGTTCGGTGCCATCGGCGGAGACGATGGAGTTCGCCTTGACCTCTACGATCCCGTCCGTGACGAGGTCGACGTTGGATCGATCGAGTGCGGGGTAGTACGCGTTCGAGATCAGCATGCGCTTGCAGCCGATGCGGAAGTTCGGCGTGACCTTCTTGCGCAGCGACTTGTCCTTGATGCCCTTGCTGATCTGCTTCTTGGCGATGACCTCGAACATCCGCATCAGGGCGGGCTTCTTGGCCAGCCCGACGACCTGTGTTTCCCGAGCCGCGTAGATAGCGGTGCGAGACAGTCGCTGGACACCGGGAATGCGCTTGAAAGCGAACTTCTCGATGCCGGTGTATTCGCGATCGAAGCGGGGGAGGATCCACGGTGCGGTGCGTTGGTACACGTCGAGGCGCTCCACCTTGTCCGCGATGGCAGGCACGATCTGGATCGCCGACGCACCAGTGCCGATGATCGCGACACGCTTGCCTGCCAGCGAGACGTCGTGGTTCCACTGTGCGGAGTGGAAGACGTCGCCTTCGAATCCTTCGATGCCCTTGATCGGCGGGAGGTTCGGCTCGCACAGTGCGCCTACTGCGGTGACGACGACCTTGGCCGTGTACTCACCGGTGCTTGCGATGATGTTCCAGCGGTGGGTGTTCTCGTCCCAGGTCACCGACGTGACGTCGGAATTGAAGACATGCTTGCTCAGGACGTTGTACTTTCGTGCAACAGAAGAGATGTACTTCTGAATCTCGGGCTGAGTCGAGAACGAGCGAGTCCAGTCCGGATTGAGTGCGAACGAGTACGAGTACAGGTGAGACGGCACGTCGCACGCTGCGCCCGGGTACGTGTTGTCGCGCCACGTCCCACCGACATCGCTGCCTCTTTCGAGTACGAGGAAGTTGTTCTTGCCTTTCTGGGTCAGCTTGATCGCTGCCCCGAGGCCGGCGAAGCCGCTGCCGATGATGACTGTGTCGACCTGGCGCGGGGCCGTCACGCGCTCCGAAGTATCTGTTACGGAAAGACTCATGAAAACGAGAATAGGAGCTTATTGAGTGTGAGTCAATAGTTATTGACTGTCATTCAGTAAGCTGGTTGCATGGCGAGTGTGAACAACCCAGCAATCAAGCGAACTCGGATGAGCCCGGAAGAGCGGCGTGCCCAGCTGATCGAGCTCGGTACGGAAATGCTGGCGGACCGCCCCCTGGAGCAGGTATCCGTCGAAGACATCGCCGATCAGGCCGGAGTTTCGCGGGGGCTGCTGTTTCACTACTTTTCCTCGAAGCAGGACTTTCACCTCGCGATCGTCCGTGAAGCCAGCAAGACCATGCTCGAGCGCACGGCACCGGATATGACTCTCGGGCCCTACGAAACGCTGCGGGATTCGATCGCGAACTATGTCGACTACGTAACCGAGAATCGAGAAACGTTCCTGTCGTTGCTGCGTGGATCGGCGACGGGAGACCCCGATATGCGCCGAGTGTTCGAGGAGACCCGCACGACCATGGCCGACCGAACCGTCGCGAACCTGTACACGCTGAACGTCGAGGCCAACCCGGCCACGGAACTAGCAGTACGAGGCTGGATCGCGTTCGTCGAGGAGGCCACCATCTCGTGGTTGCGTAATCCTCAGATCAGCAGGGACGACCTCATCGAACTCAACGTCGGAGCCCTGCCTGCCGTGGCCCTCGCGCCGAGCACGATCGCGGCGCTCCTCGGAGCCGGTGCGGCGGCGGAGTGAGATCTGGTCCGCCGCGTGCCCTGGTCCGCTTGAATGTCACCTGCTAGCTATCTGATCGTATGGATGGACCTTTCAAGCGATGGTCGGCCAACCGCCAAAACAGCGAACGGCGCATTCGGTCACCTCATGGGTGACCGAATGCGCCGTTCGCTGTAGAGAAGGGCGGTGAAACTACTCGCCGACGCCGGAGAACGCCTCGTCGATGATTTCGAGCTGCTCGACGGCGTGGACCTTGCTCGAGCCCGAGGACGGAGCGGACATCGCGCGACGCGACACTCGCTTGATTCCGCTCAGAACGTCGGGCATGAGCTCCGGGAATGCCAGGCCGAACAACGGCCACGCACCCTGGTTTGCCGGCTCCTCCTGGACCCAGCGGAACTCGGTCGCGTTCGGGTAGCTGTTGATCGCCTCGGTGATCCGACGAGTCGGAATCGGGTACAGCTGCTCGATGCGCACGATGGCAACATCCTCGCGGTTGTCCTTCTGCTTCCGGGCGAGAAGCTCGTAGTAGAGCTTGCCGCTCACCATCAGGACGCGCTTGACCTTGCTACGGTCACCGGTGCCGGTGTCGTAGGTCGGCTCGTCGAATACCGAGTGGAACTTGCCGTCGGTGAAGTCCTCGATGTTGGACACCGCTGCCTTGTTGCGCAGCATCGACTTCGGGGTGAAGACGATGAGTGGTCGGCGAATGCCGTCACGTGCGTGCCTGCGCAGCAGGTGGAAGTAGTTCGCCGGAGTCGACGGAAGCGCAACCGTCATGGAGCCCTCGGCGCACAGTGTCAGGAAGCGCTCGATACGCCCGGACGTGTGGTCCGGTCCCTGGCCCTCGTGGCCGTGCGGCAGCAGCAGCACGACGTCGGAGAGCTGACCCCACTTCGCTTCACCGGACGAGATGAACTCGTCGATGATGGACTGCGCGCCGTTGACGAAGTCGCCGAACTGCGCTTCCCACATCACCAGTGCGTCCGGGTTGCCCACCGAGTAGCCGTACTCGAAGCCGACGGCTGCGAACTCGCTCAGCGCGGAGTCGTAGACCATGAACTTGCCGGGGTTCTCGCTGCCGATGTTGTGCAACGGCGTGTACTCGGCGCCGGTCTTGCGGTCGATGATGACCGAGTGACGCTGGGTGAACGTGCCGCGGCGGGTGTCCTGACCCGAGAACCGAACGTTGCGTCCCTCGTCCACGAGCGAACCGAGGGCGAGAAGCTCGCCGAAGGCCCAGTCGACCTTGCCCTCGTACGCCATTTCCCGACGCTTTTCCAGAACAGGCTTGACGCGCGGGTGCACGTTGAAGCCGTCGGGAACCTCGAGGAAGGCGTCGCCGATGCGATGCAGAACCGACTTGTCGACCGCGGTGGTGAGCTTTGTGGGCAACTGCTGGTCGAGTTCGACCGACTCGCTGGGCTCGGGGGTGTACTTCTCGAGCTCGCGCACCTCGTTGAAGACCCGTTCGAGCTGTCCCTGGTAGTCGCGCAATGCGTCCTCTGCCTCTTTGAGGGAGATGTCGCCGCGGCCGATGAGGGATTCGGTGTAGCTCTTGCGGACGCTGCGCTTGGTGTCGATGACGTCGTACATCGCCGGCTGCGTCATCGAGGGGTCGTCGCCCTCGTTGTGTCCACGCCTGCGGTAGCAGATCATGTCGATGACGACGTCCTTGTTGAACTTCTCACGGAAGTCGACGGCGAGCTGAGCGACGCGGACGCATGCTTCCGGGTCGTCGCCGTTGACGTGGAAGATCGGCGCGCCGATCATCTTGGCGACGTCGGTGCAGTACTCCGACGAGCGGGAATGCTCGGGCGCGGTGGTGAAACCGACCTGGTTGTTGACGACGATGTGCACGGTGCCGCCGGTGCGGTAACCGCGCAGCAGCGCGAGGTTCAGCGTTTCCGCTACGACGCCCTGGCCCGCGAATGCCGCGTCACCGTGGAGCATCAGCGGCAGAACGGAGAATCCGCCCTCGCCTGCACCCTTGTCGAGCAGATCCTGCTTCGCGCGGACGAGTCCTTCCAGGACCGGGTCGACGGCTTCCAGGTGCGACGGGTTCGCGGTCAACGAGACTGCGATGTCGTTCTCGCCGAACATCTGGATGTAGGTACCTTCGGCCCCGAGGTGGTACTTCACGTCGCCGGAGCCGTGTGCGGCAGCCGGGTTCATGTTGCCCTCGAACTCGGTGAAGATCTTCGAGTAAGGCTTGCCGACGATGTTCGCCAGAACGTTCAGGCGACCGCGGTGCGGCATGCCGATGACGACCTCGTCGAGCGAATGCTCGGCGCTCTGGTCGATAACGGCGTCCATCATCGGGATGACGGACTCGGCGCCTTCGAGCGAGAAGCGCTTCTGCCCGACGTACTTCGTCTGCAGGAAGGTTTCGAACGCCTCAGCGGCATTGAGCTTGCTGAGGATGTACTTCTGCTGTGCCACAGTCGGTTTGACGTGAGTAGCTTCGACGCGTTCCTGCAGCCATGCGACCTGATCGGTCTCGAGGATGTGGGTGTACTCGACGCCGACGTGGCGGCAGTACGAGTCACGCAGAACGCTGAGCACGTCGCGCAGACGCATCTTGTCCTTGCCGTGAAAACCGCCGACCTTGAATTCGCGGTCGAGGTCCCACAGCGTCAGGTCGTGGCTGATCACGTCGAGGTCCGGATGCATCCGGAACTTGTCCTTGGTGAACTGCAACGGATCCGTGTCGGCCATCAGGTGACCGCGGTTGCGGTACGCGGCGATGAGCTCGAGGACACGGGTGTTCTTGTCGACGATGCCTTCGGGGAGATCCTTGCGCCACCGGATCGGCTCGTACGGGATCTTCAGCGAATGGAAGATCTCGTCGTAGAACTCGTCGCTGATCAGCAGGTTGTGGATCGTGCGAAGGAAATCGCCCGACTCTGCACCCTGGATGATGCGGTGGTCGTACGTCGAGGTCAGCGTCATGAGCTTGCCGACGCCCAGTTCGGCGAGCCGTTCGTCGCTCGCGCCCTGGAACTCGGCCGGGTATTCCATGGCGCCTGCACCGATGATGGCGCCCTGACCGTTCATCAGACGCGGCACCGAGTGCACGGTGCCGATTCCGCCTGGGTTGGTCAGCGACAGCGTGACGCCCTGGAAATCCTCGCCGGTCAGCTTGCCGTCGCGAGCGCGGCGAACGATGTCCTCGTAGGCGTTGTAGAACTGCGTGAACGAGTAGTCCTGCGTGTTCTTGATCGCGGCGACGACGAGGTTGCGGCTTCCGTCCTTGCCCTTCAAGTCGATGGCCAGGCCAAGGTTCGTGGCTGCCGGGGTGACTGCATTCGGCTTGCCGTCGATCTCGGCGAAGTGGCGATTCATGTTGGGGAACGCCTTGACGGCCTGCACGATGGCGTAACCGAGCAAGTGAGTGAACGAGATCTTGCCGCCACGCGTACGAGCGAGATGGTTGTTGATCACGAGGCGGTTGTCGACCATGAGCTTGGCCGGGATCGCGCGAACACTCGTCGCTGTCGGAATCTGCAGCGACGCCGACATGTTCTTCGCGACGGCAGCAGCGGCGCCACGTAGAACCTTGGTGGACTCCTCCGCAGCGGATGCGGCGGCAGCGGGCTTCACAGCCGTCGCGGACGGATTGGCACCCGCGGCCTTCGATGTCGCAGGCTTGGACGTCGGCGTCGGCTTTTCCGCTGCGGGCTTGGATCCTGCAGGCTTGGATGCTGCGGGCTGGGATGCACTGACCTTGGACTCGGCAGCCTTGGGAGCTTCGGTCTTGGGGGTTGCAGTCTTGGTCTCAGCAGCCTTCGGAGCTGCAGCCTTCGGGGCGGAACTACCGTTGGCAGGAGGCGTACTGCCGTTCGGAACGGACGCGGTGTCGTCACCCGCCGGCGCGTCCGGGTTGTAGTCGGTGAGGAATTCGTGCCAGCTGGCGTCGACCGATGACGGGTCGACCTTGAAACGCTGGTACATCTCGTCGACCAGCCATTGATTTTGTCCGAATTGGGTAGTGGAGCTGCTGCTCACGGCAGTAGTTCGCCTCGATTCTTCTCTTCGTTCCCGATCAAACGCGCGTACACACCCAGGCTAGACCTCATGCAGGGAGTGCGATCGTCCGGGACGTGACTGTGGTATGTACTCACGAGTAACTATCAGCCTCATTGCTGACTACTCCTTGGACTATCGAATTATTCCCGCCGCGCGTTTCGGCCGCATCCCACAGCCGAGCGTAGTAGCCGCCGCGAGCCCTCAATTCGTGGTGCGTTCCGGTCTCGACGATTCGCCCGTGATCGACGACGACGATCATGTCGGCGTTGGCGGCCGTCGCCAATCGGTGTGCAACGACTACAGCGGTGCGTGTGCGCAGCAGCCTCTCGCTCGCGGCGAGCACCTTGCGTTCAGTGGCGGGATCGAGCGTTGCGGTCGCCTCGTCGAGCAGAAGAAGATCCGGGTCGACCAGCTCGGCCCTCGCCAGCGCGATCAGCTGTCGTTGGCCTGCGGACAGGCCCTGCCCGCGTTCACCCACCGGTTGCCGCATACCGCCCCGAAGTGCAGCGATGGTCTCCAATGCGCCTACCGCGCGCGCTGCAGCTTCGATCTCGGAGCGAGACGCTTCGGGCTTTCCGAAGGCGATGTTGGAGGCGATATCGCCGGTGAACAAGTGGGCTTCTTGCGGTACTACTCCGAGTCGTCGGCGATAGTCCGACAGTCGAAAATCGCGAAGATCGGTGCCGTCGACGCGTACGGATCCGGACGT
The DNA here is from genome assembly GCF_037327425.1 of Rhodococcus sovatensis. Classification (NCBI taxonomy): domain Bacteria; kingdom Bacillati; phylum Actinomycetota; class Actinomycetes; order Mycobacteriales; family Nocardiaceae; genus Rhodococcus; species Rhodococcus sovatensis. Next base: position 3,404,819 of record NZ_CP147846.1, on the reverse strand, counting down.
CGGATCGTAGAAGCGCGCGAGCAACTTCACGACGGTGGACTTGCCCGCGCCGGTCTGCCCGACGAGTGCGACGGTAGTGCCGCGAAGGATTGTGAGATTGACCTCACTGAGGGCGTCGGTGTCGGATCCGGCATACCGAAACCCGACGTGCTCGAAGCGAACATCGCCCTGGAGATGACCGTCGGGGATCGTCACGGTGTCTGAGTTCGAGGCGACCTCGATCGAACTCGGTGTGCGGAGCAGGTCGCCGATTCGGCTGACTCCCACCCTCGCTTGCTGGTACCCGTCGAACACCTGCGACAGCTGCTGGATCGGGCCGAACAACAGCCCGAGATACAACACGAAGGCGACGAGAGTCCCCGCCGAGGTCGATCCGCCCGCGACCTGATGGGCGCCGACGAAGACGACGAGGGCCAGTGCGATGTCCGACAGGAACGTGATGAAGGGGAAGTACACCGAGATTGCGCGTTGTGACCGCATTCGGCTGACTCGGTAGCGGTCTGCGCGTTCGGCGAACCGATCTGCGGCGAATTGCTCGCGCCGGTATGCCTGCGCAGACCGAAGTCCGGCGATGTTCTCCTGAAAGTCAGCATTGACTGCCGATATTCGTTCCCGCGACTCCGAGTACGCCGCGGACGAGATTCTCCTGAATACGAACGTTGCGACGATCAGCGGTGGCACGACGGCGAGTGCGACGAGACCGAGCGAGAAGTCGGTCCACAGCAGCGCCGCGGAGATGCCGAGAACGGTGATCAGACTGATCACTGCGGTCGACGCCCCGGTCTGAATGAACGAGGACAACGCGTCGACGTCGGTGGTCATCCGCGTCATGATCCGGCCGGACAATTCACGTTCGTAGTAGTCCAGTCCGAGTCGCTGTATATGCGCGTAGCTCCTCACACGAAGACCGAACAGCACCCGTTCGCCCGCGCGGGCGGTGATAGTGGTCGTCGCCGCAATGACGAACCACCCTGCTACCGCAAGAACGACGCCTATGGTCGTGGCCGTCCACAGCGCCCCGGAGTCACCGCGAGAGACGCCGTTGTCGACGGCATAGCGGACGATCGACGGAAACGCGATCGACGCGAGGGAATCGAGGGAAAGCAGGACGACGACCGCGAGAAGCAGCGGTGCGACCGGCGAAAGCAAGCGGACAAGTCGGAACTGGGGGTCGGCGGCGCGCAGTGTCGCCCCCGCGAACGTGGGATCCTCGTCGGCCGGTGGAAGCGCTTGAACGGCCGCCTGCATCTGCGGTGTCGACGCCACGTTGCCGAGCGCCCCTGAGACAGGTCCGCTGCTCCCGGCTGCCTGTCGCACAGACCGATCGTCCTTCGGCTGCTGCGCGGCCTCTGGCCCTAGTGCGGTGTCTGGCCATAGTGCGGTGTGGGGAGGTTCGGGGACGTCCAGGGGTGCGGATGTCACGGGCTCGTCCACGTCTTCGGTTGCGAGCAATCTCCTGAACAGAGGGCATCGACGGTCGAGTTCGTCGACGGTTCCGATGTCCAGGATCTTGCCGTTGTCGAGTACGGCCACGCGGTCTGCGAGAGTCAAGGTCGAACGGCGATGTGCGAGGACGATGGTCGTGCGTTCACGCAGGCGACGAAGTGCGTCGAAGATCTTGGCTTCAGTTTCGGCGTCGACGGCCGAGGTCGCGTCGTCGAGAACCAGAACTCGGGGGTCGGTCAGCAGAGCGCGGGCAAGGGCGATGCGCTGCCGCTGACCGCCCGAGAGTGTGAGTCCTCGCTCGCCGACGATCGAGTCGTATCCCTCGGGTAGGGCCTGGATGAATTCGGCGGCCTCGGCGAGCGTGGCGGCGGCGGCGATTTCCTCGGAGGTCGCGTCGGGACGTCCGAGTGCGATGTTGGCGGCAATGGTGTCGGAGAACAGAAACGGTTCGTCGAACACGAGGCCGACGGCCTCGCGGAGCTGCTCGGCGCTCACTCGGTCGACGTCGAATCGCTGCCCGTCCGAGGTGAGTGCGACCGACCCTTCGCGGGCGCTGTAGAACCGCGGTAGGAGCAGGGACAGGGCGGTCTTGCCGGAGCCGGCGTGGCCGACTATCGCGACACTTTCCCCAGGCGCGACGGTCAGGTCGAACGAGCGCAATACGTCGCGATCCGGTTCGAAACCGAAGGTGACCCCGGAAAGATCGAGGCCGAGTGGCCCGTCGGGAAGATGAAGAGGGTGCGACGGTTCCGGCACGGACGGATCGGTGTCGATGACGTCGTACACGCGCTCGATCGCGGCGCGCGAGAGCTGCGCCATGATGACGATGGACGACAACGTGCGGGTGAGCGCGGACAGCGTCGCGACATAGGTGGCGAACGCAAGGAATGTCCCGACGGTGATGTGCCCGTGCATCGCGAGATAACCGCCCAGTGCGATGACCCCCACAAGACCGAGCTGAGGGATGACAGCCATCGACGGCGCAAACCTGGAGTTGATTCGCGCTGCCCTCATGCGCTCCGCGAACAACGTGCGGCCGAGCGACTCGAGCCGGTCGACGGCGCGTGACTCCTGCCCGAAGCCTTTGACGACGCGAACTCCGGTGACGGTTTCCTCGACGTGCTGCGCCAGATCCGCCGCGCGTTGCTGGGCGGACCACGTGGCGGCGTACAGCTTCGGCCGGATTCGGTACACAACGAGGGACACGCCGGGAACGATCAGCAGCGCGACGACGGTGAGCAACGGTGACAAATAGGCCATGACGCCGAGCGCCAGGACGAACTGCAGCAGCGCGCCCGCAGACAGCGGAACCATTGCCAACAGACCCTGCACCAACTGCAGGTCGGTGATGGATCGGGAGACGACCTGACCGGTCCTTATCTCGTCCTGACGCCGACCGTCGAGACGCTGTAGAGAACCCAGAAGCCCGAGCCTCAGGTCGTGTTGGACATCGATGGACAGCCTGCCCGCGAGTAGTCGACGGCCGAACTGGCATCCGAATCGAACGATTGCGAGGGCGCCGATGGCCACGGCGACGGTGAGGATCGTGCCGCTTTTACCCCCTGACGCATCGTCGATGGCAACGCGCGTCAAGAGCGGGAAAGAGATGTCGATGACGGCGGCGATCATCGTGACCGCGAGCGCCCCTGATGCCGTCCTGCGATGCACCCAACACTGAGCGAAGAGCCGACGGATCCACCCCGCCGCGTGTTGGTCGCTACCGTTGGTCACCATCGTTTTCCACGGTAGTCCGCGTTACCGACACGAAATCAGTTGATGTCGCGTTCTCGCGTTCTGAGCCAACCTGCGGCAAGTGCGGCCGCGGCCCACATCATCAGACCGATCGGCGCCCACGGCCACGTTGCGAACGATCCAGCGTCGTCGAGGTTTCCTGCCGCAGTGACCGACATGGTCAACGACGCGGGGGTGAGGAGCCAGGCCCCCTGGAAACCCAGGCCGGACAATATGCCGAGCGTGATCAGCTCGCCGACCGGGAACCACGCGACGATGACGATCGACGGCCAAGTCGGAGATCCGAAGAGCAACCCGAGGCCGGAGCCGATGAGCGACCACAAGACCACCGCGAACAGACCCGCTGCGACGTAGGCCATGGTGTCGCCGGTGAGAGAAAATGTGCCGGCCGTGAACAGAAGTAGACACACGATGCTGCAGATCGAGACGACCAACCCGTAGCCGAGGGCGAACAACGCGGTCACGAGGACTTTCGCCCCGATGACCCGATCGCGGCCGGAAGTGGTCAAGAACGACGTGGTGATCGTGTCGTGTCGGAATTCGGTTCCGGTGTTCACGGCGGAGAACACCGCGGCGAACAGCATGGCGAAACCGAGAGCCACGAACAAACCCACGACGACGATTCCGTCGACGTCCCCGTTGGTGATTTCGTCTGCACCGGTGGCAACGGCCGAGGAGATGGCACTCGCACAGATGCCGACGAAGATGGGAGGCAGCGCCAGCGCCCACCAGAACTTCAACGTGGTTACTTTGCGAATTTCCGACGTCAGAACCGTGGTCATCGTCGATCTCCGTCCCACGTCGATTGTCCCGGCTGCGGTCCGTAACTCGGTGGTGGTCCGTACCCAGGTGGCGGACCGTAACCCGGAGGTGGCCCGTACCCAGGCGGTGGTCCGTACCCAGGTGGTGGCCCGTAATTGGGGACCGGCGCGTACCCGGGTGGGGGTCCGTAACTCGCCTGACCGTATGCGGGAGGAGCGCCGTAGGGCTGCATACCGGGTGGTGGTGCCGCGAACTGGCCGGCCGTCATCGACAGGAAGACCTGTTCGAGGTCGACGTGTTCGTGGCTGGTTCCGAACACGGTCACGTCGGCCTCTTTCGCGACGCGTGCAATGGTGTCGGCGTCGCTGCCGGCGACCCCGAGTCGACCGTCGGGCAGAAGTTGGCTGTTGGTGACACCGCTCGATGCCAGCGCCAACGCCAACGCAGCCGGATCCGACACGGTGACGAGAATCCGACTTGGACGCGACGCGCGGAGCTGCTCGATGGATCCCTGGTAGACGAGTGATCCGGCACTCACGATCACGAGGTTGTCGACGGTTGCTTCGATCTCACGGAGCAGATGGCTCGAAATCAACACGGTCCGACCGCCGGCAGCGAACGACTTCAGGAAGTCGCGCAGCCACGCGATTCCCTCCGGGTCAAGGCCGTTGGCGGGCTCGTCGAGCACCAGAATTTCGGGATCACCGAGCAGCGCGGTCGCCAGGGCAAGGCGCTGTCGCATACCCAACGAGAAGGCGCCGACAGGGCGTCGGGCGGCATCGGCGAGCCCGACCAAGCCGAGTACGTCCTCGGCGCGCGAGTCCGGAACACCGATCGCCGAGGCGAAGATGCCGAGATGCCCGATCGCGGTTCGTTTGGGGTGAAGACTCCGCGAGTCGAGGACCGCGCCGACCGTGCGAGCAGGGTGGGTCAACGCCGAGAACGGGGCGCCTGCGATCAGCCCTACGCCGGCAGTGGGCTTGGCCAACCCCAGAATCAACCGCAGCGTGGTGGTCTTGCCCGAACCGTTCGGCCCGAGGAAGCCGGTGATGGAACCGCGGGGAACGGCGAACGTCAGGTCCGAGACCGCGCGCACCGTTTCGAAACTCTTGGTGAGACCGTGCGTTTCGAGTGCGTGACCGCCGAAGCCGTACGTCATATGAGCGATTCCCCCCGGCCGTGAATGTCAACCTCGTACCGGGCCGGAATTCCGGCCCGGTACGAGATTACGGCTTCACCGAAGTTGTCGCGTCAGTGAGTCAGTGAGTCAGGGCGGGGAGTTGTGCGCGGGGAGTTGTTGGGCTAGCGCAGCGCCGCTGCGACCTCACGATACGTCTGTGACGGGTCGCCGCCGTCGGGCAACGAGTGCAGCGTCACGTGCGATGCGCCCGCGTGAAGGTGCTGGCGAAGCCGGTCGGCGATGGAATCCGCGTCGCCGTGGGCGACGAGGGCGTCGATCAGCCGGTCGCTGCCACCGTCTGCAATCTCTTCTTCGGAGTAGCCGAGGCGCTTCAAATTGTTCGTGTAGTTCCGCAAGTGTAGGTACGGATTGTTCACCGGCGGGCGGCCGATCTCTCGGGCCTTCACCGGATCCGATTCGAGGACGACCTTGTGCTCGGGCGCCAGAATCTTGTCAGGGCCGAGGATTGCATGGGCTTCGGCGGTGTGCTCGGGCGTCGTCAGATACGGGTGCGCACCAGCGCTTCGACTGGCGGACAGCTTCAGCACCTTCGGTCCCAGGGCAGCGAGAACGCGCCGTTCGACGGGGACACCGCCCTCGTCCAACGCGTCGAGGTAGCCCACCAGGGCGTCGTACGGCTTCTGATACTCCTGCGTCGCCTCGGGGTGTCCTGCGCCGATCCCGAGGAGGAATCTGCCTGGATGTTTGCTGTCGATGCGGTGGAACGACTCGGCAACCGCGGGTGCCGCTGCCGACCAGATGTTGACGATGCCGGTAGCGACGATTACCGACTCGGTCGCGTCGAGTACCTCTTCTACCGACGTGAGATCTGCCGGGGGTGAGCCTCCGAGCCAAATGGTGCCGTAGCCGGAGGTTTCGATCAGTCGAGCCAACTCGGGTGGGATACCCGAGAAGTGTCGCCAGATGCCGAACGTGCCGAGGTCAGGTGTGTCGGTGGTCATGGGTTCACTCAACGTCTCGACGTCGCTCGAGAATTCCATCGGGATCGGGTTCGATGATTCGGCTTTCGGGCCACGACCTCGGAGCCGGTCCGAACGCTTCCCGCGAATTGCGGACGACGCCTTTTCCGATGACACGGTTGCCCGCCCCGCCGATGACGGCGCCGATTCCCGCGGGCAGGAGCTTGCCGAACAGCAGTGCGCTGCGTTTCGCGAGGTATTTCTGGACGAACTTCTTGACCAGCGACTTGTTCATGTTCGTCATTGCGCCGCCGGGTATTCGCGACATGACCAACGGTCCCCAGTTCTTCGCTGAGCTGCCCACTGTTTTCTGCACGATCTGCATGCCCGATTCACCCAGCGCCACCGCGAGGACGAGTGCACGGCGTTGCTGGTGGTCGTGCACGGGGATGCCGTGCACGGACGCCACCGACAGCGTGAGAAGGGCCGAGGACTCGATGAAGAACGCGGTTTCGGCGCCGACCGCAGCGAGGGAGGCGACAGTACCGAGTCCGGGAATGGCAGCAGCACCGCCGACGGCACTTCCACTTCCCGTCACAGCGAGAATGAACCGGTTCTCCAACCGTTCGATCAACTGAGCGGGTGTGTCGTTCGGGTGTGCCCGACGCATGTACGCGACGTACTTCTCGACCGCAGGCCCCTGCAGACGGCTGGCGTTGTCGAGGATGGCGACGAGTGATTTCTCCAGCCGCCCGCCCTCCTTGATGACCTCGACCTCGTCCATCTTGTTCTTCGCCATCGGCGGTCCCCGTTCGTGTGTCGTACCGGCTTGTGCGGTCCTTAGAACCCATTGCTACCCGTTTGCCTACGGTTCTACGCTGCGATCATGGCTGACAAGGTCCAGGTGGGTCACTCCGACGGTGCCCAGCGGGCGCCCACCGCTCGCCTGCGTCCGTATGTGGCGTCGTACGACGGCTACCGGCTGTCGGGCTTCGAACCAGGAATCCACGTCGGCATGCCGAGTCCGAACCTGACCGTGATCCTGACTATCGATTCACAGCTGGACATCGCGGATTCGCCTCGCCAAGGATCGTGTGCGTTCGAATCGCTCGCGAGCGGGATCTCGGTAGAACCGGTGACCATCGCGCACGACGGCAACCAGCACGGCATTCAGTTGTCATTCACACCTGCCGGCGCGCGGGCGCTGTTCGGCATACCGACATCGGCGCTGGGTGACTGGATGGTCGACTTGCGTGAAGTGCTGCCCGACACACAGGAGTTGACGGATCGGATCGCGGCCGAGGATTCGTGGAGTGGCCGGTTCGACATCGTCGACGAGATTCTGTGCAGGTCCCGCGGCGACCATGAGCTCGATCCGACTCTCGCCGAGGTATGGAGGCTGTTGGTGCACACGGAAGGGATGGTCCGTGTCGGTGATGTGGCGTCGCAGATCGGGTGGAGCCGCCGACATCTGGTCAACCGCTTCACCGCAGAGTTCGGCGTCGGTCCGAAGGACTCGGCGCGGATCGCCCGATTCGACAGGTCACACCAGGTGCTCAGACGCCCCAACATCCCACCGCTCGCCGACGTCGCTGCGCTCTGCGGGTACTACGACCAGGCGCACATGGCTCGGGACTGGCGTGATCTCGCCGGGTTGTCGCCGTCACGCTGGCGTCGAAACGAGCAGTTCCCATTCATCCAAGACCGCGGCTCGTGATGCGGGCAGCATTGCGGGCATGAGCGATACGAGAACGAACGTCTGGCCGTGCTTGTGCTACTCGGACGCGCACGCTGCGATCCGCTTCATCGTCGATGTGCTCGGCTTCGAGGAAGTAGTTGTGCACGGCGAAGGCAAAGAGGTCGACCACGCCGAATTGCGCTGGCCGGAGGGCGGCGGGGTGATGCTCGGCAGCGTCCGGCCCGACAGCGCGATCGCCGGCCTGCCCGCCGGAGTGGGCAGCGTCTACGTCGTCACCGCCGACCCCGACTCTGTTCACGATCGCGTCGTGGCCGCCGGTGCCAAGCTCACCCGGGGGCTACGCGAGGAGGACTACGGCAGTCGCGGTTTCACCTGCCGAGACGCCGAGGGAGTCCACTGGAGCTTCGGAACCTACGCGGGCACCCAGTGACCGGCGGGAACGCGCTCGTAGGCCTTCGGTGGAGGCGGGGGAGTGCCGTCGCCGAACGGTCGGCCGCCCAGTAGCTCACGACCGTGCGGTTCCAGCCACCCGTGCAGGTCCGGGCCTCGGGGGACGATTCCGGTCGGGTTGATATCGGTGTGGACCTCGTAGTAGTGCCGCTTGATGTGATCGAAGTCGACAGTGTCGCCGAAGCCCGGTGTCTGAAACAGGTCGCGGGCGTAGTTCCACAGGACCGGAATCTCGGTCAGTTTGGTGCGGTTGCACTTGAAGTGGCCATGGTAGACGGCGTCGAACCGCACAAGTGTCGTGAAGAGTCTCACGTCGGCTTCGGTAATTGTGTCGCCGACGAGGTAGCGCTGGTTCGCGAGTCGTTCTACAAGCCAGTCCATGGCAGTGAACAGACGGTCGTAGGCCTCGTCGTACGCCGTCTGCGATCCGGCGAATCCACATCGGTAGACACCGTTGTTCACCTCGCGGAACACTCTTTCGGCGACCTCGTCGATCTCGCCGCGCAGAGCTTCGGGGTACAGGGCGGGAGCGCCCTCGCGGTGGTATTGGGTCCACTCCGTCGACATGTCCAGCGTCATTTGCGGGTAGTTGTTGGTGACAACCCGGCCTGTCTCGATCTCGACGAACGCGGGCACGGTGATTCCGCGCGGATAGTCGGGAAAGCGGGCGAAGTAGGCGTCCTGCAGTCGAGGGATCTTCAGCACCGCATCGACTCCGCCCGGTTCCTCCTCGAAGTTCCAGCTGCGGGGGTCGTGGGTCGGTCCCGGAATGCCAAGTGAAATAGCACCTTCCAGGCCGAGTAGTCGCCGCACGATGATCGAGCGATGCGCCCACGGGCACGCTCGCGCCGCGATCAGCCGGTAGCGGCCGGGTTCGACGGGATAGCCGTCGCGACCGTCCGCGGTGATGCGCGTTTCGATGTAGTTGGTGTCGCGCGTGAATTCCTCACCGTTCTCTACATACGTCATATCTTCAACCTACGTACCGGAGAGCTCGACCGACACGAACACGCCCCATTGCTCGTAGCCGAGTCGTGCGGCGAGGCGTCGGGAAGTCCCGTTCTCGGCGTTGGTGCGCCATTGCGGAATCATGCCCTCGTCGAAGGCATCGTTGGTGGCCAGGCGCGCGACGACCTGACCGTTGCCTTGCCGTCGGGCATCGGGCGCAGTCAATACGCCGACATCGGCGAGCACACCCTCCCATTCCAGATAGGCAGCGGTCGCGAGAGGCTGAGCGGTGTCGGCTGGTTCGTCGTCGCTGAGCACCGTGAACCACGATCGCTTGCGGGTCAGGTCGGCCGCGATGACATCGTCGGGAGCACACGTGGCTTCGAGTGCGAGCACGTGGGACAGTTCGTGCGAGATCAGCGGGTCGTGGCGGTCGATGCTCGTCCCGATGTCGCCGGCGAAGTACAGAACTACCGGGCCGTGGCTGCGTCCAGTTCCGAGCGTGCCCAGTACACCGCGCTCGGACAGTTCGTCGTCCGTGTACGCCGATGCCCACGAGTTCGTCGACGCGGACACAAGGTTTTCGGGTCCGATGAGGGCGCTCGCGTCGCCGAGACGCACAAATGTGACGGACGTCGCATTGTTGTCGATTTCGATGTGGCGGTGGGAGGGGCGCAGTGCCGAATCCTCCAGGCCGAGGCGCCTGGACCACGCGAGGCGGATGATGTCGTGATGATGTGAATCCACCTCGAACAGGCTATCTTGCCGCCCGAAAAACCGAGCTATCGATTTTTTTCGCCCCCGACGTATCGCAATGGGCGTTTGGATGGCATGATCGGGAAATGAGATTGGAGCTTCGACGTGAAGGTCCAGCTCGCTACAGAAGGTTTACGGTATGACGCAGGGCAGTGTTAAGTGGTTCAACGGCGAAAAGGGCTTCGGCTTCATCGAGCAGGACGGTGGCGGACCTGACGTGTTCGTTCACTACTCGGAGATCCAGGGAACTGGCTTCAAGTCGCTCGACGAGGGTCAGCGCGTGGAGTTCGAGGTCGGCCAGGGCCAGAAGGGCCCCCAGGCCACAGGCGTTCGCGCTATCTGATCCCCTAAAGGATCGCCACCCGAAATTGCTGACGGCTTGACGCTGTCTTCAGTTGAGGTTTCTCGAAGGCCGGATACATAGGAAGCAATTCCTGAGTATCCGGCCTTCGTGCTGTTCAGGGCCTCCGGCCCAGTGGCATGGTTATGTGCACCAGAGTGCGCATAACCATGCCACTAGGGGTTTACAGGCCCAGGTCCCGGCCGATGAGTTCCTTCATGATCTCGTTGGAACCGGCCCAGATCTTCGTGACCCGAGCGTCCTTCCATGCACGGGCTGCTCGGTACTCGTTCATGAATCCGTAGCCGCCGTGTAGCTGGACGCAGTGGTCGAGGATCTCGTTCTGGACCTGCGAGGTCCACCATTTCGCCTTGGCTGCATCGATCGCGGTGAGCTCACCCCTGCAGTGGGCGTCGATGCAGTTGTCCACGAACGCCTGTGCCACATCGAGTTTGGTGACAAGCTCGGCGAGCAGGAATTTGTTCCACTGCAGTGAGCCGATCTGCTGACCGAATGCTTTTCGGTCCTTGGCGTACTGAATCGTTTCTTCGAGGATCGGGCGCGTCTGGCCGAGGTTGGCGACTGCGCAGCTGATGCGTTCCTGGGGCAGGAGCTGCATCATGTGGATGAAGCCGCCATCGAATTCACCGATCATATTGGCCGACGGCACGCGTACGTTCTCGAAGAACAGCTCTGCAGTGTCGGACTCGGGCTGACCCACCTTGTCGAGCTTGCGGCCGCGCGAGAAGCCCTCGGTGCCGTTCTCGACGGCGAAGAGCGTGATTCCCTTCGCCTTCTTCTCCGGCGTCGTCCGAGTCGCGACGATGACCAGGTCGGCGCTGTTGCCGTTAGTGATGAACGTCTTGGAACCGTTGATGATGAAGTCGTCGCCGTCTTTGACCGCGGTGGTCTTCAGCGCGGCCAGGTCGGATCCGCCCGACGGTTCGGTCATGGCGATCGCGGTCAACAACTCGCCGCTGCAGAATCCCGGCAGCCACCGCTTCTTCTGTTCTTCGGTGGTGAGCCCCACGAGGTACGGCGCGACGATGTCGACGTGGATACCGAAACACGACGCCACTGCAGCGCTGGAACGGGAGAGCTCCTCGCCGAGGACTGCATTGAAGCGATAGTCTTCGGCACCGCTGCCGCCGTACTCTTCCGGAACCTCCAGGCCGAGGAACCCGTTGCGGCCGGCTTCGAGCCAGATGTCGCGGTCGATGAACCGCTGCTCGATGAGCTGCTCCTCGCGAGGTGTGATCATGCGAGCGACGAACTCGCGGGCGGATTCTCGGAATGCGTCGTGATCCGCGTCGAACAGTGTGCGCTTCATATGTGTTCCTCCAGGTAACGGTAACTCCACCGGACATTACTCGCCGGTAACTGCGGCGCACGCAGCGTATGGCACTCTGGCACTCATGGCTGACCAACCCACTTCACTCGTCAGGTACACCACGGATGCCGGCGCCGAGGTTGCCGTCCTGACCTTCGACCACGGACCGCTCAACCTCTTCGATCAAGAGATGTTCGACGCGGTGATGGCGAATGTCGCAGATCTGACGGCAACTCCACCCCGCGCTGTGCTGCTACGCGCAGAAGGAAAGGTGAACTCAGCGGGTGTCGATGTCCACGTATTCGACGGACTCACCGTGCAGCAGGGCGCCGATCTGTGGCGCACACTCATCGCCGGCATTACGCACCCACTCGAAGCCCTGCCCTGCCCGGTGGTCTACGCCGCACACGGTCTGACGCTGACGGCCGCATTCGAGATATCCCTCGCTTGCGACATCATCCTCGCGAGCCCGAAAGCGAAGTTCGGTCTCGTCGAAACAGTCGTCGGGTTGACACCGTCGATGGGCGGTCCGCAACGTCTCGCGGAGCGTGCCGGATCGGGTCGTGCACGCGAGCTCGTCATGACGGGAGACCTCTACGACGCCCAGACGATGAAGGAGTGGGGCGTCGTCAACGCCATCGAAGACAATCTCGACGAGGTGGCCCGTTCCCTGACCGAGCGGTTGGCCGCCGGTCCGACGGTGGCTCACGCTGCCACCAAAAAGATTGTGGCAGCGTGGCGTTCGGGTGGTATTGCGCACGCGGACGAGATCACCTCCGAGGTGTCCGGGGAGTTGTTCGCGACGGATGACCTCCGCGGTGCGGTGAAGAGTTTTCTGGCCGACGGCCCGGGCAAGGCCACGTACACCGGTCGGTAGAGTCGTTGGGATGACTACGCTTCCCCTCGCTGAACTGCACATGCACATCGAGGGTTCGCTCGAGCCCCCGCAGATTTTCGAGTTCGCCGAGCGGAACGGGATCACGTTGCCGTATGCGGACATCGATGAGCTGCGGGGGTTGTACGAGTTCACGGATCTGCAGTCGTTTCTGAACTTGTACTACGCCAACACTTCGGTGCTGCGAACTGCCGAGGATTTCGCCGACTTGGCGCGCGCATATTTCCGTCGGGCGGCGGCGGGCGGTGTGACGCATGCGGAGATATTCTTCGATCCGCAGGCACACACATCGAGAGGTGTGGCGTTGGAGGCCGTCGTCGAGGGGTTGGCCGATGCGGCGTCGTCGAGTGAGCGGGAGTTCGGGGTCACGAGCGGGTTGATCGCGTCGATCCTGCGGGACCAGCCGGTGTTGCATGCCAACAAGTTGTTGGACGATCTACTGGCGTTGGACGCGCCGATCATCGGGCTCGGACTGGATTCCGCCGAGGCAGGGTTTCCGCCGTCGCTGTTCGTGGATGTGTTCGCGAAGGCACGTGCCGAGGGATTGCACGTCGTCGCACATGCGGGAGAAGAAGGTCCAGCCGAGTACATCTGGGAAGCTCTCGATCTCCTCGGCGTCGAGCGGATCGACCACGGAGTCCGCTGCCTCGAAGACGATGCGTTGGTGAATCGTCTTGTCGAGGAGGAAATCCCGCTGACGGTGTGCCCGTTGTCGAACGTGCGCCTCAAGGTGTACGACGATCTTGCCGATCACCCGATCAGGCAGATGATCGAACGTGGATTGATCGTCACTGTGAACTCCGACGATCCCGCCTACTTCGGCGGCTACGTCGACGACAACTTCGCTGCTCTCGTGGACAAGCTCGGGTTGACCGAGCGTGAACGAGAGATCTTGCACGACAACTCGATCAAGGCGTCTTTCACCTCACGGTGACAAAGACTTTCGGATAGCCGGTGGCGCCGTCGGGAACAGTATCTGCCGTCGTCGATGTCTGGATATCGCCGGTTCGGTCGGTGGCGCGGGCACGGATGGTGTGATCGCCTGGCGTCGCTTCCCATCGATATGTCCATTGGCGCCAGGTGTCCACCGAGTATTCCTCGGACAGTTCGGCGGGAATCCAATCGCCCTCGTCGATCTGTACATCGACGCCGGAGATCCCGGTGTGTTGCTTCCATGCGACGCCGGCGATGACGATCGTGCCTGCGTTCACAGCACTGCCGGACCTCGGCGTGTCGATGCGTGAGGCTGTCTTGATCGGGCCCAGTTCGCTCCAGCCGCGGTCGGTCCAGTAGGCGGTGACCTTGTCGAACCGGGTGACTTCGAGGTCGGTGACCCATTTGGTCGCCGAGACGTAGCCGTAGAGACCCGGCACCACCAGCCGCGCCGGGTAACCATGTTCGACGGGAAGCGGTTGCCCGTTCATCCCGACGGCGAGCAAGGCGTCGCGCCCGTCGAGCAGGACCTCCAACGGCGTCCCCGCGGTGAACGCATCGTGGCTGGAGGACAGCACCATGTCGGCGTCGTCCGAGATGCCTGCCTCCTCGAGGAGATCCTTCAGTGGATAGCCGATCCAGGTCGCGTTGCCGACGAGATCGCCACCGACGATGTTGGACACGCACGTGAGCGTCACGGTCCGTTCGACGGCGTCCCGCGACGCGAGGTCTTCGAACGTGATCTCGAGTTCCTTCTCGACCATGCCGTGGATGCGCAGCGACCAGGTGTCCGACGCGACCTGCGGTATCACCAGAGCAGTGTCGATGCGGTAGAAGTTCTCGTTCGGCGTGATGTACGACGACAGTCCATCGATCCGCAGGTCCGCGCCCGAGGGGATCGGAGGTTGCGGCGTCGGAGTGGGGAGCATGAACCCGAGCCGGTTGGCGGTGACGTCGCGAGCCTGTGAGATCAACCGACCCGCCGTTCCTGCTGCAACAGCGACTACACCCGCAGCCATGGCGAGCCCGAGGAAACTGCGGCGGGTCATGCCCTCGCTTGGTTCTTCGGTGGTTCGGATCAAGGCATGCAGCACGACGATTCCCGCAGCGACACCCAGAATCGTCGGAAGTGCGGAGAGCGGCGTCGCCGTCGATCGGGTGACCGCGGCGAGAACTCCGAGAACGCCGAGCACACCGAAGAGCACCGCGCCGAGCGGGCGCCGCAGCAACCCTGCTCCAGCGGAGATCAATGCGATGACTAGGGCCATGCCGACGAACAGAGCGATCTTGTCGGAGGTGCCGAAGGTATCGATTGCCCACTCGCGGACCGACTCCGGTGTGTTGTCGACGACGGCGGATCCGACGGCGAAGAACGGGGACGAGTTCCGGCCGAACGGAACGGCGACCAGCTCTCCGACACCGAGGATCACTCCGGCAGCGATGATCCCGGCAAGGGCGCGCTTGAACATGACTCCAAGATAGGCGCGTCCCGCGCAGTGGCACGATTGAGTGCACGGGGATGCACTTAACCATGCCACTGGGGCCGGAGGCCCCGCGATGCCACTGGGGCCGGAGGCCCCGCGATGCCACTGGGCCGGAGGCCTATTCCAGGCACACTCGCAGATAGTCGTTCTCGAATCGGCGTTCCGGATCGAGCTTGTCTCGCACAGCGCAGAAGTCCGAGAAGTGCTCGTACATGTCGGCGAAGTCCTCGGCAGTCGACGAGTGCAACTTCCCCCAATGCGGCCTGCCGCCGACGCTACGGGCGATGGCTTCCACAGCGTCGAAGTACTCTCGGTGATCGCGTCGGTGGTACTGATGCACGGCGAGGTATGCGCTGGCTCGTCCGTGCGCCGTCGAGAGCCAGATGTCGTCTGCCGCGGCGAAGCGCACCTCTACCGGGAACGCCACCGTGAAGCCGGAGGATGAAAGCCACCGTTCGAGCTCGCGGAGAACATAGGTGATGGACTCCGCCGGTACCGCATACTCCATCTCCCGGAACCGGACCGTGCGCGAGGATGCGAACACGCGGTAACTGCGGTCGGTGAATTCGCGTGCGGACAGTGCTCGAGCGGAGAACCCGTTGACGCGTGGAATTGCGCCAGGAAATCGCGTGACTGCCCGGTTCACCAGTTCGAAGACAGTGTTGGACAGCAACTCGTCGTCGACGTACGCCCGCACCCGTCCCAGTGGGACAAGTGGGCTGTCCGCAGGAAGTCTGGTGTTGGACTTGGTCAACACACGATCGGTGTGCGGAAACCAGTAGAACTCGAAGTGATCGACCGAAGCCACCGTTTCGGTCAGCGTCGACAGCGTCGAGGTCAACGTGTCCGGCGCTTCGAGCGCGTGCAGCGCGAACGCTGGCGCACACCGCAGGCTTACCCGGGTGATTATCCCGAGCGCGCCGAGTCCGACGCGGGCGGCGTCGAACATGTCCGGCTCGACGTCGCGAGAGCACGTCACGACGCGGCCGTCTGCAGTCAGGATCTCCAGGGCACTCACCTGTGTCGCAATGCCGCCGAACCGCGCACCCGTCCCGTGGGTGCCAGTGGAAATAGCGCCCGCGATGGACTGTTCGTCTATGTCGCCCAGGTTGGCCATCGCGAGTCCCAGATCCCACAGCCGGGCAGTGAGCTCCCGCAGGCGAGTGCCCGCCAACACGGTGACAACTGCGGATCCGTCGGCAGCTGGTTCCACCGACTCGATGCCGCGAAGGTCGTCCAGACTGACCTGGATCCCGTCCGTCGCTGCGATCGACGTGAACGAGTGCCCGGCACCGACGCACTTGACCGTGCCCTCTGCCCGCAGCACGATCGCCTTCAGTTCATCGACCGATTGCGGAACGACCCGTTCGATCGGATTCGAGGTCTGATTTCCCGCCCAGTTGTGCCACGTAAGCCCCGTCATCGCTCAACTATGAATGTGTGGGTCCGACACGGTCAATTATCGACCGGCGACAACTACTATTCATTCCCATGCAGACTCGGCTGCAGGTCGATGCACGACGAGCCCGACTGGTCGCTGCCGCTCTCGATCGCGCCGAACAGGTGGGCATCGAGAAGCTGACGGTCCGCGGCGTCGCCGCCGAGGCAGGGATGACGCAAAGCGCGGTCTACTACCTCTTCGAGTCCAAGGAATTGCTCGTCATCGCAATGGGCGAGGGACTGATAGTCGATATCACGGCTGCTCTGCACTCGGCGTTCGACCACACCCACGACCTCCTCGGAATCCGGGGACTACGTGAACTGGTGCACAGCGGCCTCAACGCTATCTGGCCACTCGTCGAACAGACCGCGGACCGGCAGCTCTTGTCGTACGAGATCAAGACATATCTGCTGCGGCACCGCGCGCTGGGGTCGGACGACGCTGCAGCGATCGCCAGTGGGCAGTACCGAATTCGGGACTCGGAGTCTCGTGCATTCCTAGAGCGCTGCGCCGAGGAAACCCGCACGCGGTGGCTCGAACCGATCGATTCGGTAGCGCGGTTCGGGATGGCAACGGTCGACGGATTGATTCTCAGGTGGCTCGTCGATCGCGACGACATCGCTGTCATCGCGGCAATGGACGATCTGTCCGGGTTGATCGCAGGTAAAGCCGTCGAGATCTGACGGAACCAGCGACAGGTGATTGACTTGGAGCCAGATCTGCACGCGCAACGAAACCAAGGAAGTACTGCTGACGTGACGTCACTTCTCGGTCGAACCTCGCACGACGAGACCGCCCTGAGCCGTATCTCGGCCGCGACCGTACACCTCGAACCTCCGTTCGCGGCCGTCGACGCCGATGCCCTTGCTACCAATGCGGCCGATCTGGTTCGTCGCAGTAGTGGGCTGCCAGTGCGCGTGGCCAGCAAATCTGTGCGCTCACGCAGCGTGCTCGAGCGTGTTCTCGGACAGGGCGTCGGCGCAGCTTCCGGCTTCCGGGGAATCATGGCCTACTCGCCACACGAGGCGATCTGGCTCGCCGAGCTCGGTGCCGAGGACATTCTGATGGGCTATCCGACGGTAGACGCCGGCGCGCTCGCTGCAATTACGCGCGACCGGGTGCTGTCCGGCCGCATCACATTGATGGTGGACGACGTAGCCCATCTCGACCGGATTCGCGCCGCCGCCGGTTCCGACCTGGTCAAGCCGCGCATCTGCATCGACGTCGACGCCTCCCTCCGGCTCGGGCCTCTGCATCTCGGGGTCCGGCGTTCACCGCTCCGGGAGCCGGAGCACGTTGCCGAATTCGCCCGCACCGCCAAAGAGCGTGGCTTTCGCGTGGTCGGGGTCATGTTCTACGAGGCGCAGATCGCCGGACTGCCGGACTCCAACATCGCCGTCGAGCTCATGAAAAAGGTGTCGGCTTCGGAACTGAAAGACAGACGACGTGCTGTCGTCGACGCAGTCACCACCGTCGTCGGGCCACTCGAGATCGTCAACAGCGGCGGCACGGGCTCACTCGAAATCAGCTCGGCCGACCCGAACGTCACCGAGGTCACTGCTGGCTCAGGACTGTTCTCTCCCACGCTGTTCGACAGGTACACCGCGTTCACCGCACACCCAGCCCTCTACTTCGCACTTCCCGTTGTGCGCAAACCTACCGAGAAGATCGCCACCGTGTTCGGCGGCGGCTACATCGCGTCGGGGCCGACGTCGAGGTCCCGAACGCCGTCTCCTGTTGCGTTCTCGAACACGCTCCGCGGCGTCGTCCGAGGCGGATTGAAACTGCTCCGCAACGAGGGCGCGGGCGAAGTTCAGACGCCGGTCACGTCGACGGACAACGTCGAAATCGGAGACCGGGTCTGGTTCCGTCACGCCAAGGCAGGCGAGATCTGCGAGCGACTGGACACCCTGCACATCGTCGAGAGCGACGGCAGCATCTCGGCCGTTCCCACCTACCGCGGTGAGGGAAAAACCTTCGGCTGATCCACCGCAGGTTCCATTCCCGCCCCTTGGGTCATTCCGCAGGCTCCACTCCCGCCCCAGCCAGGGCCATGAACGCGCCCAGCATTTCCAACCCGTCGGGAGTGGCGGGAAGGTAGTGCGTCAGCGTCCGTGATTGCACCAGAACAGCAGCCCACTGCCCACGGGAGAGTGCGACGTTCAAACGGTTTCGCGACAGCAGGAAGCTCGCACCGCGCGGCGAATCCCCGAGGTTCGACGCCGTCATCGACAACAGCGCGATCGGAGCCTGTCGGCCCTGGAACTTGTCGACGGTGCCGACGAGAACCTCGCCCAGACCAGCGTCGTCGAGGTGTCGACGAATCCGCGCGACCTGAGCGTTGTACGGCGCGACGACGATGAAGTCGTGCGGTTCGAGGCCTCGGCTGCCCTCGTGCGTGTCCGGATCGGTCCACGGTGACCCGAGTAGCTTCTCGATCTGTCGACGAATCTCCTCGGCTTCTTCGGGTGACTCGGTGGTGTTGTCATGATGCTCGACGCTCACCGTATGCAGGCCGGGCCGAATGCCCTCGAGAACTCGCCCGCCCGTCGCGGCCTCATTGGAGAACAACTGTCCCTCGTAGGAGAGCGCCGACACCGGCGCGCACAGAGCGGGGTGCATGCGCCAGGTCCGGCTGAGGAAGTACCCACGGTCAGCGGGCAGCGCACCGTGCCCCTCGGCGAGCCACCCGAGAGCTGATTGGTCCACCGGTTCCGGGTGCGTGCCCTGGCTTACCTGGGGGAGCTGTTGTGGGTCGCCGAGCAGCAACAGGTTGCGCGCCGCACCCGCGACCGCGATGGTGTTGGCCAGTGAGAACTGTCCGGCCTCGTCGACGACGAGCAGGTCGATCGAACCCGGCACAACGCGAGTCTCGTGCGAGAAATCCCACGCGGTGCCGCCGACGACGCACCCGGCGTTCGCATCGGCGACGAAGTCGGGGTAGTCGGTGTCCCGCAGCTCGGTGTGCTCGGTCGGTTTCTTCTTGCCGATGAGCTCTGCCGGCACACCGGCCTTGGCTATTCCGTCGAGTAGATTTTCGACGACGGAATGCGATTGCGCGACAACGCCTATTCGCCAGTGATGGTCTTTCACCAGGTGGGTGATCACTGCGGCGGCGGTGAAGGTCTTGCCGGTTCCGGGTGGTCCCTGCACGGCGAGGTACGAGTTGTCGAGGTCGAGAAGTGCGGTACCGATCGCGTCGATGTAGTCGTTTCCAGACACTGTGGGAAGTGGATCGCCGGAGAGGGTTCGTGGAGTCGACAACGACATCAGATCGGCGACGGCGTTACGCGGCAGGTTCGGAAGGCAGTGCTGCACTTCGGTGGCTGCTCGTACGATCGCCTGCTCCATGCTGACGGTGCGAATCGGTGCATCGGGAGCAATGGCCATCGGAAGTTGCTCGTACGGTTCGGCGCCCGCGGCGAGCTTTTCTTCGACGACGGCGTAGGTGTCGCCAAGTTCGAGCACCTCGCCCCGGCTACATGCACGGTAGGTCGGATGCGGCTGCTCGAGGCCCTCGGGCGGCGGCAGATCGTAGAGCAACCGCACCGATGAACCCGTTCCCCCGACGCCGGTGACGCGCAACCGTCGTCTGAGCAGTTTCTGCCGCGGCGACGTTTTCGCCCATTCCGATTCGATCGTTCCCGACTCGATCTTGAACACATCCGTTGCCTCTGCCCATTCGTCCACCGGGCTCTGCAATCTATCGAAGTGCGCCCACCAGAACGGCTTTCGCTCGCGGCGGTGGTAGCCGATCGACCCCGAGTACAGCGCGACTGCCTGGGCGTCCGGGGTTCGCTCGGATACCGGGCCGATTCCGACGTAGTCGCGTAGTGACTCTTCGAGCGCAGTGGTTTCTTCGTTCAGCTCCGGCGCCAGTTCCGCTGGCGGTCGCGGTGCGATGCCCGCGTCGGCTGCCCGTGCCAACAGCCAGTCACGTAGCTCGACCGTCGACTCGCAGTCGTAGCGGTTGTATTCGGCGATCTCCGCCAGCAGGGCCGATGCTTCCCTTGTGCGCCCCTGATCGCGCAGATCGCACCAGCGTGCGTACTCGGCGATCGACGCTGCGGCATTGGTGACGTCGCCGTCGCGGCTGTCCGGCATGTAGAGGGGTTCGAGCTTCTTGATGCTGTAGGAGCGCTCGCCGATTCGAAGCGACGCGCGAACGACGGGATACAGATCCACGAGGACGTTGTCGCGGAGAAGGTCGTCAACGACGTCTTCACCGACGCCGTACCGCCCGGCGAGTCTGAGCAACGCAGTCTTCTCGTAGGCCGCGTAGTGATAGACGTGCATGCCGGGAAACTCCCGCCGTCGCGCCACCACGTAGTCGAGGAACATCTCCAGCGCGTGTCTCTCCTGTGCGCGATCGTGAGCCCAGAACGGGCGAAAAGTCCGGTCCGTTTCGAGGACACCGAAGAGGTATTCGAGTCCCCACTCGGACGATCCGGCTTCGGCCCACAGGGGGTCGCCCTCGAAGTCGAAAAAGATGTCTCCTGGATTGGGCTCCGGAATCGACCCGAGTGCGTCGGCGTCGAAAATCTCGAACTCGGTTCGTCCGCTGTTCCGCTGGGCGATCTGCAATGTTGCCTGAGATCGCAGCGCGGCGAGTGTGCGAGCGGAGATGTCGTCGACCGGGCCGACAGAGGTGGCGAGCTCGACGGTCGTGGTGATCCCTGCGGTATGTAGATGTGCCCGCGTCCCGCCGGTGAGGCCGGCGACGAGAAGGAGATCGTCGCGCGCGAGGACCTGCTGATCGCACGCATCGCATCGTCCGCACGCGCTGTACCGCGAATCGGCCCAATCGACGGGTTCGTCCTCGGCGACGTGCTCGTCGATGATGTCTTCCAGATGTGCCCGTTGCCGTCGATACACCGGTAACAGGTTCACCGCGGAATGGTCGGTGGTACTGCCGTCGCCGAGCATCAGGTGCAGGCGATCGGCGACCTCGATGCCGTTGTTCTCCAGTGCGTCCGCGTAGGCCGCGAGTTGAAGCAGAGCGGGGACGCGGGCGTGCCGCGACAGCTTGGTGTCGTACACCGAGTAGCCGACGCCCTCCTTGACCAGAAAGTCGCAGAACCCGAGGAAGCGGCCGTCGAAGAACGTTGCCTGGTAGAGGACGTCGTATCCCCACAGCGCGGTCTCGATGGTTGCGGCGTTGGCGTCGGCGAGCGCGAGTTCGGTGCGTTCGGGTCTCGGCATGATCGACACGCCCTGGCCGAATCGAGTCTGGAACGCCTCGAGCTGTCGCCGCTCGTGTGCGAGACCGAGGTCGGAGGTTCGCTCGAGCATCGGGTCCGGCTCGTCTCGGACCGCCTCGATTCTTCCGAGTTTGGCGTCGAGAGTGCGCAACATCGCGTACTCGCAGGCAGCCGCGGCCGAGAGGTCGCTGGCGCTGTATACGACACGGCCGCCCAAGAGGAACACGCGCACAACTGTAGGTGAATGCAACGACAGGACTCCCCGACATGCAAAATAGTCGAATGCCGTTTTTCGAAGGAGCTACCGGTGCCGTCCACTATCGTTCGTGGACCACGGCACATCCGCGTCTCGTCCTGGTGTTTCTTCATGGCTTGGGTCAGAACAGCGGGCACTACCATCGGTTCGCCCGCCTCATGAACAACGAGGGCATCGACGTGTGGGCCGTCGACCACGTCGGTCATGGGTTGACGGAAGGTGAGTTGTCCGATGCATCTCAGATCGACGGGCTCGCCGACAACGCGTTGCAGCTCGCGGACATCGCTCGTTCGGAGCGCAGTGGGATACCGATGGCGCTGATGGGCCATTCGTTGGGAGCTGCGACCGCCATCGCGGCCCTCGAGAAGAATCCGAGCGGATTCACTTCGGTAGTCCTGTGTGGAACACCCAAATCGACCACGGGCACGGCTTCTGATCTGAGCAGATCGGCAGTGCCGCTGCTAGCGGTTCATGGCGTCGACGACCGCTTGGCGCCGATCGACGCGGTTCGCGCGTGGATCCCGAACGTGCCAGGCGCCAGGATGCGGGAGTTCGAGGATGCAGGCCACGACCTCCTACACGAGAAGGTGCACCGCACGGTCTCGCTGGAAGCCGCGGAGTTCGTACTCGCACACGTTTGAAATACCGACGGGTGTGAAATACAGACGCGTGTGACGTACAGACACATGCCTGTACGTCACACGCGGGTGGAACCTAGCTGTAGATCGACTCGATCTCGGCGCCGCGCTCCTGGTGGATGATGTTGCGCTTGAGCTTCATCGTCGGCGTGAGCTCGCCGGTTTCGACGGTGAAGTCCTGCTCGAGTATCTTGTACTTCTTGATCTGTTCCGCGTTGGACACCTTTTTGTTCGCGTCCGCGACTGCCTTGTCGATCTCGGCAATGAGGTCAGCGTTCTTCGACAGTTCGGCGAACGACACGTCCTCCGTGATCCCGTGGCGCTCTTTCCAGCCCGGGAGTGCTTCCGGATCCAGCGTGATGATGGCGCCGATGAAGGGCTTCGCGTCGCCGACGACGAGGCACTGACTGATGATTGCGTTTGCCCGCATTGCATCTTCCAGTACCGCAGGAGCGACGTTCTTGCCGCCCGCGGTGACGATGATTTCCTTCTTACGCCCGGTGATGGAGACGTAGCCGTCCTGGTCGATAGCGCCGAGGTCGCCGGTGTGGAACCACCCGTCGATGATCGACTCGGACGTCGCCTTGTCGTTGTGCCAGTATCCGCCGAACACGACAGGGCCCTTGAGGAGAAGTTCGCCATCCTCGGCGATCTTCGCGGCATGACCGCTGAGCGGCTTTCCGACGCTGCCGATGCGCTGAGCGGAGGTGGTGTTGACGGTGATCGCGGCACTGGTCTCAGTAAGTCCGTAGCCCTCGTACACCGGGATTCCCACGCCGCGGAAGAAATGGCCGAGTCGCGCACCGAGAGGTGCGCCGCCGGACACAGCGCGCTCGCAGTTGCCGCCGAGTGCGGCGCGGAGCTTGCTGTAGACGAGCTTGTCGAACACCGTGTGCTTGATGTTGAGCAGCAGACCGGGGCCGCCCTTGTCCTTGGCTTCGCTCCACTCGATGGCGGTGGCCGCGGCCTTGTCGAAGATGCCACCCTTGCCGCCGTCGTGAGCCTTCTGCTTCGCCGAGTTGTAGACCTTCTCGAAGACGCGAGGCACCGACAGGATGAAGTCCGGCTTGAACGACGCGAACTGGTCGAGCAGCGTCGTGACGTCGGAAGTGTGTCCGACGGTGACCTTCGAATCGAACGCTCCGAACGAGACTGCACGCGCGAACACGTGTGCCATCGGAAGGAACATCAGAGTGCGGTTGCCCTCCTTCATCGAGTCGTGCAGCGCCTCCTGCGTGGCCTGAACCTCGGCGTAGAAGTTGGCGTGAGTGAGCTGTACGCCCTTGGGACGGCCAGTGGTTCCCGAGGTGTAGATCAGCGTCGCGGGCGAAGACGCGGTGACCTGGTGGCGACGCGCATGAAGGTCCTCGTCGCTGACGCCTGCGCCGCGGGTGGTGAGCTCGTCGATGGCCCCTGCATCGATCTGCAGAACCTCGCGCAGATCGGCGGCACCCTCGGTGACCTCCTTCAGGGCTTCCGCATGCGCTGGGGTTTCCAGGATCAGCAACGAGGTTGCCGAATCCTCCAGAATCCACTGGGCTTGATCGGCCGAGGATGTTTCGTAGATCGCAACGGTGCATCCGCCTGCGGTCCAGATTGCATAGTCGAGAAGGACCCACTCGTACCGGGTCGCAGACAGAATCGCCACGCGATCGCCGAGCTCGACGCCCGACGCGATAAGGCCCTTGGCGACTGCCTTGACCTCCTTGGCGAACTGCGATGCTGTGACATCGGTCCACGACCCACCGATCAAACGCTGGAACGGGACGATGTTCGGGGACTCCGTCTCGTGCCGGAAAACGGTATCGGCCATCGATGCATCGTCTGGAATTGTGAACGATGCAGGCACAGAATATTCGCGCACTGTAAGACCCCTCCGGGAAAATGACGTAACAGATGTGCATTTCATCACATTCCCAGTCGGGTTGCACTACGGATGGTGTCCGGTTTGCGAATTTTCCGACCAGTCATGTGGAGTTATGTGTGACTCGCAGTGGACCCTAACTGGTCGCGTCACAGTTCGTGAGGCTCGATGCCCAGCGAGTTGCTGTACAAGCCGAGAATGGGCGTGCTGAGCGCATTATCGGCACTTGCGTCCTGCGGAAGGAGTGACAGGGACTAAACTCGCCTGTATATGAGCACAACAGAGCCGAATCAGGATGCCGATGTGAACCCTGACGAGTCCACTTCGAACGAGTCCTCTTCGAACGAATCCACTTCGAACGGGCAGGCATCGGCGCCGATCGACGGCACCCCCGCTGCCGACAAAGCGCCCGCTGCCGACAATGCGCCCACTGTCGCCGTGACTCCCACTGTCGACGAGGCGCCACCGATTACTTTCGCCGACCTCGGCATCGACGAACGGGTCCTGAAGGCCCTGCGCGACGTCGGCTACGAGACCCCGTCGCCCATTCAGGCGGCCACCATCCCGCCGTTGATGGCAGGCAACGACGTCGTCGGCCTCGCGCAGACCGGAACCGGCAAGACCGCCGCGTTCGCGGTGCCGATCCTGTCCCGTCTGGACGTGTCGCGCCGGGTGCCGCAGGCGCTCGTTCTGGCCCCGACGCGTGAACTCGCACTGCAGGTGGCGGAGGCATTCGGCAAGTACGCGGCCAACATCCCCGGGTTGCACATCCTGCCGATCTACGGCGGTCAGGCGTATGGCATCCAGCTGTCCGGTCTTCGCAAGGGTGCGCAGATCATCGTCGGAACTCCGGGTCGTGTCATCGATCACCTGGAGAAGGGCACGCTCGATCTGTCCGGGCTCGAGTATCTCGTACTCGACGAGGCAGACGAGATGCTCAAGATGGGATTCCAGGAGGACGTCGAGCGCATTCTGTCCGACACTCCGGAGTACAAGCAGGTCGCGCTGTTCTCGGCCACGATGCCGCCTGCGATCCGGAAGATCTCCAAGCAGTACCTACACGACCCGGTCGAGATCACGGTCAAGACCAAGACTTCGACCGCGCCGAACATCACGCAGCGCTACGTTCAGGTCGCGCATCAGCGCAAGCTGGAGGCTCTGACCCGAATCTTCGAAGTCGAAGAGTTCGAGGCAATGATCATGTTCGTCCGTACCAAGCAGGCCACGGAGGAGCTCGCCGAGAAACTGCGGGCGCGCGGATTCTCCGCGGCAGCTATCAACGGCGACATCGTGCAGGCCCAGCGTGAGCGGACCATCAACCAGCTCAAGAACGGCCAGATCGACGTACTGGTTGCCACCGACGTCGCAGCGCGTGGTCTCGACGTGGATCGTATTTCACACGTCATCAACTACGACATCCCGCACGACACCGAGTCGTACGTCCACCGCATCGGCCGCACCGGTCGTGCCGGCCGCGCTGGCGAGGCGTTGCTGTTCGTTGCACCGCGGGAGCGTCATCTGCTCAAAGCGATCGAACGCGCGACGCGCCAGCCGATCACCGAGATGCAGTTGCCGAGCGTCGACGACGTCAATGCGCAGCGCGTCACCAAGTTCGGCGACTCGATCACCGAGAGCCTCGGCAACGAGAACCTTGCACTCTTTCGTCGCCTCATCGAGGACTACGAGCGCGATCACGACGTGCCGATCGCCGACATCGCTGCCGCTCTGGCCGTGCAGTCCCGCGACGGCGAGGCGTTCCTGCTCAAGCCTGAGCCGCCCGCGCCCCCACGTGCTCCCCGCGAGCCGCGTGAACCTCGGCCCGCGCGCGGTTTCGACGAGGATGCAGCGAGTTCGCATCATCGCAAGTCCGGCCAGGAGATGGCGACGTATCGCATCGCCGTCGGGAAGCGGCATCGCGTTGCTCCCGGTGCGATCGTCGGAGCCATCGCCAACGAGGGCGGCCTACGCCGGAGCGACTTCGGCCACATCAGCATTCGTCCGGATCATTCTCTGGTGGAGCTTCCTGCCGATCTCGCCGACGAGACAGTGGAAGCGCTGCGGCGCACTCGGATCAGCGGTGTGTTGATCCAACTGACGCCCGACTCCGGTCCTCCCGGTGGTCGTGGTGGTCCTCGCGGGGGTGGCAAGTTCGGAGGCGACAAGCGGGGCAAGCCCCGGCGTAGCTGACCTTTCGACAAAAGCCCCGCTCACCGATGAGGTGAGCGGGGCTTTTTCGTCGATCTACAGGGTGGCGGTGAAGCTGTTCATCACCCGATCCGCGGCATCGAGATCGGCGTCGCTGTAGTCCTCACGGCCGGCAGAGAGACATCCGGATTGCGGCAGGCCGGAGCGGCCCTGAGGGGGCATGATGGTCTGGTGATTGTGACGACCCGGTACGGGCAGGTCATGGGAAGCGTCGACGACGGTGTCGCGGTGTGGAAAGGGGTGCCCTACGCGGCGCCGCCGGTGGGGGAGTTGCGGCTGCGAGCGCCGAGGGAGCCTGCGCCGTGGCCCGGGGTTCGGGATGCGACAGCGTTCGGGCACATCGCTCCGCAGACCGAGCAAGGTCCGCTGCCCATCGATCCCGGTCTGACGATCGGCGAGGACTGCCTGACCCTGAACGTGTGGTCTCCGGAGGGGGCCGCGAACCTTCCGGTGATGGTCTGGATCCACGGCGGCGCATACTTCCTCGGTTCTTCCGCGCAACGGATGTACGACGGGCGGAAGCTGGTCACCGAGGGCCAGGTGGTGTTGGTGACGGTCAACTACCGGCTCGGCGCGCTGGGGTTCCTGGACTTCTCGAAGTTCGGCGACTTCGACTCCAATCTCGGTCTGCGCGATCAGGTTGCTGCCCTCGAGTGGGTCCGAGACAACATCGCGGAATTCGGTGGAGATCCGTCGCAGGTGACGCTGTTCGGCGAATCCGCAGGTGGCGGGTCGGTGACCACGCTGATGGTCTCGCCCGCGGCCGAGGGACTCTTTCACCGGGTCATCGCGGAGAGCTCTCCCGCTACGTCGGTCTACGGCGCAGCACGGGCCGAGAGCATTGCCGAGCGCTTCCTCGAACTTGCGGGAGTCGACGCTTCGAAACTGCGGGGGCTGCCGGTGTCCGAGTTCGTTCGGGTGTGCGGGGAGTTGGTGCAGGAGATACCGGCCAAGGTGCCGGGGACGCTTGCGCTGGCACCCGTCGTCGACCGGGACTTCGTACCGCACTACCCGGTGGCGGCGTTCCAGAAGGGCCTGGCTCATCCGGTCCCGCTGCTGATCGGCACGAACCACGACGAATCCTCGATGTTCAAGCTGATGAAGTCTCCGCTGATGCCCATCACGCCGGACAAGGTGCACGAGATGTTCCAGGCGATCGCGGCCGATCACCCCGACATGCGAGCCGATGAAGAGATAGAGGTCGAAGCGGCGTATCCCGAGCACTCGAAGAAGCGAACGGCACTCGAGATCTCGCGGGACGCAGCGTTCCGAATGCCGACGCTGTGGATCGCCGAGGCACACAGCAGGCGAGCGCGGACGTTCCTGTATCGCTTCGATCAAGCGACGCCGTTCCTGCGTATCACCCGGCTCGGTGCGATGCACGGTACAGAGGTGCCGTACGTGTTCGGCAACTTCGGCGTGGTCCCCAAGGATCCGACCTTCAAGCTAGGTGGTCACCGAACCGCTCTCGAGGTCAGCACTCGGGTACAACGACGCTGGATCGACTTCGCGTACGGCCGCGACCCCTGGACTCCCTACGGCGAGGAATCCAGGACGACTCTGCTGATCGACAAGCACGACCAGGAGGTCGAGGACCCGGACCGTGAACTCCGTCGAGCATGGGGTGAGGAGATCCTGGGCTTCACGTAGAAGCTGGCGCGGCTCCGCCGCAGTGTCTTCGGTGCGGCTCCGCCGCAGTGGCATGGTTGAGTGCACTCCTGAACACTCAACCGCGCCACTAGGGAACTAGAGGATAGCCTGTCCAATATTGTGCGCCACAGTGTTTGAGCGTTTGACCGTCCGTCCACCCGGGTACGTGATCGCGCATGAGCAGAGTGACCCTCCGGGTGAACGGCACCGACCACGAGCTGGACTGCGACGTACGTACCACGCTGCTCGACGCGCTGCGAGAGCACCTCGATCTCATCGGTGCCAAGAAGGGCTGCGACCACGGTCAGTGCGGTGCCTGCACCGTCCTGGTCGACGGTAGGAGGATCAACAGCTGCCTCGCTTTGGCCATCGCCTACCAGGGTCGAGACATCGTCACCGTCGAGGGCCTCGCCGACGGCGACAGTCTCCATCCCGTCCAACAGGCGTTCATCGACAACGACGCCTTCCAGTGCGGATACTGCACGTCCGGCCAGATCTGCTCTGCAGTCGCGGTGATCGAGGAAGCGAAACAAGGTTGGCCGAGCGCAGTCACCGAGGACGATCATCCTCGGCTGACGCCCGACGAGGTCCGCGAGCGAATGAGCGGGAATCTGTGTCGCTGCGGCGCTTACACCGGCATCGTGCCTGCGGTACTCGAGGCAAGCGAATGAAAACCTTCAGCTACGAGGCTGCCGTAGACGTCGAAGACGCGGTCGCCAAGCTTGCATCCGATCCGGACGCAGCCCTTCTCGGGGGCGGTACAAACCTGGTCGATCTCATGAAACTCGGTGCAGCGCAGCCCTCGTCGCTCATCGACATCAGCAAATTGCCGCTCGACGTGATAGACGTCGACGATGACGGCTCCCTGCGCGTCGGGGCCGGCGTCAGCAACAGTGATCTCGCCGTCCACCCGGTTGTCCGCTCGCGCTACCCGGTGCTGTCGCGGGCCGTGCTGTCCGGTGCATCCGGCCAGCTGCGGAACATGGCGACCGTCGGCGGCAATCTTTTCCAGCGCACCCGGTGCGTCTACTTCATGGATTCGAGCAAGCCCTGCAACAAGCGTGATCCGGGCTCGGGTTGCCCCGCGATCGAGGGTGATCACCGAAACTTAGCGATCCTCGGTGCATCCGATCATTGCGTCGCGACGCACCCGTCCGACATGGCTGTCGCGTTGACGGCACTCGACGCAGTCGTCGAGATCGTGGGACCGTCCGGGGCGCACAAGCTCCCCATCGGCGAGTTGTATCGACTCGCGGGCCACGATCCTGATCTCGACACCAACATCGGCCACGACGAGATAGTGACTGGAATCAGTATTCCGGCGCTTCCGCAGCAGGCTGTATCGATCTATCGCAAGGTTCGTGACCGTGCGTCCTACGCGTTCGCGCTGGCGTCGGTCGCAGCAGTGTTGAGAGTCGAGGATGGGCAGGTGACCGAGGCACGCATCGCTCTCGGCGGAGTTGCACACAAACCCTGGCGGGCGATCACCGCGGAAGGGGAGCTTCTGGGACGCTCGGCGAAACACGAAGCATTTCGCGAGGCGATCGATCTCGAGCTGCGTGCAGCGATGCCTCTGAGAGACAACGGGTTCAAAGTGCCGCTCGTGCGCAATCTGGTGACGCAAACCCTTACCGATCTAGCCCATCGGAGCGTGCAGCAGTGAGTACGACATCGATCGGCCAGCCGATTCAGCGAACCGAGAGCACCTCGAAGGTGACCGGCGCGGCGCGCTATGCCGCGGAGCAGCACAATAAAACTGCGCCCGCATACTGTTGTTACGTGCCGGCGACGATCCCCACCGGCCGGGTCGTGGATGTGCAGACCGAAGATTCGGTCACCCTGTTATGGCACTCGAACGCGGAGAAGCTCGGCGAGCTCGAGGACACGGAACTCGCTGTTCTGCAGTCCGATCGAGTGTCCTACCGCGGCCAGATCGTCGCAGCAGTGATCGCTGATTCGTTCGAAACTGCACGGGACGCAGCGGCGCGAGTGCGGGTGAGCTATGCCGACGAAGCGAAACCGGACAACGAACTGAGCGCCGAACACCCATCGTTGTTCGCGCCCGAGTCCGTCAATGCAGGCTTTCCCACCGATGTGACGGTGGGCGATCCGGGGTCCGCGCTCGAATCCGCAGTCCACGCAGTCGACCGCTGGTATTCGACGCCACCGATGCACAACAGTCCGATGGAGCCCCATGCTACGACGGCTCAGTGGTCCGATGGCGTGCTGACGGTGTGGGATTCGACGCAGGCACCCTCCGGTGTCCAGGACGATCTGGCGACGTTGTTCGGCGTGGACCCGTCGAACGTGCGCGTCGTCGCCGAGAACGTCGGCGGCGGATTCGGCGCGAAGGGCAGCACGAGACCCAATGCGGTTCTCGCGGTGATGGCCGCGCGCGCGACGGGCAGGACGGTCAAGCTTGCACTCCCGCGTCAGGCGCTGTTCGATCTCGTCGGGTACCGCACGCCCACCCTCAGCCACGTGCAACTCGGCGCCGACGCGGACGGAACCTTGACGGCGCTGGCTCACGACACGTTCCAACAGACCTCGCAGATCTTCGAGTTCTGCGAGCAGACGGCCGAATCGTCGCGGCACATCTACGCCGCACCCAATCGTCGAACGACGCACCGGCTGGCCGTGCTCGACGTTCCGACACCCCGCTGGATGCGAGCTCCCGGTGAGGCGCCAGGGATGTTCGCCGTGGAGACAGCTATCGATGAGTTGTCCTACACAATCGGGATCGATCCGATCGAGCTTCGTATTCGCAATGAACCCGATGTCGACCCAGCGAGCGGAAACCTGTTTTCCTCACGCAGCGTCGTCGAATGCCTTCGCGAGGGCGCGGAGCGATTCGGGTGGGCGGACCGAGACCCCAGGCCGGGACATCGGCGTGAAGGTCGAAAGCTCATCGGTTCAGGTGTCGCAACTGCCAGCTATCCGGTTCTGATCAGCCCGTCGTCAGCGTCGGCGAGGATCGAAGCAGACGGATCGATCACGGTGTCCGTCGCCGCGTCGGATATCGGCACCGGCGCTCGAACGGTATTGCGCCAGATCGCAGCCGATGCGCTTGCTGTGTCAGCCGATCGGGTCGAGCTGAAGCTCGGCGACAGCGCCCTCCCGACAGCTCCGGGTGCGGGAGGATCCTCGGGCACCTCGTCGTGGGGGTGGGCGGTGACGAAGGCATGCCGCCAGCTCGTCGACAAGGTCGGTGGAATCGACGCGGCGATAGGCCCGGCCGAGGTGACTGCGGAGACCTCCGAGGAGATCGACGGTCAGAAGGATCTGGCGCGAATGGCGTTCGGTGCTCAGTTCGCCGAGGTCGAGGTCGACGTCGACACCGGCGAAGTGCGGGTGCGTCGGATGCTCGGTGTGTTCGGAATCGGACGCGTCATGAATCCACGGCTCGCGCGGTCGCAGCTGATCGGCGGTATGACGTTCGGCCTCGGTATGGCGTTGATGGGGGCGGGCAACACCGATCTCGAATTCGGGGGATTCTCGAATCACGATCTGGCGGAGTACCACGTTCCGGTGTGCGCAGACGTCACCGACGTCGAGGCTATGTGGGTCGAAGAAGAGGACGACGAATTGAGTCCCATGGGCGGCAAGGGAATCGGAGAAATCGGCACCGTGGGGTCACCGGCAGCCATCGGGAACGCGGTCTACCACGCGACGGGCGTGCGGGTACGCGATCTGCCGATCACGCTCGACAAGGTGCTTCCGCACCTCTAGGCGCTCCGCACCTAGTGGCACGGATAAGTGCACTCCAACGCCCTTATTCGTGCCACTGGGGGCGGAGCCCCCAAAAGGCCCGCTCAGGCCAGAATGCGCTGCAGAAACTGCCGCGTCCTGGCCTCGGTTGGGTTTCTCAGTACGGTGGCAGGCTTGCCGCGTTCGACGACGACGCCACCCTCGATGAACAGCACCTCGTCGGCTACCTGTTCCGCGAATCTGATCTCGTGGGTGACGATCACCATCGTCCAACCCTCTGCCGCAAGGCCTTTGATAACGGCGAGGACCTCGCCGACCAGTTCGGGATCGAGCGCGGAGGTCGGCTCGTCGAACAACATCAGCTTCGGTCGCAATGCGAGAGCCCGGGCGATTCCCACCCGTTGCTGCTGGCCGCCCGAGAGCTGAAAAGGGTATTGGTCGGATTTGACGTCCAGTCCCACTTCGTCGAGCAGTCGGTGGGCCTCGGCAATCGCCTCGTCGCGAGCCCGCTTCTGCACGATCACCGGGCCTTCGATGACGTTCTGCAGCACCGTCTTGTGCGGAAACAGGTTGTGCTGCTGGAACACCATGCCGCTCTGCGCGCGGAATGCTCGCAACTGTGCGGGGGAGACCGTGGAATCGAAATCCACGGCGACGTCGCCTATCCGGATGCGCCCGCCGTCAGCCGGGTCCAACGCATTCAGCGCTCGTAGCACCGTCGTCTTACCCGAACCTGAGGGCCCGATGATCACCGTGACAGTCCCGGACGGCACCGAGAACGACACGTCTTTCAGAACTTCGACCGCGCCGAAGGACTTCTTCAGAGACTTGACTTCGAGGAGATCGGTCATTTCGCCACATACCTGTCGAGTCGAACTTCGAGTTTTCCTTGGAAGAAGGACAGAACCATGCAGATAACCCAGTAGTACAGGGCAGCAACGCTGTACAGCGCAAAGAAGTCGAAGGTCGGTGCCGCCGCGAGCTGGGCCACGCGCAGCAGTTCGGTCACGAGGATGGTCGACGCCAGAGACGTGTCCTTCACCAGCGAGATCAACGTGTTCGACAACGGCGGCACCGCGGTGCGTAGGGCCTGGGGAAGAATGATGCGTTGCAACGTCGTTCGGTACCCCATGCCGATGGTCTGCGACGCCTCCCACTGGCCCTTCGGCACGCTGAGGATAGCGGCACGGATCACTTCGGCGGCGTAACCACCGACGTTCAACGAAAAGGCAATGACCGCGGCCGGGAACGGATCGATCACAACGCCGAACTGCGGCAGTGCGTAGAAGACGATGAACAGCTGCAGCAGCAGGGGCGTGCCGCGGATGATCGACACGTAGAACCGCGCGAGGCCGGCGAGCACTGTGTTCGACGAAATCCGTGCCAGCGCAACACCGAGGGCGATGACCAATCCGACTACGAAGCTGATGGCCGTCAACGGAATGGTCATCGTGATCGTGGCCTTCAGCATCGGCCACAGGTTGTTCAGAATGAGGTCGAGTTTCGACTGTTGCTCCGAGCTCTCGCCCTGCGATGTCGGCGCCTGAGTGTCCGCCGTGGGTGCCGCGACGGCCGAGCCGAAGTACTTCTCGGAAATTTGCGCGAGTGTGCCGTCGGCCTGCAGGGTGTCGATCGCGGCGTCGATCTCGCTCATCAGACCGCTGTCCTTGCGAGCTGCGAACGCTTGATAGCTGGTATCGCCGGTTTGTGCGGCGATCTTCACTCCGGTGTCACCGGTCTGGTTCAGGTACTCGGCGATGGCGAGACTGTCGTTGACGGTGGCGTCGACGCGCCCGTCCTTGACGAGGGTGACGGCCTGGACGAACCCCTCCACTGCCTCGACGTTCGCGCCCGCGTCGGCGGCGACCTCTGCCCAGTTGCTCGTCGACGACTGCGCTGTCGTCTTTCCGGCGAGGTCGGCGACGGACGTGATCGACGAGTCGGTCGCGGCGGTGAGAATCTCGCCCTCGGACACTGTGTAGGGCTTCGACAGGTCGTATGAACTCTGCCGGGCAGGATTGATCGTCACCTGATTCGCGATCAGATCGAAGCGCTCCGATTCGAGTCCGGCGAAGATGGAGTCGAACGGCGTCTGCACGAACTCGACGCGTACACCCAGTTCACCGGCCACCGCGTTGACCACGTCGATGTCGTAGCCCGTCAACTGGCCGTCGTCACCCTGGAAGCTGAACGGGCTGTACGTGCCCTCGGTACCGACGACGAGCACGCCGTCGTCGGTGATCCGATCGATCAACGGGGCAGAGGACGATCCACAACCGGCTATCGCCAACAACGCGACGATCGCGGCCAGCAACGCGAGGACCTTGCGGAGCATGTGGGACGCCTTCCCTGACCTGAAGAATATTCAGCCGTCGATCTCGATCTCAGCCGATACAACCACGGCATTGTTCATCGGGAGCGCTGCCACTCCGATCGCCGTCCGTGCATGAGCACCGACCTCCGGTCCGAACACCTGAAGAACGAGATCGGAGAAACCGTTGATGGCGGTCGTCGTCTGAGTGAACCCGTGATCGGCATTGACCATTCCGGTGACGGTCAACCATGCGCTGATCCGGTCGAGGTCTCCGATTGCTCGATGAACGCTCGCCAGAGCTGCGAGGGCTGCATCACGCGCGGCGTCCGTCGCCGCGTCGAGCGGTACTTCGGACGGGACCGCGCCGAACGGTCCTGCGAGCGAACCGTCGGGCCGTTGTGGCGAGTGTCCGGACACGAACATCCGGTTGCCACGCACCCGTACCCATTCGAACGAGAATTCGAAGCCAGGAGGCGCCTGGGCCTCGGAGGGAAGTACGAAACCCAGTTCGGAAATGCGTCGTTCGATGTACACGGTTCACCACAACCTTCGCGTCGGGACGCCGTTGATGGTCTTCACGGTCCATTCGGAACCGTCGTGGACGAGCGTCGACACGCCTGCATTGAGGATCCGTGGCGACGGTACTCCGCGCAGAGCTTCCAGTATTCCGCGGATGATGCCCCCGTGGGCCACCGCGATGACCGACGCGGTGGGGTGAGTGGCGGCCAGCTCGTCGACTGCGCGGACGCCCCTGACGATCATCTCGTGTCGCGGTTCGAGGCCCGGGTATCGCCCGTGGGGCCAGTGGGAATAGGCGTCGTAGTCGGTGAAGCCCTCCGCGGAACCGAAATGGCGCTCGGCGAGATCGGGATAGGTGGCGGTACGCGAGATACCGAGGTGCCCGCCGATGATGTCGGCGGTTTCGGCTGCCCGCGACAGCGGCGAACTCACCAGCACCTCCCAAGGATGGTCTTCGAGTTCGTAGACGGCCTCGCGTGCCTGTGCCCGTCCCGTCGCGTTGAGCGGGATGTCCGAGCTGCCCTGGAGACGGCCGTGCAAATTCCAATCGGTTTCACCGTGCCGAACCAGCGCCAGAAAAGTCATAGTGGGCGAAGATTATCGCAGTTGACCCCGGAGTACGGTCGAGTAGGACGTCAATGACGACAGTGGAAATAGCGGAGGGATCTCATGAATCTTGCCCTGACAGAAGAGGAAGCTGCATTTCGCGACGAGATGCGGACGTTCTTCACCACCGAGATTCCCGCGGAGATTCGCGAGAAGACCAGGGTGGGCGTCGAACTGAGCCGCGACGACGTGGTGAAGACGATGCGAATCCTCAATGCCAACGGTCTGGCCGTCCCACATTGGCCTACCGAGTTCGGTGGGCGGGATTGGACGCCCGTGCAACGTCACATCTGGCTCGACGAGATGCAGCGAGCTTCGGTACCGGAACCGCTGGCGTTCAATGCGTCGATGGTGGGTCCGGTCATCGCGACGTTCGGCTCGCAGGAGCAGAAGGAGAAGTTCCTTCCGAAGACGGCGAATCTCGACATCTGGTGGTGCCAGGGATTCTCCGAACCCGAGGCAGGCTCCGATCTCGCATCTCTGCGGACGACAGCTCTGCGTGACGGCGACGACTATCTCGTCAACGGACAGAAGACGTGGACGACGCTCGGGCAGTATGCCGACTGGATCTTCGCGTTGGTGCGAACCAACCCGGACGCACCGAAGAAGCAGGCGGGTATCTCATTCCTGCTGATCGACCTGAACACACCGGGGATCACGGTGCGCCCGATCAGGTTGATCGATGGCAGCGTCGAGGTCAACGAAGTGTTCTTCGACAATGTCCGTGTTCCCGCCGAAAACCTTGTCGGCGAGGAAAACCAAGGCTGGAGCTACGCGAAGTTCCTGCTCGGAAACGAGCGTACGGGGGTTGCGCGCGTCGGGCACACCAAGGTCCGTCTCGATCTCGCGAAGGAGTACGCCGCGGCGACCAAGGTCGGCGGCGGCACACTCCTCGAGGATCCGATCTTTGCGGCACGGTTCGCCGAACTCGAAAACGAGGTTCTTGCACTCGAACTCACTCAGCTGCGGATGGTGTCGAGCTCCGAAGACGGCAAGCCCAACCCGGCGTCGTCGATTCTGAAGCTGCGCGGATCGGAGTTGCAGCAGGCGGCGACCGAGATGCTGATGGATATCGCCGGACCGGATTCGCTGCCCTACGAGGCGGGGGAGGACATCGAGAGTCCGGGATGGGCGCAGCGATCGGTGCCGACCTACCTCAACTATCGCAAGGTGTCGATCTACGGCGGATCGAACGAAGTGCAGCGTCAGATCATCGCGTCGACGATTCTCGGATTGTGAAGGCGGAACAATGGATTTCGAACTGAACGAAGAACAGAAACTCCTTCGGGACACCACGCGTGAGGTTCTCGCCCGTGCGTACGACACCGAGAAGCGCAACAAGATCGTTGCCGAAGAGCCTGGATGGTCGAAAGACGTCTGGAAACAACTGGCCGAGGTCGGATTGCTCGGGCTCACCTTCGCCGAGGACGACGGCGGAATGGACGCCGGTCCTGTGGAGATCATGGCCGTCATGACCGAGGTGGGTCGACGGCTTGCGCCGGAGCCGATTCTCGATGCAGTGCTCCTGCCGGGAGGGTTGATCTCTGCTGTCGGTTCGGTCGATCAGCGCGCACGGGTTCTGCCTTCAGTCGCCGAAGGATCCACACTGCTTGCGTTCGCGCACAACGAGTCCGGGAGTCGGTGGCCTGATATTCAGGTTGACACAACCGCGTCGGAGGACGGTGGGTCCTGGTCGCTGAACGGCGTCAAGAATCCGGTTCAGCACGGAGGCAGTGCCGACGTCTTCGTCGTCAGCGCGGCGTTGCCCGGCGGAGGTAGCGGGCTGTTTCTGGTCGACGGCGATGCAACGGGACTCGAGCGGAAGGCGTACCGGACTCACGACGGTCAGCGGGCAGCGCAGATAACATTGTCCGACGTGGCCGCCGAGCCGCTGGGTGATGGATCGGACGCGACGGACGCCATCGTGGCTGCAGAAGTGAAGGCGCAGGCCGCGCTGTGTGCCGAGGCTGTGGGTGCGATGGAAGAAGCGCTGCGGCTCACCACCGACTATCTCAAGCAGCGCAAGCAGTTCGGGGTTCCGCTTGCCAAGTTCCAGGCGCTGACATTCCGTGCGGCAGACATGTATGTGTTGCTCGAGCTGGCACGCAGCATGGCGCTCTACGCGACGATGAATCTTGCCGACGACATCGTCGATCGGAAGGTGGCGTCGAGGGCGAAGCTGCAGGTCTCACGGTCGTCACGCAAGATCGGCCAGGAGGCCATCCAGCTGCACGGCGGCATCGGCGTCACCGCCGAATATCCTGTCGGGCATTACGTGAGTCGGCTCGTCGCGATCGAGCACACCCTCGGCGGTGCGGACGAGCATCTGCGGGTGCTGTCCCGGTAAATCCTCGGTGCGGCTCCGCCGCAGTGGCACGGATGAGTGCATTCCCACATACTCAACCGTGCCACTGCGGAGCGCTCGACACATGGCCGCGGACTGACTACGAGGCCGCGACCACCAGATCCACCACGGCACCCGGGTTCGACACCAGGATCGCGTGGGACCCCGGTACCTCGGTGATCTGGGCGCCCGCGCGTT
The DNA here is from genome assembly GCF_037327425.1 of Rhodococcus sovatensis. Taxonomy (NCBI): domain Bacteria; kingdom Bacillati; phylum Actinomycetota; class Actinomycetes; order Mycobacteriales; family Nocardiaceae; genus Rhodococcus; species Rhodococcus sovatensis. The sequence continues at coordinate 3,366,980 of NZ_CP147846.1, read as the reverse complement.
CGGCCATGAATTTCTCCGCCGCGGGCGGGATGATCCGATCCTGCTGTGGGATCAATGCGTAGCTCGGTGTGTCTGCCCAGGACGGCGGCTCGCTCGGTTCGATCAGTGCGGTTGCAGCGATCGACTTCTGATTCGCGATCATCTTCGCGGCTTGCTCGTCGGTGACGTCAGGGGCGAAGTACTGCTTGAACAGTGCAGGCGTGATGTACGAGTCGACGTTCTTGCCGAGAATGTTCGTCGAATCGTCGACGACGCCTACGCCGAGCACCGGCGGCAGCAGAGAAGTCAGTCCGAACCGGAACGGGTCGAGGGCGAGCGCGGCAGGTTCGCCCGCCGCAGGTGCGAAAGCCGCCACGTAGACCAGCGAAGTGACGTTGTCCGCGTGCGTGTTGGTGATGACGGTTCCGCCATAGGAATGTCCGACGAGAACGACTGGACCGGGGATGTCCTCGACTACCTGCTCGATGGCTGCGGAGTCGTAGCCGGGACCGCGGAGCGGATTGTCGGGGGTGACGACGCTATACCCGCGCTCGCGCAGCTCGCCTGCCACTCCGTCCCAGCTCGAGGTATCGGCGAATGCCCCGTGGGCCAGCACGACGGTGGGTAGTTCCTGGGCGGCTGCCGTACCTGCGCTCAGCATCATGCCTGCCGCCACGGTGACCGTGGCTGCCGCAGCTCTGGTGCGAGTGATCTTCATGGGTTCCTCTCAGGTGGACGTTTGGTTTCAACGTAGTGCGTCTGCGCCCGGAGTTCTTTCCTCGTTGGTGTGTCGTACCCACAGCATTTCTCTCAGGCAGCTTGACTAGGGTGATGCACGAGGGCCACGCGATCAGCGTCCCCACTGATAGCCGATCGGAAGCGAGTTACCGATGAAGGCTCGGACGGCGGAGCACCCACGCCCGAATCATTGCCTGCTGCATTTGAGTGACACCCACCTCGTCGAACGTGGGCAGCTCTACGGCGGGGTCGACAGCACCGCAACTCTGCAGCGACTTCTCGGTGACGTCGAGGCGTCGGGAGTTCGGCCCGACGCATTGGTCTTCACCGGCGATTTGACCGATCGCGGCGAACCAGCCGCGTACGACGCACTTCGTGCCCTCGTCGAACCGGTCGCGGAGGCCCTCGGCGCTCAGGTCATCTGGGCGATGGGCAATCACGACGATCGGGCTGCCTTTCGTGCCCGGCTGCTGGACCAGGAGCCGTCGACGGGCACGGTGGACCGGGTGCACGACATCGACGGATTGCGCGTGATCACCCTCGATTCGACTGTTCCCGGCCACCATCACGGTGAAGTGACAGCCGAGCAAATGGATTGGCTCGCCGGTGTTCTCGCGACGCCCGCGGAGTTCGGAACGATCCTTGCGATGCACCATCCTCCGGTCCCGGCGGTGCTCGATCTCGCCGTTCTCGTCGAACTGCTCGATCAGAAGGGCCTCGCCGACGTCGTGCGCGGAACCGACGTCCGCTCGATTCTCGCTGGTCACCTTCACTATTCGACGACGGCGACGTTCGCCGGCATTCCGGTGTCGGTCGCGTCGGCGACCTGCTACACGCAGGACCTCAATGTGGAACCGGGTGCGATCCGGGGCCGCGATGGTGCGCAGGCCTTCAACCTGGTTCATGTCTACGACGACACGGTCGTGCACTCGGTGGTGCCGATAGGCTCCTATGACACGGTGGGTGAGTACGTTTCTGCCGATGAGGTCGCCCGCAGACTGACCAACTCCGGTGTCCGCATCGCCGACAGCACCCGCAGTTCGAGAGTGAGTATCTGACTCCTCACTCCATTGCGGTACCGATCCAGTCCTCGAGTGCGGAGTTCACGATCTCGGGAGCCTCGATCGGTGCGAGATGGCCTACCTCGCCCAGCCTGACGATGCCCGGCTGATTCGGCAGCAGACGCGCCAGTTCGACGGCCTGTGCCACAGGTATCCATGGATCTTGTTCACCCCAGCCAATTTTCACTGCGCAGCGCGTGTGCTGCAAACCGTCGGCGATAGGTCGGGTGTGCTCGGGGCGCAACGCCTCGATCTGTCGGTAGAACGCCGACTGTCCGCGAGTGCTCATCCACGGTGCGCTCAGCTCGTCGATCCATGTGTCGGAGAGCATGTTACGTGCGGCACCGGCGATGTACTCCTTGACGAGCGCGGCATGAAGAGGAGCTGGTAATTCGGCGAACACGGCAGAGTTCTCGGCGACGAGTCCGAAGAACGGTGACCCCCACGGTTCGAGAATCACCGGATCCCACAGAAACAGGCTCGAGTACTGACTTCCATGAAGTAGGTGTGCGCCGAGCGCGACGCTTGCGCCCACGTCGTGAGCGACGACGTGTGGTTTGTCCAGGTGCCAGTGCTCCAGTAATCGAGGTAGGCGCCGCATTTGGCTGGACAGATCGACGGGAGCTGCTGCGTCGTCCATCGACCGTCCGTAGCCGGGCATGTCCCAGAGGAACACTCGGTAGGTAGCGCTGAGATGTCGTGCTGCAGCCGACCAGATTCGAGACGACCACGGTGTTCCGTGGCAGAACACGACATCGCCGATCGGTGAAGAGATCGCGGGCTCGAGAGTGTAGGTCGCAACGTCTACGCCGTCGATGGTGACATGGACTGCATCGGGCATTGGGTTCATGTTGCGAAAATAGAACCTCAGGTCGACCCGAGGTCAAGCGATAATGATCGGGTGAAGATCGGAGAGGTGTCGCGCCTGCTCGAAACTCAGGTCCATGTGCTGCGCTACTGGGACGAGATTGGCGTCGTCAGTCCCCGGCGGACATCGGTGGGCCACCGCGACTACAGCGACGAGGATCTGTACCGTCTCCGCGTCCTTCACGCATGTCGGCGGGTGGGAATGAGCCTGTCGGAGATACGCCTGGTCTTGCACAGACGCGAACCGGACAGAGCGGCGGTGATCGAACACAGGCTTGCGGCCATCCGTACACAGAGGGCGGAGCTGGAAGCGTCCGAGCGATTTCTGGTACACGTGATCTCGTGCACGCACGACCTGCTTACCCGGTGCGATCAGTGCATTGTTTTCGTCGCAGATCGCCCCGGGTGAACTACGTTTCCCAGGGAGCCACGATCGGGAAGTACCGATCGAGGAACGCCGTGACGCGACGGGTGCGTACTTTCAGATCGACCTCGGGAAAGCTCCCGTCGTTCAGGCAGAAGAAGTCGACCGCGCGCTTCGGCAGCAGGCTGTCCATCGCGCGTAGCCCCGAGTGCGCTGTGGTGTCGATGTAGGTGACCTTGGCGTCGCGTTGGACCACCGCCCGCCCGCTCATCAGGGCGTAGTAGTGGTACAGCGAATTTGTTACCGAGATGTTGGTGCTTGCGCGGAACACACTTGCTGCGGTAGCAGCGAACTCGTCGGGAAACTCGCTTTCCATTTCCCGTAGGACGCTCTTCCGAAGTGGTGTCGCAGCATGTTCGAGGTGTCGAGTCGTCATGAGCCCGAACCGATCCTGCAGAAGTCGACGGTTGACGCGGGCAGCGTTTTCGAATCCGCTGCGGTCTTCGTCGTTGTAGCCCAATCCGATTCGGATGGGTGCTTCGATGAACATGCTGATTCCACCGGGGGAGAAGAACATCTGTGGACCGACCGGACGGCCGAAGAACATGTCGTCGTTCGAGTACAGGAAGTGCTCGGACAATCCCGGAATATGGTGGAGCTGACTCTCCACTGCCTGCGAATTATGCGTCGGCAGAACAGATTTGTCGACGAAGAACGTCTCGCTCGGAACGAAGGTGACCCGAGGATCGTCGGCGAGCCAGGCCGGCCGTTGGGAATCCGTTGCAACGAAGATCCGCCGAATCCATGGCGCATACATGTGAATGGAACGCAGTGCGTACTTCAGCTCGTCGATCTGTCGGAAACGTGCGGCAGAAGAATCTCCCTCGCCGACGATGTAGTTCTGCATGCGCCTGGCCCGCTGCGCCTGGAACTCGGCCGAAGATCCGTCGACCCAGGAGAACACGATGTCGATGTCGAAATTGATGTCCGACGCGTGGTCGGCGAACATGTTCTCGATGGTGGGCCAGGTCTTGCCGAACCGCTCGACGGTTCCGCGTACGGCCTCGTTGGGCCGGATGCTGCGACGGGTCAGTGAGTTCTCGACCGGAAGTTGGATTTCTGTCGGTGAGAACGACCAGAGCTCGATCTGAACAGCCGTCGACGCGCCGTAGTACAACGAGCTGACAGGTTCGATGCGGGGGCGGTACAACCGAAAGATGCGGGCGTCTCGGGCCGGGGACAGGGCGCCGTCGGCAACGAGGACTGCTTTGGTTCGCTTGACGTCGACGGTCTTGGCATAGAACGGCTCGCGCAGGCAGGCGTCGACCAGGGCGGTTTCGAGCTCGAGACGCGCCGTGACATCCACCGCGATGACAGGGCGTTCGTCGTTGCCGCGAACCAGCAGATACCTGATGCCTGCGTGGTCGAGAGCCGATCGGATGAACAGAAGATCCTCGACCATTGCCTGGTGAGGTGTGGTCGAGGTGATGCTCAGTGTGAATCGGCCGTCGAACTTGACGACGTCGGTGCGGTCGCTGAGGCGTGCTGCGGATTCGGGCGACTCCCCGGTGACCGGGTCGGCGGTGTCCTGCTCCGGTGGAACGAGGTAGATGTCATGCGGTGCGGACGTCGAGGTAATGATGACCCTTCCGGAGGTGGCGTGCGAGCCGAGAACCCCCGGAGCGTCCTTTCAGTGTATAGCCGGTCGAGCAGGGGCGACGACGACGGCAAGCACCAGGCCCGCAATGACTCCGAGGACGTCGAACAGGGCATCCGACACCGAGCCGCTGCGGCCGAGAGGCAGAATCGCTTGGAGCACTTCCGACAGCCCGGCGAACGTAACCGTCCACACCGCAGTCCGGGCCGCGGAGATCGTCGCGACCCGGGACGAGTAGGCGAGTGCTGCGAACAGAGCGAAGTGAATGATCTTGTCGCTGTGCTCGAATCCGGTGGGCACTCCCGACGCAGGGGTGAACAAGATGATCATGGCGGCGATCATCGAGATAGCGAGCGGAAGATAGAACTTCAACGGGAGCGGCACCGGACCTAGTGTAGAAACTACTTTCTGCGCAGCAGGACCACGGTGTCCGCACGCTCGGCCGGAGATCCATCGGGGTCCACACCGGGACGAACCCGGTCCTCGGCGACGACGGCTGTCCACTCGGTGGCGTCGAACAGTTGGGTAATCGTGTCGACGTCGAACAGCATATCGCCGTGTTTGTGCTGTGACGCAATAGCGTCGTGCGGGCTGTGGCCGACGATCAGCAAGTGCCCACCGGGCGATACAGCGTTGCCGAACCGGGTGAACGCGGGGCCGAGCTGATGCGGAGGCAGCTGGAAGAAGTGCGCGGTGACCAGGTCGTACTGCTTCTCGGGCTCCCACTCGAGCAGGTCGCGGTGCAGCCACTCGATGGAGCGTTCGCCTTGATGGGCGCGGGCTCGCTCGATGGCGACCTCGGAGATGTCGGCGCCGGTGGTGGTCCAGCCGTGGTCGGTGAGCCAGCGGGCATCTCCGCCCTCTCCGCTGCCGATGTCCAATGCAGTTCCGGGTGTGAGCTTGGAGGCCTCGGCGATGAGAACGGGGTTGGCGTTGCCGCTCCACCGCTGCGCCTGCTCGGTGTAGAGGTTGTCCCAGAACGGCTGGTCGAATACGGGCTGCTCGTCGTGTGTGTGCATGGCACCAGGATGCCGACTCTCACCAACATTCGCAACATTGTTTGCCGATTCGGCAAAGATGGCGGCTCCGCCGCAGTGCACGGTTGAGTGCACTGGGGCGCACTCAACCGTGCCACTGGGGGTTACTGCACGTCGATCAGAACCTTGCCGACGAAACCGTTCTCCACTGCATCGTGAGCAGCAGCGGTGTCGGCCAAGGGGAATCGTCGAATCGGCAGTCCGGCGTCCTCGCCGACGTCGAGCGCACCCGCTGCTGCGGCGTTGTTGACATCGTGCTCGGCGGCTTTCAGCGCTGCCTCCCCGACGGTGTAGAGCAGGATGAACTGGTATCTGACGTTCCGGACCATGTTCGGTCGGACGTCGAGGGTGACCGTGTCGCCGCCGTTGTTGGCGTAGATGGCGATGGACGCGCGGGTCGACGCCACTGCGGAATTCAGTTCTGCGTTCTGCGCGGGCGCAACCTCGACGATCAGGTCGACGCCGTCCGGTGCAATTGCGCGGATCTCGGCTGCAGCGTCTCCGGTCTTGTAGTTCACGACGTGATGGGCGCCCGCAGCAGCGGCGAGCGAAGCCTTCTCCGGCCCGCTCACGGTCGTGACGACGGTCGCTCCGGCCCATCGCGCCAGCTGTATCGCCGCATGCCCGACGGCACCCGCGCCGCCGGCCACGAGCACGGTCTTGCCCTCGAGTGCTCCAGGATGCAGCCGTGTCGGTCCGTCCTCGGAGACCGTCAGCGCGCGGTGAGCCGTCATCGCGGGTACACCCAGGGAGGCGCCGACGTCGAAGCTGACGTTCTCGGGTAGGCGTACGACGTGCTCAGCGGGCACTACGGTGTATTCCTGTGCGGTTCCGGTGGGGCGTTGGTGCTGGGAGAGGTAGAGCCACACCCTGTCGCCGATTGCGAGTCCTTCCACGCCTGCCCCAGCAGCATCGACGATTCCTGCGCCGTCCTGATTCGGGGACACTTCGTCGAAGGCGAGCTGTCCGGTTGCCCCGGTCCGGTTCTTCCAGTCGGTCGGGTTGACGCCCGAGACTGTGACCTTGACGCGTACCTCGCCCGGACCTGGTTCGGGGACGTCTCGGTCCACGAGGTTCAATACGGATGAGTCGCCGTTGCGGGAATACGTGATTGCCTTCATGGTGAGTCCAACAGGGCTCGTGGTGATGAAAATTCCGAGGCTGGGTATGCGACCCCAGTGGCGTGGTTGGGTGCACTGGAACGCACTTAACCACGCCACTGCGGCGGAGCCGCACCACGCCACTGCGGCGGAGCCGCACGCACCGCACGACGAAAGGACCCGGCCCGTGAACCAAGCCGAAGTACTGATCGACGCGTTCGAGCGGATCAAGGGCATCGTCGACGACACCCTCGACGAGGTTCCCGCGCCGGCGCTCGTCTACCGCCCGGACACGGGCGCGAACACGATCGCTTGGTTGATCTGGCACCTCACGCGAGTGCAGGACGACCACGTTGCCGGCGTTGCGGGTAGCGAGCAGGTATGGACCGCGGACGGATGGAACACCCGGTTCGGGTTGCCGTTCGACGACGACGCCATCGGGTATGGACAGAACACCGAGGACGTCGCGGCTGTCACGACCGGCGCGGATCTGTTGCGCGAGTATCACGCCGCTGTCCACGCGAAAACCGCTGCCTATGTCGAATCCCTGAGTGCCGCAGACCTCGACCGCGTCGTCGACGACAATTGGGATCCGCCGGTGACCCTGGGGGTTCGGCTGGTGTCCGTCGTGTCCGACGATCTTCAGCACGCCGGTCAGGCTGCCTACGTCCGTGGGCTGTTCGAGCGGTCCTAGACCGAGGTTTCGAGATTCTCCGCAGGAGTCACGATTCCGTTGTCGATGGGTTTCGGGAACACCAGCGACAGCACGAACCCGACTGCGAGTAGTCCGGCGCCCGCGAGCAGTGCCGTGCTGTAGCCGTGCACAAGCCCGTCGAGGGGCGCGCCGTCGTACCTCGCAGTCGACGCCGCTGCAATACTGACAAGTGCTGCAAGTCCGATCGACCCGCCGATCTGACGCGAGGTGCTGAGAAGCCCCGACGCCATGCCTACTTCGTCGGCGGGCAGGTCTGCGGTGGCGATATTGGACAGTGGCATGAAGCTGAGCCCGATTCCGATGCTGAGTACCAGTGACGGTCCGAGCAACGTGGCGAGGAAGTCGCCGTCGACCTCCATGCGGGAGAACCAGAGCAAGCCTATCGATGCGAGCGCAGTGCCGGCGGTGAGCAGTGGCTTCGCACCGAGTCTGGGCAGCAGTTTCGTCGAGGCGATGATGGCGACCACGAGCCCGATGCAGAACGGGAGGAATGCGAGTCCCGTTCTCGTCGGCGAGTATGCGAGTCCGTGTTGCAGGTACAGCGAGACGAAGAAAAACCCGCTGAACTGTGCGGCGCAGAGGATGCACATGATGGTGTTGGCCATAGCGATTCGAGGTCGCCGCACCGTGGCGAAGCGTACGAGCGGAGTCTGCACTCGCGTCTCTGCGAGGGTGAATGCTGCCAGCAGCACGAGCGTCAGGCCGAAGCCGGCCAGCACGTAGCCGTCGGACCACCCACGGGATTCGGTCTGAACGACGGTGTAGGCGAGCAGGATCAACGCTGACGTTGCCAGCAGTGCTCCCAAGATATCGACGCCACCGCGATGCTCGCCGACATGGGTGGGCATTCCGATATACGCAGCGATGCCCGCGATCACTGCGAACGGAACCGCCGAGAACATGACCAATCGCCAGTCGACGGCATCGGTGAGCAGTCCGCTGAGCACGACGCCGATCGCCCCGCCGCCTGCGGATGCCATCGCGCCGATCCCGAACGCCTTCGAACGTTCCTTGCCGATGGGGAATGTCGAACTCAACGCCGCGAGCCCGGCGGGCGCGATCAACGCCGCGCCGACGCCCTGAACGGCCCGGGCCGCGACGAGCATCCACGGGTCCGTCGCTAGTGCGCCGATTGCGCTCACGACACCGAAGATGACGAAGCCGACAAGCAGAATTCGACGCGTCCCGAACACGTCGCACAACCGGCCGCCGAGTAACAGCAGTCCGCCGAAGGCCAATGCGTAGGCGTTGATGACCCAGGACAGGTCGGCGCTGCCGAAGCCGAGCGAGGACTGAATGTCGGGCAGAGCGACGTTCATGACGGACATGTCGAATGCGACGAGGAACTGCGCAAGCGCTGCGGCAGTAAGGACCAACCCCTGAGTTTGTATACGCTGTCTCATAATTAAGAAGGTTTACCTTACTCAAGCCCGAGGTGCAATGCCGACGACGCATGGTTGACTGCACGAGTGAGCACTCGAACGCCCCGTCGCGGAAGGCCGCCGACAGTCGACCGCGCGACGATAGTCGCGGCCGCGAGGGCCCAACTCGAAGCGGACGGTATCGATGGTTTCAGCATGCGGGCGCTGGCATCGGAGATCGGAGTGTCGCCGATGGCGCTCTACCGGCATGTCGGGGATCGGGAGCATCTTCTGGCGCTCGTACTGGACGAGGTCTCCGCGACATTCCCGTCCACCGACTTGCCCGAGGATCCACGAACTCGAGTGGAGAAGCTCATCGGCGACGTCTTCGATGTGCTCGTCGCAGACCGCTGGATCGCCGATGTGCTGCGGACGGGCAATCGCGGGGGAGCTGGTGCGTTGTGGCTCGTCGATCGAATATTGGGCGCTGCAGCAGAACTCGGCTTGTCTCCGGCCGAGGGAATGGTTTTGTACCGAGCTCTGTGGAATTACACGCTCGGTGCAATCCTCAATCTTGCGGCCACCGAACCCCGACGCGAGGACGACCTGTCGCCGTTGGCTCAGCGCGTCAACGACCTAGGCAGCGAGAACTTCCCGCATCTCGTGGCTGCGTCGAATCAGCAGCCGAAAGGCACGACAAAGGAGGTGTACATGCAGGGGATCGGCTTTCTGGTCGACGGCTATGTTCGACGAGCTCAGGCGTAGTGCTTCTGTAGGTTCGCGAGCGTCTTCGCGATGTTGCGGCGCTGGAACTGCGGGAATGTCCGGCCGCTCGTGACGATCTTGTCGAACACGAAAGTCAGTGCATCAGGCCACTTTCGGCGATCATCTGTCCAGGTTTCGGTCACCTTGGTGCCGCCGGGTACCGGTTCGAAGTCGTAGCGCCACGTCGCGTTGGCGCCCTTGAATCTCGGCGACTTCGCACCGATGGCGTAGACCCGAAACTCGAATGCCTTGCTTGGATCTGCCACCGTGACAGTCGATCTGGTGATCCACCGTACCCTGCCTCGTTTGTTGTGGCCGTCGAACGTCATTCCGACGTACGCGCCGCCGCGAGGGTCCAACACGACCGCGCCCAGGTTTTCCGGACTCCACGAGCCCATCTTGGTCGGATCGCTGATGGCGTCGTACAGCACCGATGCGTCGGCGTTCACGACGACGCTGTCGGATACCGAGAATTCGCGGTTCACGAACGAGACTCCTTTCGAAGTCCCGGGTGAATACGAGCGAGTGCGGGCACCAGCAGGGTTCGCGGAGTCACCGCGGCGAAAATGGACCCGATGCGATTGGCCAAGCCGGGAATCGCGACCATCTGTCCCTTGGCCATACCGTCGACAGCGGTCTTCGCGACCACCTCCGCGGTGACCCACATGACCTTCGGTAGTGCGGCCTCGGCGTCGTCCTTCGCGAACCCAGCGGCTTCGCCGAATCCGGTGTTCACGGGGCCCGGGCACAGTGCAGTCGCGGTCACGCCCGAGCCTTTCAGCTCGCCGACGAGACTTTGCGTGTACGCCAGCACGAACGCTTTGCATGCCCCGTAGCCCGCCTGGCCCGGCAGCGGTTGGAACGCAGCGGTGGAGGCGACGTTGAGCACAGCACCTGTGCGGCGGGTGGTCATCCCCGGCAGAAATCTGCTGCACAGGTCTGCAACCGACGCGACGTCCACCTCGATCATGTTCAGTTCGGCGTCCGGATCCGATTCCGCAACGGGCCCGAGCGTCGACAGGCCCGCATTGTTGACGAGGATGTCCGGCGTCAGTCCGAGGGCCTCGACGCGAGAGAGGAGGTTCGCTCGATCCGCCCTGACCGACAAGTCCGCGGGCAGAACCTCGGCGCGCACTCCGCGAGCGGCAAGTTCCTCGGCCAAGGCGGTCAATTTGTCGGCCCGACGCGCCACGAGTGTCACGCCGTGGCCCCGGGCGGCGAGCTCGCGTGCAATTGCTTCGCCGATTCCCGACGATGCGCCGGTCACCACGGCGGTTCGATCGTAGGCCGGGCGGGGGAGGCTCATGAGTTCCACCGTACCCATGGCCGGTGTGGACAAAAGCTCCGGCGGGGCGACTCGAAGTTTCATGACAATTGAAATTTCAGATAAGGTAAGCCTATTCTTTGTCGGATTTATATATCGAAAGGCTCTCGATGCATCTCGTTTCTCGTCGACGCACAGCGGTGTTGTCCGGTGTGCTGGCCGCAGTCCTGGTGATCGGCGGATGCAGTTCGTCGACCGACACCGCCCGATCCGACACCGGCGCAGACTTCGAGGCCGTGACGATCGATTCGGCGCTCGGCCAGGCTGTCGTCACCTCCAAGCCCGAGCGCATCGTGACCCTCGGGATGGGTTCCGCGGAAACGGCCATCGCACTTGGAACCGTCCCGGTGGGCATGGAGGAATACCCCTGGGGCAGCGATGATTCGGGCTACCTGCCGTGGGTGAACGACGCCGTCAACGACGTGGGCGCAGAGCTACCGGAGCAGTTCGCCGGTGGAACCGAGCTGAACGTCGAAGCAATTCTCGCTCTGGACCCCGACCTCATTCTTGCTCCGTGGTCGGGCATCACCCAGCAGCAGTTCGACGCTTTGAACAGCTTCGCGCCCGTGGTTGCCTACGCAGAGCAGCCGTGGACCATCACATGGGAAGAGCAGATCTCCGTCATCGGCAAAGCCATGGGGGAGGCCGAGAAAGCGTCCGACGAAATCGCCGAGATCAAGAACCGGTTCGCCGACGCCACCGCCGCCCACCCGGAATATCAGGACGTCACGTTCTCGTACATCTACAACACCGGACCGGGCACTCTCGGGGTGTTCCTCGCCGAGGAACAGCGAGTGGCGATGGTTCGGGCCCTCGGGCTCACAGTCGATCCCGTCGTGTACACCCTCGACGAAACCGAAGGAACGGACTCGTCGGTGATCGGTCTCGAGAACGCGAATCTGCTGAACGACTCCGATCTGATCTTCACCTTCTACTCGGACGGGCAGAACCGTCGCGACACCGAGGCGCAGCCGGCCTACAACCAAATACCGGCGATCTCGCGTGGGTCGGTGGTCGCACCGACCGATCAGCCATTCGTCACCGCTTCCTCGATCATCAACCCTCTGACCGTGCCGTGGGCGCTCGAGCGATACGTACCGATGATCGACGAGGCGGTCGGGAAGCTGGCTGGTTGACAGGTCACTCCGCAGGCTCCGCTCCCGGCCCATCGCGCTCGGCCTTGAACCGATTCCACTCGCTGCGAAGCATGCGGTTGTCGATGATCCAGCCCATGTAGTCGCGCATGTTGAGCACCCGGAGGTACGCCGGCCCACTCGGGTCGGTGTACCTCAATGCCTCAGTGGCGAGCGCTCGCTGGTTCTCCAGGTACGCGTGCTCGTTCTCGAGGAATCCGCCCCACACGTCGGCGTCCATGACGTAGTAGTGCATCCGGTCTTTCGGGCGTCGTACCTGCTTGACGAAGCCCCGGGCAATCAGCCGCCTGATGTAGTTCGACACCGAACCGCGGCTGGTACCGAGTGCTTCGGCCAGCTCTGCCGCTGAGACACCGGGTGACTCGTTGACGAGAAGATAGCCGACGATCCGGCCCTCGATGCGTGACGCGCCGCCCGACTGCCAGTAGCCGGCGAACCGATCGACGAACCATTCAGGGAAGCTCTCGGGCGTGGAGGGTCCAACCTCCCCACCAGCAATCTCCTCGCGATCGGACATCGGGACGATTGTGCCACGCACCGACCGTCAGAACACCTCGCGCTGTGCCTCCTGCTCGAGCACCTGCTCCAGATCGGACAATCGGTTCATAGAGGACACCTGTCGTGCAGTTCGGTGGTTGTGCGCCAGACGATCTCGATGGCGGTGCACGAACGACCAATATCCAGCAGTGAACGGGCACGCGTCACGCCCCAGGCGCTTCTTCGGGTTGTATTCGCACCCGCCGCAATGATCGGTCATCCGATTCAGATAGGCGCCGCCCGACGCGTACGGCTTGGTGGCGATCAGGCCGCCGTCGGCGTGTTGGCTCATCCCGATGACGTTGACGGGCATGACCCACGCGAACCCGTCGACGAATGCGGTCGCGAACCATTCCGTCAGGGCCTTCGGGTCGTAGCCACGTTGCAGTGCAAAGTTTCCGAGGATCATCAGGCGCGGAATGTGGTGTACCCACCCGCGGTCCCGCACTTCACCGAGCGTGTGCGCGAGGCATGCTGCGATGGGCTCGTCGCCGTCCAGGTCGGTGAACCACTTCGGCAGTGGGAAATGTGCGTTCAGTTCGTTGCGGTCCAGGTATTCGGGACCGAAGTGCCAGTACAGGTGCCACACGTACTCACGCCAGCCCAGCACCTGCCTGACGAAGCCTTCCACCGAGGCGAGCGACGCATCGCCGTCGCGCCATGCCTTCTCGGCCTCCTCGGCGACATGCACGGGTTCGAGCAAGCCCAGGTTCAGCGGCACCGACAGCAGCGAATGCGCCATCGTCCAGTCCTCGGTCATGACGGCGTCCTCGTACGTGCCGAAGTCCTGCAGACGGTAGGAGACGAAGTGGTCCAGCGCGCGTCGTGCCTCGTCCGCGGTGACCGCGAACAGGCGAGGCCCATCGGTTCCCACCGTCGCCAGCCCCATCGAATCGAGGTCGGCCCTGACCTGTTCGTCGATCGCGTCCTCGGTCGGCCACCACGGCGGATCGACGCCGATAGTCACTTGCTTCTTGGGCGGAGGTTCTCGGTTCTCCTCGTCGAGGTTCCATGTGCCGTCGACGGGATCGTCGCCCGACATCAGGATGTCGAACCGTCGGCGCTGATCACGATAGAAGGTCTCCATCCGAAACTGGTGGCGATTACCCGCCCATTCGGCGAAATCCGCGCGGCTCAGTGCGAACATCGGAGTCGGCAGGACATCGGCGACGAGACCCTCGTCGAACAGTCTCGTCACGAACTTCTCGGCCGAATGCGATGTCGGTTCGAATACCACCACCGGACGCCCGAACTTCTCGAGTGCCTCCCGGTACGTCTCGGTCCGAAGGTACGTCGCGCGCCCACCCAACTCGTCCGCCAGATGACGCATACCGGACAGCACGAGGTGCAGTTTCTGCCGGTGGAAGGTCTTCCTACGAAGAACCCGCACGCTCTCGACGAGCAGCACGTCCCGGTCCTGATGTTCCGGCGTGGAGTGGAAGTGCGGGCCGAGCTGGTCACCGAACAGCCATAACGGGGAGCTCATACCCACGAGAGTGCTCGGATCGATACATCAGCAAACCCGTCGGCTCTGTGCTGAACTAGGCCGCGACACTCACGCGCAGAAAGGGTCTCTGCCATGGCGACTGTCATCGCAACGATCAACCTCAAGGGTGGCGTCGGGAAATCGACGACGACGGCGGCGCTGGCCGAGTTCATGTCGGCCGAGTTCGGCTATCGAGTGTTGCTCGTCGACCTCGACCCGCAGACCAACCTGACGACGATGATGATCGGCGAGCAGCGTTGGCAAATCGTCAACGACGAGGGCTCGACGGTGAACTCGTTGTTCGCGAGCGCGCTCGATGCGGGGCTACCTGAGTTCGACGTCGAGAAGGCCGTCCAGCACGGTGCGTCACCGCTCGAATCGGTGCGAGGCGTCGATCTCATCGCCTCTTCCCTGGACCTGATGGAAACCCAGGAGGAGATGAACGCCTGGCAGTACGAGGTGCCAGGATCCTTGGAACCACTGTTGGTGCTGCGGGCTGCATTGGCCGGGCTGCAGTCCTCGTACGACTTCATCCTGCTCGACTGCGCACCGAACCTCGGGATCGTAACTGCCAACGGCCTGATGATGGCCGACGCCTACGTCGTCCCAGCGATTCCCGACGTCCTCTCCACTTACGGCATTCCGCAACTGCAACGACGTGTACAGCGATTCACCGACCGAACCGGGCACGGGGTGACGCCGCTCGGTGTGATCATCACGAAGTATCGGTCGAGTTCGACGTTGCACCGAGCCACCATCGAGCGGCTGCAGAGTGCAGTGTTCGAGTACGAGTCGCTGCCCGCATGCGAACGGGAAGCGCGGCCCCGCCCACCCACAGTGATCCCGCATTGGATCCCGGAATCCAACCAGATTGCTCAGTCTGCCGATTTTTTCGATTTCGGCACCCTCCGCCAGAAGTACGGCAATCACGGCCAGTTCGACGCTCTGCGGAACATGACCGAGCACATCATCGCCGGCGTCGGCGTGTACCTCTGACGGTCGGAAAGTGCATTCTCGGCCCCGGTGGCCAGCCCGACTTGACCGCGCGCCGAAGTTCGCATGGACTGGATCGGTGGTTGTGAGACAGGGTGTGTCCAGACGTGGGTTCCTTCGAACGTCGACGGTAGCGATCGCTGCTGCGGGAGCAGCCTCGGCGGTGCCGGCGGTGGCGCATGCGGAGGGCGAGGAATTCGTGCCTTTTCAACACGGCGTCGCGTCCGGTGATCCGACCCCCGATGCGGTGATTCTCTGGACGCGGGTCACCCCGACTCCGGACGCGACGCCGGGCTCCGGAAACGGACCGGCGACGACGGTGCGGTGGCGGGTGGCCACCGATCCCGAACTGACCGCCCTCGTTCGCAGCGGGACGACGACGACCGATTCCGGTGTGGACCACACGGTGAAGATCGACGTCGACGGTCTCGTCTCCGCGACGACCTACTATTACTGCTTCGAGGTACTCGACGGGGCGGCTGCGGGTATCCAGTCCGTCGTCGGATCGACTAGGACTGCCCCGGCGAACGATGCCGACGTCCAGCGCATCAGATTCGGTGTCGTGTCGTGCTCGAACTGGGAGTCCGGCTATTTCGGTGCCTACCGTCACCTGTCGAGTCGGAGCGATCTGGACGCGATCATTCATCTGGGCGATTACATCTACGAGTACGAAACCGGGGGTTTCGCGGGCAAGAACGGAGTCGTTCGCCAGCATGACCCGGTGCACGAGATCGTCAGCCTCGCCGATTATCGAATTCGGCATGGACAGTACAAGAGCGACCCCGATCTGAAGGCGGCGCACCTCTCGGTTCCGTGGATCTGCACGTGGGACGACCACGAGAGCGCCAACGACGCGTACGACGGCGGCGCCCAGAATCACCAACCCGAGACCGAGGGGCCGTGGGCGGTCCGCAAGGCCAACTCGGTGCAGGCGTACTACGAGTGGATGCCCGTCCGGGCGGCCGGCACACCGCAGAATCGGCACCTCTACCGCCGGTTGCGGTTCGGCAACCTCCTCGAGCTGTCCATGTTGGACTTGCGGACCTATCGGACGCAGCAGGTTCTTCCGTTCCAAGGCACCGACGTCGATTCTCCGAACCGCACGATCACCGGCGCGGACCAGATGCAGTGGTTGACCGACGGCCTCGTGTCTTCGCCGACCAGATGGAAGATCGTCGGAAACCCGGTGATGATCACCCCGGTGTTGCTGCCACCCCTCGAGAGCGAGGCAACGCGTGCACTGACTGCTCTGCTCGGCATTCCCGAGGGCGGGTTGCCGTACAACGCGGATCCATGGGACGGGTACACAGCCGACCGCCGAAAACTGCTGAGCGCGATCGCCGAGAACGATGTTCGCAATGCGGTATTCATCACCGGCGACATCCACTCGGCATGGGCATGCGACATTCCCCTCGATGCTGCGTGCTACTTCGAGACCGGAGGTGTCGCGACCGAGCTCGTGGTGACATCGGTGTCCTCGGCCAACGTCGACGATCTGACCATGACCCCGCCGCACACACTCGGACGTGTCGCGGAAGCCGCGCTGACCACGTTGAACAAACACATCCGGTACGTCGATCTCGACAGCCACGGATTCGGCGTGTTCGACGTGACACCCTCGGGTGTCCAGATGGACCACTGGTATCTCGACGCCAAGGAAGACCCGCTCACCGGGGTGTATTGGGGCGCCGGGTTCGCGGTTCTCGACGGCGTCGCCAGGGTGGACGCCGCTGTGTTGCCGGTGCGCACTTAAGTCACTCGTTCGTCTGTCACTTCGCACTCACGGCATACTTGGCGGTATGGCTGTACCGAAAATCGTGCTGTTCTACGTGTTCACCCCCCTCCCGGACCCGGAGGCCATCCGGCTCTGGCAGCACACACTTGCTGCGTCGAACAACCTGACCGGACGCATCCTGATCTCGGAACACGGGATCAACGCCACGGTCGGTGGCGATCTCGACGACGTCAAGCAGTATGTGCGAGGCACCCGCAGCTATGCCCCGTTCAAAGACGCCGACATCAAATGGTCCGAAGGTCTCGGCGACGATTTCCCGCGCCTGTCCGTCAAGGTGCGCTCCGAGATCGTCACGTTCGGGGCGCGGGAGGAATTGAAGGTCGACGACGCAGGCGTTGTCGGTGGGGGAGTACACCTCAGCCCACAGCAGGTGCACGAGCTCGTCGACGAGCGCGGAGACGATGTGGTGTTCTTCGACGGACGCAATGCGTTCGAGGCGCAGATCGGTAAGTTCAAGAATGCTGTCGTTCCCGATGTCGAGACCACCCGCGAGTTCGTCGCGCAGCTGGATTCGGGACAGTACGACCACCTGAAGAACAGCCCGGTCGTCACGTACTGCACTGGTGGAGTCCGCTGCGAGGTCCTGTCCTCACTGATGCGCGCCCGAGGCTTCGAGGAGGTCTACCAACTCGACGGCGGCATCGTGCGGTACGGCGAAACCTACGGCGACGACGCCCTGTGGGAGGGCTCACTGTACGTCTTCGACAAGCGTATGAAGATCGACTTCTCCGACAAGACCTCGGTGATCGGTCGATGCACCGTGTGCGCGAATCCGACGTCGCGCTATCAGGACTTCGACGGTGACGCCGGGCGCGGCCTCCGTCTCGTGTGCGTGGACTGTGCCTGACCCACTTCGGTATCGGGATGGCCTGGCCCCTTTGCGGATTCGCCTGCCACACGGTGAGTCTGCCGCGACCGTGCTCGAGTTCTTGGCCCGCGAATACCCAGACGACCGGTGGGCGGAATCCATGGCCGGGGGAGAGGTGGTCGACGAGAAGGGTCGACGGTGGAATGACGGTAGCACCTACGCGCCTGGCCGATTCGTGTACTTCTACCGCACGCCTGCACCCGAGACACCGGTGCCGTTCGAACTCGAGGTCCTCTACGACGACGGAGGCATCGTCGTCGTAGACAAACCGCACTTCCTCGCAACCATCCCTCGGGGAATGCACGTCACCGAAACTGCGACGGTAAGGTTGCGGCGTCTGCTGGACTGCCCGGAACTGACGCCGGCGCACCGCCTCGACCGCGCGACCGCAGGCGTGCTGATCTTCACCCGTACCAAAGAGTTGCGACGGCCGTACCAGGAATTGTTCTCCACCCGTTCGGTTCTCAAGGAGTACGAGGCGGTGGCCGGCTTCGACCCAGCGATGGACTTTCCACGCGTGGTTCGTAGCCGGATCGAAAAGGACCACGGAGTGATGGTTGCGCGCGAAGAACCGGGCGAGCCGAACAGCGAAACTCGGATCGAGTTGATCGACACGGTAGGCGATTTGGCCCGCTATCGACTGTTCCCACTCACCGGCCGCACGCACCAATTGCGAATACACTTGTCGTCGTTGGGTATTCCGATCTTGGGTGATCCGTACTATCCGGTGTACACCCGCACGGCTGCCGACGACTTCAGCAATCCTCTGCAATTGCTGGCGAGGGCGGTCGAGTTCGACGATCCCATCACCGGTGCGCGGCGACGCTACGAGAGCCGCCGTACCCTGCGCATGTAACCGAAACGCTTGTACCGAAACGACAGCACCCCCGGTCACTGGGTGACCGGGGGTGCTGTGGGTGCTACTGCTTATGCCCCTGCTGCTTACGCCTCTGCGCGCGCCATTCCTCGTTCGATGGCGGCGATGAGTTGGGGTCGTAGTTCGGCGGCGGGGACGATGTGGTGGACGGATCCGACGGTTTGTGCTCGTTGGATGTTGTGGATTGCTTCGAATTCGGCGGCGACTTCGCCGAGTTTGGCGTTGCGGATGTCTGCTTTCTTGGTGGCGAGTTCGACGCGTAGGTGCGCGCGGTCGGCGTCGGTCTCTGCGGCGTTGAGTTTGGCTTCGAGTTCCTTCACCGCCGGATCTGCTGCGGTGCGGGCGTTGACGTCGCGGGTGAAGACGACTGCTGCTGCGGGTGCACCGCCGAGGACGGAGGCGAAGGATCCTTCGACGGCGAGGACTTCCATGTTGTCGTTGAGTGCTCCGGAGAAGACGACGAATGCGCCGCCGTGGTAGCGGGAGACGACGCAGAAGACGATGGGGCCGTCGAAGTTGACGATGGCGCGGCCGATTTCGGCACCGTATTCGAGTTGGATGTTGCGTAGTGATTCGGGCGAGCCGTCGAAACCGGACAGGTTGGCCAGGACCACGATCGGACGCGAGCCGCTGGCGGCATTGATTGCACGAGCGGTCTTCTTCGACGAACTCGGGAACAATGTGCCCGAGGTCCACTGATCCGGTCCGTCGGCGGGGAACCAGCCCTTGCGTGGGATGGCGCGTGATTCGATACCGATGACGGAAACAGGGATTCCGGCGAGGTGAGCATCGAAGACGACGGAGGTGTCGGCGTCGGCCATGTCGGCCCAGCGTTCGAGAACCGAGTGGTCCTGGTCGACGACGGCGCGCATGACGGTGCGAATGTCGAACGGCTTCTTGCGATCGGGGTTCGTGACACTCGAGAAGATGTCACCGACGGTGGTGAAGTCGCTCGCCGGGTGCACGTGCGGGTAGCTGCGGACGTCACGGTCGGTCGGGTCGGCGGTGGCTGCCCGACGCGGGAAGCGCTCACCGGGAGCGGTGTAGGCGTGCTCGTAGTGCGCGAACAGTACCTCTACTGCGGCACGGAGGTTCGGGGCCCAGTATTGGGCTTGTCCGTTCGGTCCCATGACGCGGTCGTAGCCGCCGATGCCGAAGTTGTCTTCGGCGGAGACGCCGCCGGAGTAGTCCAGGGATTGTTTTCCGGTCAGGACCATGGCGCTGTCGGGGGTCATCACCAGGATGCCTTTGGTGTGGGCGAGCATGGTGGCTTCGGCGTTCCAGTAGGGCTGGGCGCCGACGTTGATGCCGGCGACGATGATGTTGATTTCACCGCCACCCTGGGTGAAGGTGATGATGCGGCGCAGTCCGCGCGATACCCAGTCCATGTTCTCGGTGCCGGTGGACATCGAGATGGTGGCGCCGGAGGACAGGGCGAACCATTCGACGGGTGCGCCGAGCTGTTCGGCGAGGTCGATGGCGGCGACGATGCGGGAGCATTCGGCTTCGGCGACGGTGCCGAGGGCTTTGGTGGGGTCACCGAACAGCGCGACGCGGGTGATGCCGTCGGGATACCGCTCGGAGGGGGTGGTGACGAGACCGGTGATGATGCCGGCGGTGTTGTGTCCGTACGGACGCTCGACCGGTGAGAGGACACCCGATGTGTCGACGTCGTATTCGGTGAACGAGCCATCGGTGCCGGTGAGCAGGGGGATCAGCTCGTAGGGGTAGACGGTGCCGCGGGCTTGGGATCGTTGGACCTTCTGGGTGTATTCGTCGAGTGGGCGCAGCGGTTCGGTGGGTTTGTCGGTGACCTTCGCAACGACGCCGGCGCCGGAGCGGTAGGAGAAGCGGATCGCGACGTCGCGGGGGGCCGAGCCCGGTCCGTTTTTGAGGCGGGCGATCAGGGTGATTTCTTCCAGGCCTGCGCCGATGGTGGAGGGTGCGATGTGGCGGGCGATGGTGGCGAGGCGGTCGTCGGGGACGTCGAGGACGGGCCAGACGTAGAGGGTGACGCGGTTGGCGTCGAGTCGTTTGCGGCCGCGTAGAGATTGGGTGCGGCGGATGCCGTCGAGGCAGGCTGCGACGGTGCGTTCGATTTCCGGTACGGCCACGACGTTGCCGTGTTCGTCGAGTTGGGTGGTGACGCCGCGGATTTCGGCGAGTGCCATCAGGCGTTCGTCGGAGGGGTTGTCTTTCGCGGTGAGGTGGAACAGGTACGTTCCCGCTGTCGCGGGTAGTCGGGTGCCGTCGAAGTTCTTCAGGCGCCACAGGTCCAACCGTTGCCCCGTCAACGGATGCATGTCACGGATGACGACATCCTCGACCAACGGCTCCGACCCCTCGGAGGTGGTGCGCCGGAACGTCACGTGTCGAACATCGTTGCCGCACACGGTGATCGTGATACGACGCCACCCGCGGGTGGACGGGTGCTCGCTGAGTACTGCGAGGATGACCTCGGCGATCTCGTCACCGTCGTCCGGCGCGTCGGGCCACGCGAGGTACAGATCGACCGCGAGGTGCTCGGGGGCTGGGCCTGCGATGTCGTCGATTGCGTCGATCGTCGCGGACAGGTCCGCGAATGCCGTTGCCGTAGAGACCAACTGGAGACGCTCGCCGGCGAGCTCGAAATTGCCGGTGACGAAGTGCTTTCCTTCACGATCGAACGCCTTGATGTCTTCGAGGGTCCGAATTTCGTAGAACTGACGAGTGATGACTTCGAGCAGGGCGCCCGGGTTGTCGATCCTCGACGACAGCAGGTCGATCAGCGGTTCCGGCGTCGAGACGAGTGCGTCGATGCGTGCGGCGTAGTCGGGTGCGTCGGGGTTTTCGGTGAGGTATTGCAGGCTGCCGCGGACTCCGTCGTAGACCTGATCGCGTGCGCGGCGGATTTGTGGGGCGTCGAAGAGACGGAATCGGAGGTTGCGTGCGACGTCACCGATGACGGGGTAGCGGGCTTGGGTGGCCACGATCAACCGTTCGAGGACCTCCCCGATCCCGGATGTCGGTTGCGCTGCGGTGTCGGTGAGCCAATGATCGAGCAACGCTGCGATGACCGGGACTTGATTCTCGATGCGCTGCAACGCCAGGAACACCCGGTAGACCGCTTCTTCGAGCTCGGGACTGCGACCGGCATCGGCATCGGCATCGTAGTGATGCAACACACGAGAAAGCTTGCTGCGGAACGCCTCCGGTAATCCTTGAACGTCCGAGTCCAGTGAATGCAGAAACGAATGGAAATGCTCACGGGGAGAATGAACCCGTTCGTCGGTGTTCTCCTCGTCCATCGTCGGACGATTACGCGACAGTTCACAAATATCAGCGAAAGTGTTCAGCAACGCCAACTCCGCCTCCAGCACCGCAGTGTCCTCCCGCGGCACTGCACTGCGCAGTCGTTCGTAGTCGGCGAGCAGAACACGAGCCCGAGGTGCACCGACATCGAAACCGGTGATCAACGCCGACAACTCGCTCAACCGCGCCAACGCCCGACAACTCGCGCTTTCACCCTCGACGCTGGGCACAGTCCGAAACTCCACCCGCGCGGTCTGCGAGGACGCTTTCTGCTCCCCGGCCTGATCGACCCGCAACAGTGCAGCCCCGGAATCGACCTGCCCGTTCACCGACGCCAACACCTCCCGCACCGTCCCCGCATACGGGGAACGGACCGCGGTCTCCATCTTCATCGACTCGAGCACCACCAACGTCTGACCGGCCTCGACCTCATCGCCGACAGCGACAGGAACCGCGACGACGACAGCCGGAGCAGGAGCACGCACCAACCCCGCTTCGTCTTGGCTGATCTGATGCGAAATCCCATCGACCTCGACCAGGAAATGCGCAGCACCAGCGACAGTGACGACAGAAAAACGCCGATCCCCGAGCGTCAACCGGCTCTCGTACTGCCCGAGACGTTCGAGATCGACCTGCAGATCCCCACTGTCCCCGTCGACCTGGTAGCGGTGCGGCCCGATCTGACCGACACCGAGCTTGTAGGCCTGACCCTGATAACTGAGCTCGACCGTCCGTCCGATGGTGTGACTGGCCCGCGGGCGACCACCCCGAGCCGAAGACAAGAACGCCGCCCGCTCACGGGCCTCCTCGGCGTCGTAGGCATCGATCGCGGCAGCGATGATCGCGACATCAGCAGTCACGGTCGGACCTGCCGGGGTGCCGGCATCGGTGCGATCGAGCCACCCGGTATCAGCGGAAGCAGACATGACCTCCTCTTTGTCGAGAAGGCTGAGCAGGAACGACTTGGTGGTCGTGCCGCCGTCGATGACGACCGTGGTCTCGCGGAGCGCGTTGCGTAGTCGCGCGAACGCTTCACTACGGTCCCGGCCCCAGGCGATGACCTTGGCGACCATCGAATCGTAATCAGGGGGAATGACATCACCCTGCGCGATACCGGTATCGACACGGATACCGGAACCGAGGGGGAACTTGAGCAGTTCCACACTGCCCGGGGCCGGTGCGAAACCATTATCGGCGTCCTCGGCGTTCAACCGGGCTTCGACAGCATGCCCGAACTCGGCCGGGCACTCACCCTCGAGGGCGTCACCGTCGGCGACGAGGATCTGCAGCTTGACCAGATCGATACCGGTGGTGAACTCGGTGATGGGATGCTCGACCTGCAAACGCGTGTTGACTTCGAGGAACGTGAAAATCTTCTGCTCCGGCTGATACAGGTACTCCACCGTCCCCGCACCGGCATACCCGGCAGCACGCACCAACTCCGCCGACACCGCCCGCAGATGATCGGCCTGCTCCTTCGTCAGCAGCGGTGAGCTCGATTCTTCGATGACCTTCTGATTGCGGCGCTGAATCGAGCAGTCCCGCACACCCGGCGCCCACACATTGCCGTGAGTGTCGGCGATGACCTGCACCTCGACGTGGCGGGCATCGGTGACCAAACGTTCGATGAACACCACCGGGTCACCGAAGGAACGTTCGGCTTCACCCTGAGTGCGCTCCAACGCCAGTTCGAGTTCGTCCTCGGCGAAGACCTTACGAATCCCGCGGCCACCACCACCGGAACGGGCTTTGATGATCAACGGATACCCGATCGCCGCAGCATGGCGGCGGGCATCAGCACGAGTCTCCACCGGGCCCCCCGACCACGGAGCGACCGGCACCCCGACCTTCTCCGCCAGAAGTTTCGCCTCCACCTTGTCCCCCAACAGACGCATCGCCGCAGCAGAAGGCCCGATGAAGGTGATGTTCAACCGGGCCACGATATCGGCGAACTTCGGGTCCTCCGCCACGAAACCCCACCCCACCCACACCGCATCCGCACCCGAGGCCACCAACGCCGCCTCGAGCACCCCGTAATCGAGATACGCCGACCCCACCTCCGGCTTGGCCAACATCACAGCCTCATCAGCCTGACGAACGAACATCGCCCGCCGCTCCGCCTCGGTATGCAACGCCACCGTCCGAATGCCGTAGTCGTACTCGGCGTTGAGTTCCTTCACAGCCCTGATCAGGCGAACAGCCGCCTCACCCCTGTTGACTACTGCAATCCGCTTGAACAACGTGTCTCTCTTCGTCTCGGGTGTACTTCGGTCGGGCCCACGGCGAGCACATCGTGAATGCCCGTCGGGGTTCATATCAGATATCCGGCTGTCTGGAGGCCGAATTCGTTTTTCATCGTTCGTCTGAGAGGAGTCGTCCGCGTCTTGTTCGCCGCCACTGCGACAGCGACCACGCCCGAATCTCCGATCTCGACTGCTCCCCGTCGCGCCCGTGCCGGTACCGGATGGGCTTGCCGGATGTCGACTTATTCTAGCGGCACACAGGCGGTTTGCTACATCAACGACGCCGACGTCAAGTGTGACTGATATCGCCTTGTTCAAACATCAACCAAGACAGGGGATTTCACGACGGATTCTCGCAACTGCTGTGAATTCTCATGGAACCCTTGACGACATACTGGCGAGTAGCGTTGTCGGAATTGGCTTTTCGTGACTTCGCAGCGGCGCTGGCTACTGGCGGGTACGTTACCGGTGGGTAGTGGAACGGTCTGTCCTGTCGGATCCGCGCGACCGTGCAATGTTCCGGTGTCGGGATTCAAGCGTCGGCGCTCGTGTCCGGCGCGAGAGGCGGTCCATGCGACGGACGTCTAGCCTGTGATGTGGACTCGAATGCCGGGTGGCTCATTGTGAAAAACCACGAGTGAACAGTCTCGGAGTACGCAGCCGATGACCAATGCGGATGTGACGACTACTCTGACGCGTGATTGCAAGCATCCGCCCTGTTCTAGGATGGCCGTTCGAGTAGTTCAGAGGTTCAACAGTGTCGACTTCATCGCTTCCCGGTCGTGACCACGTGGATGGCCCCGGTTCGCAGAACGTCGCGGGCCGCGTACTTCGACTACTGCAATTCTTGCGAGAGATTGTCACGGCGCGCACCGAACCGGTTCTGGACTACGACGATCACCTGCGGATTCAGTGGATCGACGACGAAGCGGGCGTTGCACGGCTCGATCGGAACGCGGGATCTGGCGGCGTCGTCTTTCGCGCTGGACGTGTGGATACCGCGGACCCTCCTGAGTTGCCGAAGCTACTGCTCGGACTCGTCGATCCCGCCATGGTGTCCGACAGCAGGTACCGAACCCTCGAGTTGGTCGAGGCCGCGCAGCCGGGTGCCGACGAGGATTCCGATGCCGATTTCGACGTGCGGAAGGCGTACGAGGTCCGCCAGGAGTTCGCCGCGTACCTGGCCGAATGGCGAAGGTGGGCCGAGGCCGACCGCAAGCTCAGGCCGCGGGCGTCGTTGTACGAATCGCTCCAGTTGATGATGCAGGAGCTCACGTCAAGGCCTGAGTCCGTCGAAGTCGTCGTCGCATCGGGTCTGCTCGGCCTCGCGGGAAGCGAGTCCGCGAGTGCAGTGCGCACTCATCTCATCACGCAGAGTGCCACCGTCGAACGTGACGTGCGGACCGGGGATCTGCTGGTCAGGTACGCCGCACATGCGCAGCCGCGTGTGGAGGACACCCGTCTGCTCGCCGGGAACGACGCCTTCGACGCATCCAGCTCCGTCGCGCTGCAGCGGTCGCTGACCGACCGGGTTCCCTCCCCGCTGGCACCGGCGGTGTCGGAGTTCCTCGTCGAGTGGGCTCGGACGGCGCTGGACGTGCAGGTCGACACCCCGGACGCTCTCGATCGACCGACGTCGTTCGGGGCTGCGACGCGACCGACGCTCGTACTGGCCCCCGCGCTGGTGCTGCGCAAGCGCGATTCGTACGCCTTGCTGGACTACTACGAGCAGATGATCGCTGACTTGGGTGAACACGGTGCCTCCATTCCGTTGGGGCTTGCGCAGCTCGTCGAACCCATCGAACCCGAGGATCGGCTCGCCTGGCTCGAACGGACGGGGGCTGCGGACTCGGGGGAGCTCGCCGAAGATCCGATGTTCCCTCTCCCCGCCAATGCCGAGCAGTCTCAGATCGTCCACCGGCTCGGTCGCGACAGTGGAGTGGTCGTGGAGGGCCCGCCTGGGACAGGTAAGACGCACACGATCGCGAACCTTGTCTCGTCGTTGCTCGCGCGCGGCCAACGTGTTCTCGTCACCAGTGAGAAGTCACAAGCGTTGCGTGTGCTCCGGGACAAGCTTCCGCCCGAGCTCCAAGAATTGTGTGTCTCGATCACCGACTTGTCTCGCGGGGGTTCTGAGGAACTCAGTCGCAGTGTCTCGCGAATCGCTGACCGCAAAGCCGCCTACAACGACATCGACGAAGCCGAGAAGATCGAATCGCTGAAGGTTCGGCGCGCCGAAGCAGTTGCCAAGCGGGCAGCCCTGCTCGACGCCGTGGCAGAGCTCCGAAACTCGGAAACAGTTGTACACCAATACATCTCCGACGGATTCGGTGGCACGGCCGCTTCCGTAGTTCGCAAGGTCACCTCGTTGGAGGAAGCCCACGAGTGGCTGCCGGGCCCGCTGTTCACAGAGCGACCGCCATTGAGCGGCACCGAGGTCGACCGATTCAGGCGGCTCATCGCCACGTCACCGCCGGGCAGGGCTGCGCGTACCCGTCAGTCGTTGCCCGCGCTGGATTCGATGCTGCCGAATTCGGCCGAGCTGCGGTCGCTCTGTCTCCGGGCGAGGGCCGCTGCGGACACTACGTCCGAGCAATCCTCACAGCTCGTCGAGTTCCTGGGGGGAGTCGACCCCGCGGCAGCCTTCGACATCCGGCGCCTGTGCGAGGAACTCGATGCGCGCGTACGCGAAGTTATGGAGCTGGACGCGGTCTATCGGCAGCTGACCGACTCTGTGCTTTCCGGTGAGGCTGCCCACCTGTGGTCGAGAGTGAGCGGGATCGTCTCCACCGTCGAGGTCGCCGCGCAGTCGGATCGCTTCGTCGGCGCGCACGACGTCGAGTGCTCGGTGACCTCGAATGCGGCACTGCATGCTTTGGAATCCTTTGCGCTAGCACTGGAGTCAGGTCAGGAGTGGAAGGGGCGATTCCGCAAGAGCGATCAGCAGAAGGCCGTCGAACAGCTCGACATCGTTGCCCTCGTGGATGGTGCGCCGGCGGTGTCTGCGTCCGCCGTGCGTCTGGCGACCGAGCATGTTCGTGCCCTCGATATCGTGCACACGGCGGCAGTTCTGTTGAGCGATCTGGGGATCACGGTTTCGACGGAGGGGTCACGGTCGCGTCAGGTCAACGATCTCCAGCTCGTGACCAGCAAATTGGTTCGGGTAGCGGGTGCGCTCCAGGCCCGTGACGCCCTGGTCCAGCGCCTCTACGCGGTCTCGCCCTCGGCTCCCTGGATTCGAAATCTCGACGACGCAACGAAGTTTGCCGGCGCGGCCGGCGCGATCGCAACACGAATCGACGCCGATGTCGCGCGCGGTGAGCTTGATTCGATCCTGTATTCCGTTGCCGTGCAAATGGATGCTGGACCATCGCCCGAGGGGAATGCACTCGTTGCGGCCCTGAGTTCGGCCGACGCCGACGCGGTTGCAACCGCCTGCGAGAGCTACCTCCTCGCCTGCGAGGAGCAGACTGATCAGATCGATCAGGACGAACTCTCCGCGAGGCTCGTCGAAGCGGCGCCAGCGCTCCATGAGCTGGTCGTCGATACCGCCGCAGATCCCGAATGGGACGAGCTGAGCTGGCAGATGTCCAAGGCGTGGGCCTGGCGACGCGCACGCGAATGGGTCGGTGAGCAACATCAGGCTGGACTCGAACACCGCCTCGACGCCGAATTGAATGCCGCCGAAGCGGATCTGGCGTATCTGACGGCAACGCTCGGTGCTGCAATGGCGTGGCGTGACTGCCTCGAGAGGATGACGGCAGTGGAAGTCCGTGCGCTGCAGACGTATCGAGAACACGTCTCCGCCATCGGTGCCGGCGCGGGCAAGTACGCGGAGACATTCCGCAGTGCAGCACGTTCGGCGATGAGAGACGCGCAGAGCGCAGTACCTGCTTGGGTGATGCCGCTTGCACAGGTACTTGCGTCGGTGCCTCCTGTCGCGGACAGCTTCGATGTGGTCGTCGTCGACGAGGCGAGCCAGGCAGACATCAGCAGCCTGTTTCTTCTGTATCTGGCACCCCGGGTCATCGTCGTCGGCGACGACCGCCAGTGCGCGCCCGCCGACGTTCCGCAGACGGGAACGCTCGAAGATGTTTTCAACAGGCTCGACGTTTATCTCCCCGACCTTCCCGAGCATGTTCGTGCGACCTTGACCCCACGTTCGAGCCTGTTTTCTATGCTGCGCACGAGATTCGGCCAAGTGGTTCGACTCCGAGAACACTTCCGGTCGATGCCCGAGATCATCAACTGGTCGAGCCAGCAGTTTTACGGCGACTCGCCCTTGGTTCCTGTCCGGCAGTTCGGCGCGGATCGTCTTCCGCCGCTGCGTCACACCTTCGTACCCGACGCGACGGTCGTCGGCAAGGGTGCCTCGCTGGTCAATCGCGTCGAGGCATTGGCCATCGTCGGACAGATCGTCAAGTGTCTTGCCGACCCCCAGTACGACGGCAAGACGTTCGGCGTCGTCGTGCTGCAGGGGACGTCGCAGGTCGACGAAATCAGAAACGAACTGATCAAACGGATCGGTATCGACCAGTGGGAGGACCGCAGGTTGAGGGTCGGAACGCCACCGGACTTCCAGGGTGACGAGCGGAGCGTTGTGCTGCTGTCGATGGTGGTATCGCCAAGTCAGCCATTCGTGGCCCTTACCGCGAATCAGTTCAAGCGGCGCTACAACGTTGCCGCATCTCGTGCACAGGACCAACTGTGGCTGTTCCATTCGGTGACGGTGGACCGTCTCAAGCGCGCAGATTTGCGCAACTCACTTCTCAGCTATATGACGTCCGTATCGCCCGCGCCCGCTGCACCCATGCCGATCGGCGTCGACCCTGAGATTCGGCGTGAGGAGTTCGCGTCACTGTTCGAGCAGCAGATCTTCTGCGATCTGCGCAATCGTGGCTACCATGTCAATCCCGGGGTTGAGGTCAACAACCGTCGCATCGACCTGGTCGTGACCGGGCAAGCCTCTAGATTGGCCGTGGAATGCGACGGTGACACAGCCCTGGCCAGCCCCGAGCGCACGATTGCCAATCTTCGTCGCGAGCAAGAGCTGAAGCGGTGCGGGTGGACGTTTTGGCGAGTGCGTGAGTCCCAGTACTACCTCGATCGCGAAGCGGCACTGAGCAGCCTGTGGTCGACGTTGGCGGCCTCGGGGATCGAGCCTGATTCGGTTCGCCTCGAACTCGGCCCTGTTCAGCCGATCGAATGGGCCCCGGTCGAACTGGATCAGGGGCACGATGACGTCGTCACCGAAGTTGTGTTGCCGAGCGCGGTGCCCGGTGATTTCTCCGATGCCGTATCGACCGAGGTCTGGACGATGCCTTCCGGCGCCGCCGACAGCTCTGTCGTCTCGATCGAGTTGCCGGTGAACGGATTTCACGACAGGAGGATCTGAACTCCCGGTCCCTGAAAAGGCGGCGTCGGCGCCTCGGTGCCCAGGTGCGATAGCGTGGGCAGCGACTTGTCCCGACGCCGAAGGAGATGTCCATGTCGCGAATCGCCATTTTCGGAGGCCACGGTCAAGTTGCGCTCCGTCTGGCGCCGCTGCTCATCGCGCAAGGCCACCAAGTCGGTTCGATCGTGCGCAATCCGGATCATGTCGACGACATCGCAAATATCGGTGCCACGCCGCTGGTCGCGGACATCGAGTACCTCGATGTAGAGAAGATTGCGGCGCTGATCGACGGTTTCGACGCCGTCGTCTGGTCCGCCGGAGCAGGCGGTGGTAACCCCGATCGGACGTACGCCGTCGATCGTGATGCCGCAATTCGTTCGATGGACGCAGCTGGCAGAGTGGGGATTTCCCGCTACGTGATGGTGTCGTATTTCGGGGCAGGCCCCGACCACGGCGTAGAGGAAAGCAGCTCGTTCCACGCGTACGCGGAAGCGAAGGCTGCTGCTGACGAATACCTGAAGAGCACGTCGCTGTCGTGGACCATTCTCGGGCCGAGCGCGCTGACTCTCGATCAGGGCACCGGATCCATCACCACCCGAGAGAACGGTGCGACGGGGACATCGGTGACGCGTGACGACGTCGCAGCCGTGGCGGCGGTCTCCGTCGACAATCCGTCCACGATTCGCCGTTTCATCGAGTTCGACAACGGGGACACCCCGATCGGTGACGCACTGTAGCCGGGGCAAGGACTGCATCCTGACCGCTCCACTCGTTCGTCACGACACGTGCGGGCTAGTCCCAGCTGGCATCGGAATCCAAGCTCTGAACAGGCCGATCGCACGCAATGGTGTGCCCGGTGCATAGGTTAGCTGTCCGCGTATCTTGGTACTACCGCCGGTTCGGCGACCGCAGTCACATCAGTGGGGGTTTGCTCATGGCACAAACACGTCCAACCGAGGTCGATGATCTCACCCCGGCTCCGCATCGGCTCAGGCGCCGGCTCTTCGTGACCTCGATCGTTGTGCTGGTCGTCGTTCTGCTGTTCGGGGTACCGTTGTGGACGGTGTTCTTCGCGGGTTCCGAGTGGCCGACGACTCTACGGATCGCGGGCTGTGTGCTGGTCGGCGGAGCCGCCGTCGCGCTGCCTGTTGCAATGGCCGCCGGACATGCACGTGGCAGCGATCGTGCCGCACGAATCGGGGACACTCTGCTGGGAACGGCGTGGGTCCTGTTCGTCTGGAGCGCACTCGGTGCACTACTCGGTTCGATTCTGGGACTGGTCGGATTCGAGGATCCGCTTCGCTCGCGAGCTATTGCAGTGGCTGTGGTCATCGTCGTTGCAGGACTGTTGATGTGGGGGCACTACGAGGCAATGAGGGTGCCGCGTGTCCTGGAGAAGGAGGTTCGCATTCCTCGGCTCGGTAGGGGGTTGGACGGTCTCCGTGTCGTGATGATCACCGACACTCACTACGGTCCGATCGACCGTGCCGCGTGGTCGGCGAAGATAGTCGAGAAAGTCAACGAGCTCGACGCCGATATCGCCTGTCATATAGGCGATCTCGCCGACGGTTCGGTGGCGAGGAGACGTCACCAGGTGGAACCGCTCAGGGACGTCCGAGCGAGGCATGCGAAGGTCTACGTCACTGGGAACCACGAGTACTTCGGCGAGGCACAGGCGTGGCTCGAGCACATGGAGTCGATCGGGTGGACTGCGTTGCACAACAAGCACATCGAGGTGTATCGAGGTAGCGACAGGTTGGTGATCGCCGGAGTCGACGACCGTACTGCAGCGGGGTCGAGAACCGAGGGACACGGTGCCGATCTCGACCGCGCGCTGGACGGGGCCGATCCGGAGCTTCCGGTGTTCTTGCTTGCGCATCAACCGAAACAGATCGACGAGGCTGTGCGACGAGGTGTCGATCTCCAGGTGTCAGGCCATACTCACGGCGGGCAGATCTGGCCGTTCGAATACCTGGTGCGTCTGGACCAGCCGACGGTGCGCGGACTGAGCATGCACGGTACTCGCACTCAGCTGTACACCTCGCGGGGGACCGGCTACTGGGGGCCGCCCTTTCGAGTGTTCGCGCCGAGCGAGATCACCGTGCTCACGCTGCGCTCGACCGCCGACTGATCCGGTGCGCAGTTGTTCAGGAAAAGAAGACGCTGGCATCATCGTCAGGTGTGACCGTCGAACTAGTAGCCACCGATCTCGATGGCACGTTGCTGCGCTCCGATCGCACCATCTCCTCTCGGACAGCCGACGCGATGGCGGCTGCACAAGACGCGGGAATTGACATCGTGTGGGCGTCGGCTCGCGCACGGCACTCCATTCATGATTTAGCCGAGTCGTGTGGATTCACCGGCCGGGCGATCGGCGCCAACGGTGCTGTGGTGCTCGACCTCGCCGACGGCACACCGGTCATTGAACAGACGTCGGCGATCGGGGCGGATGCGGTGACGACCGCGATGCTCCGGGTTCGTCAGCTGGTGCCGGGCGTCGTGTTCGCCACCGTCGGGCCGACGCGTTTCGTGGCCGAGCACGCTTACGCCGCACTGTGCGTGTTCGCCGATCATCATCGAGATCCACGCGAGATGGACATCTCGAGCACTGTGCTCAGCGCCGAACCCACGGTCAAGATCGTCGCGCGTCACCCCGATCTGTCCAGCGTCGAGCTTTATCGGACGGTAGCGGCCGCTCGGGTGGGAGGCGTCGAGCTCACTCATTCGGGCGCGCCCTACATCGAGATGTCGGCCGCTGGAGTGTCGAAGGCAAGTGCGCTGTCGCGTCTGTGCCAGGAGTTGGGCGTCGAGCAGCAGTCCGTGGCCGCCGTCGGCGACGCGCTGAACGACGTTCCCATGCTCGAATGGGCGGGAACACCTCTCACCACGGCCAACGCGCTACCTGAGATCAAGTCGATCGCCCACCGAGTGCTGGCATCGAACGACGACGACGGCGTCGCGGCATACCTGGAGGGGCTCGTGCAGGCACGTCTGGTGGCGGAGACCGGCTCTCTGGAATCGGCCCGGGATCGATGAACAACTCAGGAGACAGCAACATGGCCGATACACAGGCGCAGCGCAGCGACGGAACGACAGTCGCCCAATTCTTGTCCGAGCACGGCATCGAGATTCAGGCAGTCGATCAGGACCACGCTGCACAGCTCGGTATATTCGCCGCCGTCCCGGCAGGCTGGCAGACGTTGCCCGAAGGTCAATTTCCAGGAGCTACGTCGGTCCTGGTCGAACCGGGATTGGTGGAGAACGGGTTCGCGCCCAACGCAGTCCTTCTCGTCGGCAGGCTCTCTGCGGCAGTCGATTCGGAGAGTTTGCTGGACTGTAGTTTCGCCGATGCCCGTGTGATGCCGGGGTGGAACGAAGGCGTCGGTCACTCGGAGGATCTCGGCGGATGGCCTGCACGCTTCATCCGCGGTTCGTTCATGGCGGAGCAGTTGGAACTTGCAGTCACTACTCGGTATGCCGTGGTGGGAGCTCCTGAGCAGTACCTGGTGCAATTGACGGCGACTGTCCTCGCGGACCATGCCGACAGGCTGGAATTCGACGTAGCAGTAATCAACGACGGGCTTTTCCAGCCTGTTCGGTGACGGCACGACGTCGTGTCTTTTCACTTACAGTCGGGGAATGCGGAATGGCACCGGACGAGCGCGGCACCTGACCTTGGTGCCGGACCTCCCGGCCGAACCGAGCCGTCTGCGTCCTCGCCGGAACGACCCGGCGCAGAAGGCGACCATCGGCGGGTATTCGGAGATGGTGCAGCTGACGATGGATGTACAGCTGGCGATCGAGGGCCGGACCGTATGGCGTCGCATCAGAGTGCGGTCCGACCTTCTGTTGCCCGAGTTTCACGCCATTCTGCAGGCAGCGATGGGGTGGAGCGGGCAGGATGCGTACACGATGACGCTGGCCGAAGGGTCGGCTGCACACGCATACTGCGCGCCGGAGGTTCTCGCGGCCGGCGAATCAGGCCAGCTGGGCGACCACGTGAGGGTCGATTCGCTCCTGGCTTCACCGGGTGACACGCTGCACTACCGCTGCGACGATTGGGTCCACGTAGTCCGTGTGCACTCGGTGGACACCGATATCGATGATCTGCGACCGACGTGCCTGGATGGAGCCGAGCAGTGCCCGCCAGACGAGGGGGTCGTCGCACCGACTGCGCACTCGCCCAGCCACACACGATCGACGCCGGTCGCCGACGCCAATGATCGACTTCGTCGCGCGTGGACATCTCGCTCTGTCGAGGCGGAGAGTGCGGCGGCCTCGCCCTTGGTCGCCCGATTCCTCCGGCGCGTCGTCGGTGCGCCGGTCCCGCGTCTGATCGAACTCTTGCCCAGATGCGAACTGACCATCGAGAGCTCCGTCGACCTTGCAGTGGCGCAGATTGCGATGGCCAAAGTGACATGGTTCCTGCAGCTCGTGGGCGACCTGGGTGTGCGGTTGACCGATGATGGTCATCTGCCACCGGCTGTTGTGGAGCTTCTTGGTGACCAGCTGGACTGGGGCATCGGCTGGGTAGGTACCAGCGACCGAGAGACCGACCACCATCAGGCGACGGATCTCCGAGAAGCCGCTCGAGGGATGGGCGTTGTTCGTGTTCTGAAGGGGACCCTGGTGCGAACCAAGGCCGGCTCGCTCCTCGTGGACGACCCCATTGCCCTTTGGCACCACTGCGCTGCACGACTACCTCTCGGTCGACAGGACTACGAACAGGATTCGGGAACTCTCTATCTGGTGGCGCTTGCGGCATCGGCTTCGGCTGCGCAACGGGACGACATGGTCGTGGAATCGATGCACGCCTCGAGGTGGGGTGGCGGTGACGACGCGTTCGAGGCCCAAAATGCAGCGCACCCAACTGTGGCGTTCTTGGATCTCATCGGAGCGCATGGTCCGCTCTTCTATCTGGGAAACGGCGGTTCAGACTCACCCGGTTGGGCGCGGAGGTTTGCCCGCGATGCACTTCGCACGCAGAAGTCGCTCTGACCAGGCGATTTGGAGATGCGCGGCTCGTCGCGTAACTTTTGTCGAGTCAGAGCGACGGACACCGACCCGGTCTTAACGGACTGGGGGGTTGTTCAGAGTGTTTGACGAAGTTTGTCCCCCAAGAGTCGGGCCTTGTGTCCGAGACCAAGCTGGGATAGGCTGGAACAGTTGCCCTCGATGCTTGCAGACGGTGTGTCTGTTGGTGTTGAGTGTGTGCGTGTTCTTTGAGAACTCAACAGTGTGTCGATGAATGTCAGTGCCGAAATTTTTTGTTTTGGTGAATGCATTCGATGTATCAGTCATCCGCTTGTGGTGGTTGTTGTCGGGTGTTGTTTTATTTTTGCTAGTTGAGTTTTTTTTGCTAGTGATTTGACTCTTTTGTCTATGACTGATTTGTGGTTTCGACCATTGATCGAGAGTCTTTTACGGAGAGTTTGATCCTGGCTCAGGACGAACGCTGGCGGCGTGCTTAACACATGCAAGTCGAGCGGTAAGGCCTTTCGGGGTACACGAGCGGCGAACGGGTGAGTAACACGTGGGTGATCTGCCCTGCACTCTGGGATAAGCCTGGGAAACTGGGTCTAATACTGGATATGACCACAGCATGCATGTGTTGTGGTGGAAAGATTTATCGGTGCAGGATGGGCCCGCGGCCTATCAGCTTGTTGGTGGGGTAATGGCCTACCAAGGCGACGACGGGTAGCCGACCTGAGAGGGTGACCGGCCACACTGGGACTGAGACACGGCCCAGACTCCTACGGGAGGCAGCAGTGGGGAATATTGCACAATGGGCGGAAGCCTGATGCAGCGACGCCGCGTGAGGGATGAAGGCCTTCGGGTTGTAAACCTCTTTCAGCAGGGACGAAGCGTGAGTGACGGTACCTGCAGAAGAAGCACCGGCTAACTACGTGCCAGCAGCCGCGGTAATACGTAGGGTGCGAGCGTTGTCCGGAATTACTGGGCGTAAAGAGTTCGTAGGCGGTTTGTCGCGTCGTTTGTGAAAACCCGGGGCTCAACTTCGGGCTTGCAGGCGATACGGGCAGACTTGAGTGTTTCAGGGGAGACTGGAATTCCTGGTGTAGCGGTGAAATGCGCAGATATCAGGAGGAACACCGGTGGCGAAGGCGGGTCTCTGGGAAACAACTGACGCTGAGGAACGAAAGCGTGGGTAGCAAACAGGATTAGATACCCTGGTAGTCCACGCCGTAAACGGTGGGCGCTAGGTGTGGGTTCCTTCCACGGGATCTGTGCCGTAGCTAACGCATTAAGCGCCCCGCCTGGGGAGTACGGCCGCAAGGCTAAAACTCAAAGGAATTGACGGGGGCCCGCACAAGCGGCGGAGCATGTGGATTAATTCGATGCAACGCGAAGAACCTTACCTGGGTTTGACATACACCGGAAAACCGTAGAGATACGGTCCCCCTTGTGGTCGGTGTACAGGTGGTGCATGGCTGTCGTCAGCTCGTGTCGTGAGATGTTGGGTTAAGTCCCGCAACGAGCGCAACCCTTGTCTTATGTTGCCAGCGCGTTATGGCGGGGACTCGTAAGAGACTGCCGGGGTCAACTCGGAGGAAGGTGGGGACGACGTCAAGTCATCATGCCCCTTATGTCCAGGGCTTCACACATGCTACAATGGCCAGTACAGAGGGCTGCGAGACCGTGAGGTGGAGCGAATCCCTTAAAGCTGGTCTCAGTTCGGATCGGGGTCTGCAACTCGACCCCGTGAAGTCGGAGTCGCTAGTAATCGCAGATCAGCAACGCTGCGGTGAATACGTTCCCGGGCCTTGTACACACCGCCCGTCACGTCATGAAAGTCGGTAACACCCGAAGCCGGTGGCCTAACCCCTTGTGGGAGGGAGCCGTCGAAGGTGGGATCGGCGATTGGGACGAAGTCGTAACAAGGTAGCCGTACCGGAAGGTGCGGCTGGATCACCTCCTTTCTAAGGAGCATTCTCCAGGCCGTGCACTGCTGAACAGTCAGTAGATGATGGTGTGGCAGAGCCCGTTTCGTTCCCACATGTGGAACGGCGGGAGCTCACGGGTGGAACACTGACAATCAGACATCGCGTATCGGGGAGTCTTCAATGACTGTCCGGCGGTGGCTATATCGATGCACTGTTGGGTCCTGAGAGAACACGTGAGTGTTTCTTTCTAGGCAAGACATATACAGGCTTTCGCTTTCTAGCAGACCGCATCACTTCGGTGGTGGTCATGGTGTGGAGTGTGGGTGGGAGTGTGTGTGTTGTTTGAGAATTGCACAGTGGACGCGAGCATCTTTATTGTAAGTAGTTTAGAGCGTACGGTGGATGCCTTGGCACCAGGAGCCGATGAAGGACGTAGGAGGCTGCGATAAGCCTCGGGGAGCTGTCAACCGAGCTGTGATCCGAGGGTGTCCGAATGGGGAAACCCAGCACGAGTGATGTCGTGTTACCTGCACCTGAATATATAGGGTGTGTGGAGGGAACGTGGGGAAGTGAAACATCTCAGTACCCACAGGAAGAGAAAACAATTGTGATTCCGTGAGTAGTGGCGAGCGAAAGCGGAGGAGGCCAAACTTTGTGCGTGTGATACCCGGCAGGGGTTGCGTATGGAGGGTTGTGGGGTTTGCTTTGTCGATTCTGCCGGATCGGCCGACAGTGAGAAATCATGGTGTTAGTCGAAGTGGTCTGGAACGGCCTGTCGTAGAGGGTGAGAGTCCCGTAGACGAAAATACTGTGACTGTTGTAGTGGATACCCAAGTAGCAGCGGGCCCGTGAAATCTGCTGTGAATCTGTCGGGACCACCCGATAAGCCTGAATACTCCCTGGTGACCGATAGCGGACTAGTACCGTGAGGGAAAGGTGAAAAGTACCCCGGGAGGGGAGTGAAATAGTACCTGAAACCGTGCGCTTACAATCCGTCAGAGCCTTCGAGTGACTTGTTCGCTGGGGGTGATGGCGTGCCTTTTGAAGAATGAGCCTGCGAGTTAGTGGCATGTCGCGAGGTTAACCCGTGTGGGGTAGCCGTAGCGAAAGCGAGTCCGAATAGGGCGTATCCATGTTATGTGGTGTAGTGGCGTGTTCTAGACCCGAAGCGGAGTGATCTACCCATGGCCAGGTTGAAGCGACGGTAAGACGTCGTGGAGGACCGAACCCACTTAGGTTGAAAACTGAGGGGATGAGTTGTGGGTAGGGGTGAAAGGCCAATCAAACTCCGTGATAGCTGGTTCTCCCCGAAATGCATTTAGGTGCAGCGTCACGTGTTTCTCATCGGAGGTAGAGCTACTGGATGGTCTAGGGGGCTTACCGGCTTACCGAAATCAGCCAAACTCCGAATGCCGATGAGTGAGAGCGTGGCAGTGAGACTGCGGGCGATAAGGTTCGTAGTCGAGAGGGAAACAGCCCAGATCGCCAGCTAAGGTCCCTAAGCGTGTACTAAGTGGAAAAGGATGTGGGGTCGCGAAGACAACCAGGAGGTTGGCTTAGAAGCAGCCACCCTTGAAAGAGTGCGTAATAGCTCACTGGTCAAGTGATCCTGCGCCGACAATGTAGCGGGGCTCAAGTACACCACCGAAGCTGCGGCACTCACACAATAGCCCGCATATCCCTTACGGGGGGTGTGCCAGGTGTGTGGGTGGGTAGGGGAGCGTCGTGCAGCCGTGGAAGCATCGGAGTGATCCAGGTGTGGAGGCTGCGCGAGTGAGAATGCAGGCATGAGTAGCGAAAGACGAGTGAGAAACTCGTCCGCCGAATGACCAAGGGTTCCTGGGCCAGGTTAATCCGCCCAGGGTGAGTCGGGACCTAAGACGAGGCCGACAGGCGTAGCCGATGGACAACGGGTTGATATTCCCGTACCCGTGTGAACGCGCCCATGGTGAATCAGTGACACTAACCACCCTGAATCCACGTTACCGATCTCTTTCGAGAGTGAGGGGTGTGGTGGATGCGTGGGACCTGATCTGGTAGTAGCCAAGCGATGGGGTGACGCAGGAAGGTAGCTGGGCCAGTCAGTGGTAGTACTGGTGTAAGCCTGTAGGGCGAACGGTAGGCAAATCCGCCGTTCATTCGAGCCTGAGAGGTGATGCGTAGCCGATTGAGGCGAATTCAGTGATCCTATGCTGCCGAGAAAAGCCTCTAGCGAGCTTTCACACGGCCCGTACCCCAAACCGACACAGGTGGTCAGGTAGAGAATACTAAGGCGATCGAGATAACTATGGTTAAGGAACTCGGCAAAATGCCCCCGTAACTTCGGGAGAAGGGGGACCTCGTTCGGTGATCACTCTTGCAGTGTGAGCTGGGTGGGGTCGCAGAGACCAGTGAGAAGCGACTGTTTACTAAAAACACAGGTCCGTGCGAAGTCGTAAGACGATGTATACGGACTGACGCCTGCCCGGTGCTGGAAGGTTAAGAGGACCGGTTAACTGCCCTTGTGGTGGTGAAGCTGAGAATTTAAGCCCCAGTAAACGGCGGTGGTAACTATAACCATCCTAAGGTAGCGAAATTCCTTGTCGGGTAAGTTCCGACCTGCACGAATGGCGTAACGACTTCTCAGCTGTCTCAACCATAGACTCGGCGAAATTGCAGTACGAGTAAAGATGCTCGTTACGCGCGGCAGGACGAAAAGACCCCGGGACCTTCACTATAGCTTGGTATTGGTGTTCGGTTCGGTTTGTGTAGGATAGGTGGGAGACTGTGAAGCGGTGACGCTAGTTACTGTGGAGTCGTTGTTGAAATACCACTCTGATCGTATTGGATACCTCAACCTCGGACCATGATCTGGTTCAGGGACAGTGCCTGGTGGGTAGTTTAACTGGGGCGGTTGCCTCCTAAAATGTAACGGAGGCGCCCAAAGGTTCCCTCAGCCTGGTTGGCAATCAGGTGTCGAGTGCAAGTGCACAAGGGAGCTTGACTGTGAGACTGACAAGTCGAGCAGGGACGAAAGTCGGGACTAGTGATCCGGCACCGGCATGTGGAAGCGGTGTCGCTCAACGGATAAAAGGTACCCCGGGGATAACAGGCTGATCTTCCCCAAGAGTCCATATCGACGGGATGGTTTGGCACCTCGATGTCGGCTCGTCGCATCCTGGGGCTGGAGTAGGTCCCAAGGGTTGGGCTGTTCGCCCATTAAAGCGGCACGCGAGCTGGGTTTAGAACGTCGTGAGACAGTTCGGTCTCTATCCGCCGCGCGCGTTAGAAACTTGAGGAAGGCTGTCCCTAGTACGAGAGGACCGGGACGGACGAACCTCTGGTGTGCCAGTTGTTCCACCAGGAGCACCGCTGGTTAGCTACGTTCGGAAGGGATAACCGCTGAAAGCATCTAAGCGGGAAGCCTGTTCCAAGATGAGGTTTCTCACCCCCTCGAGGGGGTAAGGCCCCCGGCAGACCACCGGGTTGATAGGCCAGAACTGGAAGTCGGGTAACCGATGCAGGTGACTGGTACTAATAGGCCGAGGACTTACCATAAAAAAAATGCAAGCGCGTCCACTGTGCAATATCTGAAACAACACACGTTTCAGGTTGTATCGACAATTGAATGAACCAACATGTTCACCAGCACGATCGGTGACACATCTGTTGTGTTCCGTGTGTAACTGTTTCGCAGAGTTACGGCGGCCATAGCGGAGGGGAAACGCCCGGTCCCATTCCGAACCCGGAAGCTAAGCCCTCCAGCGCCGATGGTACTGCACTCGACAGGGTGTGGGAGAGTAGGACACCGCCGAACACAACTTCACAACCAGAACACCCCCGACCCACTGTGGCCGGGGGTGTTTTGCATTCCCACCCCCCACCCGGCCGAGCTGGCACCACTATTACGAACCTGGCACACCCATTCACCTCCGAGAACCCGTCCCAACTCCACAAAAACAGTTCCAGCTCTCCAGCACCCAAAACCCAGGACTGACGGCGGTCGTAGAAAGTGGCGACTCAGACCTCTCGGCGCCGTACCTGATAGCGCAGGTGCAGTACGCGCTTGCCCTGAAGGACCACGTCGGGATCCTCCAACAGGTGCTGCGCGTCGATCGACCCGAAGTAGCGCTTGCCGGCCCCGAGCACGACGGGTGCGACGTCCATGCGGACCTCGTCGATCAGACCCGCGGCAAGCACTTGGCCACCTACGTCACCAGCAGCGACCTCGACGGTGCGGTCGCCCGCAAGCTCCTGCGCCTTGGTCACGGCCGCCTCGACGCCGTCGACGAAGTGGAACGGCGCCTCGGGGTCCCAGCCTTCGGGCTTCGGCCGGTGCGTCACGACGATTACGTGGTCGACTCCGCCCGGCGGCTTCCCGTCCCAGCCGTCCGTCATGTCGAAAACATGGCGGCCGACGATTGTCGCGCCGATCTGGTCCCAGTACGGCCGGGTGTAGTCGTAGGAGGTCTGTGACACCTTCAAGGCGCCGCTCTCGTCCAAGGGCACATCACCGTTGAGCAGCCAGTCGAACAAGGGGCCGGGTTGGTCGTTCACGTCCGCGATGAAGCCGTCCACCGACATCGAGCCGTACAGGACTATCTTGCCCATCAGACGCTCCTCTGCTTCGCGATGCCTCCAAGTTAGCCTGTCGTGGAACTCCGCACCCAGTCGACAAAGAGTTGCTTACTTCCTCGGTACAGGCCCGCTCCAGGAACCCGAACCGCCCCATCCGCACTGCGCCCTTCGGCTACAGGCTCAATCCTGCTGTTCCGAGGCCAGATTCGTCGGGCAATACCGGCTCGGTCGTGTTCGGAATTTAATCGGTGGCGCTGTCGGTCGGTCGTGTTGCATGATGATGTCCGCAACGACACGGACCTGGATGGGAATGGGGTGGGACCTTGGTGGATAACTTGAATACGACTGCGGGTCAACTCTGTTCACGATCCGACGTAGTCGTTCGATTCGCACGATAGCGACGTCCATTCCGCTATCTGTATTCGATTGTGGCAGTGCGATTTCCGCGCGCCCAAATTCCGCTGCGCGCAAGAGTTCCTTCAGGCGCGCGCAATTCGAGGAGCTCGAGATGTACCTGTACGAAAATGTGATCCGGAATCACGAGTTAAGGGTCGCCAAGTCGTTGGAGAGATACGACCTGCGGGAGGGCAAAGACGCCGGGCGTGTCCATGTCTACCCACTGTTCGCAAGAGCTAGGCGTGCGGTTCGGCGGAGGTAAGCAAACTCCCGTACTTGACGGTGTTCGTTTCGATGAATTCCCGGACGAACCAGCAGGATGGAACGACGGTCATTCCGCTGGTTCGTGTGTCGTCGAGGGCATACTCGGTCAGTACCGCGGCGAGGCCTTGGCCGCGGTAATGCGGGAACGTCACGGTGTGGAAGAAGGTGCGCTGCTCTTCGGTCTCGAAGTACTCGGAGATTGCCGCAACCTCCTCGCCCACGTACAGAACGAACCGATGCTGCGCGGCGTCGTGCTCTGTCCGAATCTCCATGCACCGATTGTGCACTGTTCCTGTCTACGGGGTCGGACCACTAGGCTGAGGTCAAAGATCGGAGTCGTGCGCGTGCTACCCGTCGTAGGCACCTCTCCTCAGCTCTACGGGTAGGCAATATCTGAGGAAGCGCTGTGGAAGACGTATCGGAGCAAGGCATAAGGGCATTCATCAGCGCGGTCGTCATGCATGGAGGTCGCGCCGAGAGGTTGACCACGTCGCGGCGTAACCCGGTTCGAGTGTGGGCCGTGGACGGATCGAGCTGTGTCGTCCGCGTCCGGTCCAAGGCAGCGGGAGATTGGAAAGCCCGTCGCCAGGACGAATCGCTGGCCAGCGACGACACAGGCTCGTTGTACTGGGTCTTCGTGGATCTCGGTAAGAGTGAGCCCGATTTCTTCATGGTGTCGTCGGAGGAGATGGCCGCGGACATCAAGGGGGAAGTCGATCTCTGGGTTCAGGAATCCCCGCTGCGCACGCGGACAGGTCACCACGCAATTGCAGTCGGCCGAGTGCAGCACGGACACAACAAGTGGGCCGCCCTCGGTTTGAACGCCGAGGCCGACCCCGAGCTGGCCGAAGAGGCCCGATCGGCGTCGTCGCATCGGATCGGCAAGGTCGTCCGCCGTGCCGGTACCAAACGTGTCGCAGCGGTAGAGGAAGTCATCGATCTTCGCCTACGCGTCGTTGCCGACTTCGACGGCTATCGGCTCAGCGCGAGATTCGACCCGACCAGCACGCGACTGGAGATCGTTCAGGGTCCGATGGAAGGCCGTCGTTTCGAGGATCCGACGGAGGCCGCGAGTGCTGTGGCCACTCACATCAGCGGCGATGTCGAGGTCTTGGACGGCTGGGATTTCTGGGAGCTCGATACTCCGGAACGTCAGCCCATCCGCACGCTCCGGTAGGTCACAACTGGACTCGTCGCAATATTGTGACCAGTCATAGCAATTCTCAAAACAGCGGATGGATCTGGTTTTTCTCTTTATCGTGGGTGAAGTTCCAATTTCACTTCCGAATCGTCGACACCCCTCACCGCGCGAACGGTCTGGTGGGCCGTCAGTGCACAGCTACGTCGTCGATTCGATCCGATCAAG
This sequence comes from Rhodococcus sovatensis, assembly GCF_037327425.1. Lineage (NCBI taxonomy): Bacteria > Bacillati > Actinomycetota > Actinomycetes > Mycobacteriales > Nocardiaceae > Rhodococcus > Rhodococcus sovatensis. The sequence continues at coordinate 3,323,888 of NZ_CP147846.1, read as the reverse complement.
TTCGATGGCGATGCGAGTGGCGTTGTCGACCAGGGAGAGGCCAGCTTCGTGGAGCATTCCTTCCGTTCTCCATCGCTGCACGCATCGCGCTTCGTGATTCTGGTGGCGCAGTTCGTCGACCGACGAATATCGGCCGAACACTTCTCCACCCAGTTCCGCGCTTTGGAACGCTCCGACTCGGGCTACCTCGATCGCGACGTCTCGACGATCGTCCGCAAGTTGTCCGTCGACGTCGGAGCGTATCGAGGGGACGTGAATTTGCTCGGAGTCGACTTCATCGACGGCGAGCAGTTGTGGCGTGCGTCCGGTGAAGCCTTCCGAGATCTGTTGACGCTGCAGTCCGAGCTACTTGGACGCGAAGCGGGTTAGATCCCTCAGGCCTGGAACCGTTCGCGATGTCTGACGAGATCCTCGAGGCGAAATCGACGGTGGGTTCCGCGCATCTCGATCGTCAGTTGTCCTGAGTCGGCCAGCCGACGCACATAAGTGTCGGAAACACCGAGGATCTCAGCAGCCTGCGATGTCGTCAGGAGTTCGTCGACCGGCCCGATCGTCACCGCGGTTCCGCTGGCGAGTTGCCGCAACAGCTCTATGACAGCTTTTCGGGCGGGTTCGTCTATGTCGAGTTCGACGCCGTCGATTGCCAGCGTCGGGACGCGGTCGTCCAGACTCCCGATGATCGAGGTGACTTTCCTGGCGTCGTGATGTGGCAGCGCCGAGGCGATGTACCGGTGGTCCATGTCGCCGACCCTACTGGGCATACTTGTGACAGCCCCAGTAGAAGGAGAACCTGTGCCACAGCTGTTGCATCTCGATTCGTCCGCCGATCTCGACAGCTCGGTCAGTAGAGCCGTCACTGGGCAGTTCTCGGACGTCTGGCACGCTCTCGGCCCAGATCACTCTGTGATCTATCGAGACCTCCATCGCGACGCACCGCCTCATCTCCCGACGTCGGCGCTGCATTGGGCCCCGCACCTCCGCACAGCGAACGAGGTCGCACCCCCAGCTGCCGAAGCGCTGCAGAAAGAGCTCATCGACGAACTGGTCTCGGCCGACGTCGTTCTGATCGGCGCGCCGATGTACAACTGGTCGATCCCGTCGACACTCAAGGCGTGGATCGACTACATCCATGTACCCGGAATCACGGTTCCGTTCGACGCTCCGACTCGTCCGCTCGAGGGCAAGCCTGTCGTCGTAGTGTCCTCCCGCGGCAACCAGTACGGACCAGGGACGCCGGACTTCGGCGCCGACCACACGGTTGCCCAGTTGCAGCAAGTGCTCGGCTCGGCACTGGGTATGGACGTACACGTCGTGACGGTGGATCTGACCCTGGCGTCCCGTGTTCCTGCATTGGCGCCGCTGGCTCCACGGGCAGAGGCCAGCCTGTCCGACGCTCGCGCCAGCGTGACGGGACTCGCTACTCGATTGGGTGGCGCCCCAGCGTCCGACGAGCTCGGCTGAGGTCTGATCGGTGCATGCGGACGACAGGCTCGGCGCCGGACGGCATCGATCGACTTCAGGCAGGCACCGATCTACTCCGCACCAACGGCAGTCCTCGCGTAGGCCGTGGGTCGTTCGTGCCGTGCGAACCGTCGTCGGGCTGGCTGCGGTATCGGCGCTCCTGGTCAGTGGGGTCGGATGGACGGTCTACCGGGAGGCGACGACAGGCCTGACGACATCGGACGCTCTGATCGATCTACCGGACAACCGACCGGCTCGGAACGGCGCGGACACCAACATATTGCTTATCGGACTGGACAGTCGAAAAGACATGGACGGCAACGATCTTCCTGCGGGGTTCGTCACCGATACGTTGCATGCGGGGGACAGCGATGTCGGCGGCTACAACACCAACACGCTGCTGTTGCTGCACCTTCCCGCGGACGGTGGCCGCGCGAAGGCAATTTCGATTCCGCGTGACGACTACGTCGACGTGCCGGGTTACGGCAAGCGGAAGATCAAAGAGGCATACGGTCTCGCCAAAGCGGATGCCGATTCCGAACTCGTCGACGAAGGTGTGACCGACCAGGCGCCGCGGGAGCGTCGCGCCCGGGAGGCTGGTCGACGCTCCACACTGACCGCTGTGCAGCAGCTGTTGAGGGTACCGATCGATCACTTCGCGGAGGTCAACCTGCTCGGCTTCTATGACGTAGCGAACGCAGTCGGGCCGATTCAGGTGTGCCTGCAGGACGCGGTCGACGACGACTACTCAGGGGCGCGGTTCGCCGCAGGCTTACAGACGATCGACGCGACCCAAGCACTGTCGTTCGTGCGACAACGTCATGGGTTGGCAAACGGAGACCTGGACCGGACCAAGCGACAACAGGCATTCGTCGCAGGGGTGATGTCGAAGCTGAAGGAGTCCGGCATTCTCGGCAACCTGGGAGAGCTTCGTGCTCTGGTGGCGGGCACCAAGCAAGACGTCGTCATCGACAGCGGGCTCGACCCCGTATCCCTGATCTCCGACGCTGGAAGTGTCGTGGACGGGAACATCGACTTCTACACCCTCCCCGTGGAGGGCTACGAGACGGTGGATGGGCAGGACGTCAACATCGTCGACGTCGACCGGCTCCGCGCCGAGACCGCCGCCATCCTCGACCCGTCGGCGGAGCAGGTGCAGCCCACCCAGTCTCCAGGGCCTGCCGCCGACCCGGCTCCTGGTTCCGATTCGGATTCGGCAACGGCTGGCGCCCACGTCGACGGCGGGGTTCCCTGCGTGGCCTAGTTTTCGTGTCGGGCGTGAATCTGTGTGCGGCGCACATCCGTGCACGACAAACATCAATGCGCGATGTTGATCAGTACATCCATCAGCTCGGCTTCGACGGCGGCAAACTCCGGTGTCGTCACGATCAGAGGATCACGTGGCCGCGGTAGGGGAACAGAAACCTGGCGTCGAACACGAGCAGGCTTGTCCGACAACACGATCACCCGATCCGACAGATACACGGCTTCACGGATGTCGTGGGTGATCATGAGTGCTGTCCACCCGTACTCGAGCCACATGTCCTGAAGCCAGCGCTGCATGCCGGTGCGGGACAACGAGTCGAGTGCACCGAACGGCTCGTCGAGAAGCAGTAGGTCGTGTCCTTGTACGACGGTGCGGAGCATTGCCGCGCGCTGGCGCATGCCGCCGGACATCTCCGACGGCCGTGCCTTCTCGTACCCGTCCAGCCCGAAGGTGGGAAACAGAGCGAGGGCCATTTCTCTGGCCTTCTTCTTCGGCATGCCTCGAACCTCGAGGCCCAGAGTTGTGTTGTCCAGTACCGTTCGCCACGGAAACAACAGGTCATTCTGCGGCATGTATGCGCTCTCCGGTGCTTCGACTACACCCGAGTCCGGGGTGTCCAGACCTGCGAGCATGTTGAAGATCGTGCTCTTACCTGACCCGCTCGGTCCGATCACCGATACGAATTCACCGGGTTCGACATCGAAGTTCACGCCGGCGAGCACGTCGCGTCCGCCGAAGGACTTGGTGAGATCCGATACGTGCACTCTGCTCATCGGGGGCGTTCTTCCGGAGATCGGGTTTCCAGAGCCCACGGTGCGACCAGACGCTCGACGGCGTAGGTCAGCAGAAACAACGTCACGCTGATCACCGCGGTCACAAGCACCGCGGCCAGCACGAGATCGGTTCGGAACGAGTTCTTCTGCTGACTCATGTAGATGCCGAGTCCGGCACTTGCGCCCGCATACTCGGCGAAGATCGCGCCGACGACCGCATAGGTGACTCCGATGCGGAGCGAGGTGAAGAACCGGGGCATCGCCGACGGCAGTCGAACGTAGCGAAATTGCTGCCAGCGGCTGGCTCCCATGCTCGCCAGCAAGGAACGGGCATCGCGATCGGCTGCGGCGAAGCCTTCGATGAGCCCGATGGCCATCGGAAAGAACGTCGCCAGCGCGATCACGAGGATCTTGGGCAGTAGTCCGAAGCCGAACCAGATGATCAACAGCGGAGCAATGGCGATGATCGGCAGCGTCTGCGACACCACGAACAGAGGGACTACCGCACGTCGCAACCAGGGCGAGAAATCCACGGCCACCGCAAGAATCCACGCGACGAGCAATGACACTGCGAATCCGACGATAGTCACCTGCACCGTTGCTGCTGCGTTCTCGGCAATGGCGTCTCGATGCGCCCAACCCTGACTGGCGATGCGTGACGGCGACGGCAGTACCTGAGGCCTGATGCCGCTGACCGTGACGTAGATCTGCCACGCAGCGACGAGAACGAGAACGATCGTCGCCGACGGGATGGCGAATCGGATGGCGGCGCCGAGACGACGGTCGGTGGGGCCGGCCGGTTCGGCCACACCGACTGCCGAGCTACTGACCGCTGAGGTACTCATCGGTGAAGTAGGTGGACCAATCGGGCTCGGTGTCGAGCGCATTGCCACCTTCGTCGACGAGAACACCGTTCTCGTACAGGAATTTCGAGTATTCGGTCCACTTGGCGAGATCCTGCCCGCCGACGGTGCCCGCTGCGTCCTTCATGTACTTCTCGGCCAGCATGTGCTGGCTTTCGAACACCAGGGACTCGTCGGTGAACGTGCCAGGATTGGCATCGATGATGTCCTGAGCGGCGCGCTCTGGTTCGTCGGCCGCGAACTGGTATCCGCGCTGCAACGCCTGGACGAACTTCCTTCCCTCCTCAGGATTGTCGGCAAGCCAGTTTTCGTTTCCGCTGATCGTGATCGCGTACGCGTCGGGGAAGCCGTAGTCCGTGCTTTCGAAGTACTTCATCGGCGTCCCGCTGTGTTCGGCCTCGAGGCCTTCCCACGCGAGGTACGACACGGTGAAGTCGGCAGTACCCGAGTACACGGCCTCGTACGCAGAGGTGCCGAGCACGACGGTCTCGTATTCGCCGGTACCACCGTCGTTCTGAATGATCTGACGTAGTCCGGCTTGTTCACCGGTATCTCCGAAGCCGGCGTACACCTTGCCGTCCAGTGCCTTCGGGCTGGGAATGTCGTCGCGGTCGGCGCGTACGCCGATCGCGGTTGCCCAGTGTTGAAGTGGCGCAAGTACCGAAATTATCTGCGCACCTGCGGATTTCGCGAATGTCGTAGAGCTTTGAGTGCTGATACCGAACTCGGCATTGCCCGAGTCGACGAGTGTGTCCGGTGAGGTGTTGTTGTAGGGAAGCACCTCGACGTCGAGTCCGGCGTCGGCGAAGTAACCCTCTTGAAGCGCCACATACAATCCGGTGTGATTGGTGTTCGGAGTCCAGTCCAGAGCGAACCGGATGTTGTCCGTATCGTTCGTCTGCGCACAGGATGACAGACCGAGGATCGACACCGCTGCGATGGACATAGCGAATAGTTTTCTCACAGCGACACCGGCCATGGTGTCGGATGCAATGCGGTGTCCCAGAACATCAGCTCGTATCGAGTGGCCGACACGAAGGATCGGATCATCGCCTCGCGCTGAGCCTCGGTCGCGAGCGTCGCAGCCTCGTCGACGAGGCTGCGCGCACCGTCGACGACAGTGCGAAACTCTTCGGAGTCGTACGTCGAAACCCAACGCGCATAGGGATGTTCAGGGTCCGCCAGCAATACATCCCTGGCGGCGCCCGACAGTCGGACGGCCACGTCCGCGTAGATCCAGAAGCACGGCAGAACCGCCGCTGCCGCAACCGCGTACGGTTCTGTCGCTGCTGTGGCGATCAGGTACGAGACGTATCCCAAGCATGCCGACGAGTGTTCGGCGCGTGAATTCGCGTTGGGGAGTAGGTCGCTCGACAGTAGCGAGTGGTGAAGTGAGGCTTCCTCGACGGCGCCGGCCGCCGAGGCAGCCCAGAACGCCGCCGTGGTCGCGTCGGGTGCCTTAGAGGCGAGGATCGACAATGCCTTGGCGTATCCGGCCAGGTAGAGCTCGTCCTGCTCGATATAGGTGCGGAACGCGTCGAGCGGCAAGGAGCCGTCGCCGAGTAGTCGCAGAAACTTCAAGTCGTCGATTGCGGCGCGTAGCTCGGCCGTTGCTTCCCACAATCGATCCGTATGGCGGACAGAGTCCACCGAGTGCACAGGCGTAGTCATCGCCTCGACATCCCTTCGTCAGCATTACCTGCATCAGGTTCGACGGGTGTGATCTCAGCATCCGCATGTACGGACGCACCCCGTGTCAGAACATCGCCGACCATACATCATCGCGTCCGGCGGTCCGCACGTGAGCACAGACGGAGGCCGGATTTTCCCGCGCACGTGGTCGGGCCGGACGTAGGCTACGCCGATGAGCACAGCCCGCACGTGTACCAGAGCCGCAGCGGCCATCGGAGTTACAGCTGGGATCATCCTGGCCGGTAGTGGCATCGCGAACGCCGACGAGTGGCCCCCGATCCCGGACTATCCGAGCCCCAGCGTGCCCTTCGAAACCAAGAACTTCCTGACGCCCACCGATCCGGCCTACTGGAATCCGTTGCTCGCAGAGAACCGGTTGACCTCGCCGTACGGTACCGATACGAGGATCGTGTGTACCGCGTTTCACGGTGTGCTCACCGGATGCTGGCAGGCCGACGAACAGGGCAACCCGCACAAGCTCGTCGCGTTGCCGTTCGATTTTCCGAATGTCACGGGATCGTCGATGCCTGGTGGCGGCCCGCAGCACTTCGTCTACCCGGGGTTCATTCCAGGAATCGGCTGAGCCAAGAAGTTCTACTTCAGTTCGAACGCCGAGTCCGACACGGTGAATCCGTGACCGACTTGGTCCGCGCAGCTGACGCCGGTCTTTTCCTCGACCCGGCACGTCAACCCGTTCGAGCTGCCCGAGCCAGGAATCGACAGCGTCTCGCCGTACGGCAGTGCGCGTGCCGTGCCGTCGAACCGGTGGAAGCGGGGATCTCCCGAGCTGAGAAATCGGGCAGGCGACCCTGCGGTCAGCTCGATGGTATTCGGCGCGACCCGGGAATCAGGAGCCCCGCTGCCCTCGACGCGTGGAGCGGTCGACGGGAATTCTCCGTGGCAGCCGGCAACGGACGTCACGGTGACGAACACGGCACACTCGAATTTCCCACTCGGAGAGGTGAAGTAGTAGAAGCCGTCGTTTCCTTCGAATCGCGAGGCGTCGGCGGTGGGCGGAGCTGTGGTGGTGGTACTGGGTCGTTGCGACGAACTACTGCTCGGTGTCCCCGTCGTGCTCGGTGTCCCAGTAGTGGTCGGGCTGGTAGTGCGGACAACGGACGGTGGATCGGTGTCGACGGTCGCGAGCGGCGCTGTCGCCGTGCCGTCGACGTCGGAGCTGCAGCCGGCGAGAAGTACCGCCCACAGAGCACACGCTGAGCCACCGTATGCCCGCAGTCGGTTCATGTCGCCAGCATAAACAAGCGAACCCGCTCATCTGGAGTTGGTACGTTGGCGTTCGTCGAGCAACGAAGGAGGTGCCATGGGTGACGCGACTTGCCGAGTGGCCACTCCCTACGGGGACGTGGTCGGCTATATGGACGGCACCGTGTACGCGTGGAAGGGCATCCCCTACGCGGCGGCACCCGACGGCGAGCATCGATTCCGATCTCCACGCCCGGCCGAGCCCTGGTCGGAGCCGTTGGATTGCCGAAAGTTCGGCGCGGTCGCTCCGCAAGGACTGGACAATCCTGTCCCGATGGACCCCGACATTCCAATGGCGGAGGACTGTCTGTCGGTGAATGTGTGGGCGCCCGAGCCCGACGGAACTCCGCGTCCGGTCATGGTCTGGATCCACGGCGGTGCGTATTCGCTCGGGTCCGCAGCGCAGAGCGTGTACGACGGGCGCAACCTCGCCGAAGTCGGCGATCTGATCGTCGTGACCGTCAACTATCGAATCGGCGCCTTCGGATTCCTCGACCTGTCGTCGTTCTCGACGGACGACACCGTGTTCGAATCGAATCTTGGTCTTCGCGACATGATCGCTACGCTGGAATGGGTCCAGCGGTGTGTCGAGGCGTTCGGCGGCGATTCCTCGAACGTGACGGTGTTCGGCGAATCCTCCGGCGGCGCGTCGGTGACGACGCTGATGACCTCGCCGAAAGCCGAGGGACTCTTCCATCGCGCCATCGTGCAGAGCGCCCCGGCGACGTCGGTGTACGGGCCCGAACGTGCAGCTCAGGTGGCGTCGCGATTCCTGGAACTGCTCGACATCACCCCGGACCGAGTGCACGAACTGAAGTCCATCGACTTCATGCGTGTCGTCGAGGCCGGCGACACGCTGTGCTACGAAGTCCCGACGAGGGTGCCGGGGACGTTGGGCATCGCCCCCGTCGTCGACGGTGACATAGTGCCGCGCTATCCGGTCGCGGCGTTCCAGAAGGGCTTCGCCCACCGCATCCCGATGATCATCGGAACCAACCACGACGAGGCGTCGATATTTCGTCTGATGAAGTCTCCTCTGATGCCCGTCACTTCGGACACCGTCTCCGAAATGTTCAGGGCGATCGCGAACGACCACGCGGAATTGCCGGCCTTCCGTGTCGCCGAAATCATGTCTGCGTATCCGGATCGATCCAAAACTGCTGGTGCACTGGCGATGTCCCGGGATGCCGGTTTCAAGATGCCGAGTCTGTGGATCGCAGACGCGCACAGCAGACACTCGCAGGTCTGGATGTATCGGTTCGACCACGCGACACCCATGCTCAAGGCCGCTCGGATCGGCGCCGGCCATGCGACCGAATTGCCCTACGTCTTCGGCAATTTCGGTACGTTGAACCGGGATCCTACGTTCTGGCTCGGTGGTCGTAAGGCCGCGATGGCCGTCTCCGCCAGGGTGATGAAGCGGTGGGTAGCGTTCGCCCGGCACGGTGTTCCCGCAACTCTCGATGGCGGCAAACACTGGCCTCTGTACGTCGAACCGAGGCGTGCGACTCTGGTGATCGATGGGCAGGATGCCGTCGTCGACGATCCGGACGGTGAAATGCGGGCCGCGTGGGGAGACCGGGTGCTCGGCTTCAGCTGACTACTGGGTTTCGACTACGGCGGTTGAAGCCGGACGATTCCGGCTACCTTTCTACTGTGCTGTTCACTCGAATCGTCGATACCTCGGTTGCTGTGGGCGCCACGCGTTCACGCAAAGCCAAGATCGGTGCATTGCAGACGTTGCTCGCCGAACTCGACAGCACGGACATCGACACCGTCGTGTCGTGGCTGTCGGGGGAGTTGCCGCAGGGTCGGATCGGCGTCGGGTGGCGGACTCTTGCCGATATCGATGTTGCGCCTGCCTCTGTCGGCACACTGACGATCGCCGAGGTCGACGGTGCGATCTCGGCCGTCGCCACGACCTCCGGATCCGGATCGGCTGCGCGGCGGCGTGAACTGCTCGTCGAGCTGCTTGCGTCGGCGACCGCGGACGAACGCCAGTTCCTCGTCCGATTGATGACCGGTGAGCTCCGGCAGGGTGCGTTGGAGGGAATCATGACCGACGCCATCGCCAAGGCCGCCGGTCTCGAGCTCGCGCCGGTGCGACGAGCGTTCATGCTGTCCGGAACACTCTCGGCGACGGCGACTGCAGCGCTGACCAAGGGAGCAGAGGCCCTGGCGCAGTTCGGTCTCGAGGTCGGTCGGCCGGTTCGACCGATGCTGGCGTCTCCGGCGGAGACGCTGGAGGCCGCGTGGAACGAACTGGATGGCGATGTCAGTGTCGAGTACAAGCTCGACGGTGCACGAATTCAGGTACATCGGAGCGGCCACGACGTGCACATTTACACGCGCACCCTGCGTGAGATCACCGACAGTGTGCCCGAGTTGGTGGAGTTGATCCGCGGGCTGCCGTGCACCTCGGTCGTGCTCGACGGCGAAACCCTCGCGTTGACCGACAGTGGACGACCGAGACCATTCCAGGAAACGATGAGCCGGTTCGGCGCACAGAGCACCCACGAACTGCTGCTGCGCCCCTACTTCTTCGACTGCATCCACCTCGACGGCGTCGACCTGTTGGACGAACCGCTTCATACGCGGCTCGACGCGCTCGCACGCGTTGCGCCCGGTCACCGCATTCCGGCCCTACTACGTCCCGACGCCGACGCCGCAGCCGCACATTTCGACGATGCCCTCGGCGCCGGACACGAGGGCGTGATGATCAAGTCGTTGTCGTCGAGCTATGCGGCGGGCCGTCGGGGACGCACCTGGCAGAAGGTCAAACCCGAGCACACACTCGATCTCGTCGTCCTGGCAGCGGAGTGGGGCTACGGCAGACGCACCGGTTGGCTGTCGAATCTACATCTCGGTGCTCGTGATCCGGACGGTGGACCGCCGATCATGGTCGGCAAGACCTTCAAGGGTCTGACCGATGCCCTGCTGCAGTGGCAGACCGACGAGTTCCCGCAGCACGAGCGTTCGCGCGACGAACACACCGTGTATCTGAACCCGGATCTGGTCGTCGAGATCGAACTCGACGGCGTTCAGGTCAGCAGTCGATACCCGGGTGGCGTAGCGCTGAGATTCGCACGCGTACTGCGTTATCGGCCCGACAAGAGCGCGGCCGAAGCGGACACGATCGAGGCGGTCAGGTCGTTGCTGCTCCCGTCGACCTGAGTCGTTACTCGGTCGAAACTTCGCTACGTCATGTTGTAACACGATTGACCTCACGTTCTCCCCGTGCATCACTTATGTTGAACATGCACGTGACGCGAGGAACGGAGTGACACAGCATGTCAACAGTTCGAGCGGCCCTGGTTCAGACTAATTGGACCGGTGACAAAGAGACCATGATCAAGGCGCACGAGGACTATGCCCGAAGTGCAGCCGAGCAGGGCGCGAAGGTCGTCTGTTTCCAGGAACTGTTCTACGGTCCGTACTTCTGTCAGTTGCAGGACTCCAAGTTCTACGAGTACGCCGAGTCTGTGCCGGGGCCCACCGTCGACCGTTTCGCGGCCCTGGCCAAGGAACTCGGTATCGTCATGATTCTACCGGTGTACGAGCAGGAACAGCCAGGCGTTCTGTACAACACCGCGGCTGTCGTCGACGCTGACGGTACCTACCTGGGCAAGTACCGCAAGCACCACATTCCGCACGTGAACGGCTTCTGGGAGAAGTTCTATTTCCGTCCGGGCAATCTGGGGTGGCCGGTGTTCGATACCGCGGTCGGGCGAATCGGGGTGTACATCTGCTACGACCGTCACTTCCCCGAGGGGTGGCGTGCCCTCGGTCTGGCGGGAGCCGAAATAGTGTTCAATCCCTCGGCAACCTCACGCGGCCTGTCCAACTACCTGTGGAAGCTCGAGCAGCCCGCCTCGGCGGTGGCCAACGAGTACTACATCGGCGCGATCAACCGCGTCGGGATCGAGGCCGACTACGGAGACGACGATTTCTACGGCACCAGCTACTTCGTCGACCCCGAGGGGAAGTTCGTCGGCGACGTCGGCTCCGATACCGAACCCGAGGTGATCGTCCGGGACCTCGATATGGATCTGATCAAGGTCGTCCGCGATAGGTGGGCGTTCTACCGCGACCGTAGACCCGATGCGTACGCGCCTCTGGTGGAACCCTGATGATGCGGCGGGAGTACTGACATGGGTACCACTTTCGTGCACGGCGGCACCGTCGTATCCCCGACGGGCACACAACTGCTCGACGTTCTGATCGACGGCGACACCATTGTTGCTGTGCTGCAACCAGGATCCACCGCTGTGGCCGCCGACCTGACGCAGTCAGCGGATACGGTGATCGACGCGACGGGAAAGTACGTTCTCCCGGGTGGCGTCGACGGACACACGCACATGGAGATGCCGTTCGGTGGCACATTCGCATCCGATACCTTCGAAACCGGAACGAGAGCGGCGGCGTGGGGCGGAACCACAACGATCGTCGATTTCGCCATTCAGACTCCGGGGCAACGAGTTCAGGACACCCTGGCCCAGTGGCACGAGAAGGCGGCGGGGCAGTGCGCCATCGACTACGGGTTCCATCAGATCATCGGCGAGGTCGACAGTGACTCGCTCAAAGCGATGAGTGAGTTGGTCTCCGAGGGTGTGACGAGCTTCAAATTGTTCATGGCGTATCCAGGGGTGTTCTACTCCGATGACGGAAAGATACTGCGCGCCATGCAGACTGCAGCCGAGACCGGCGCGCTGCTGATGATGCACGCCGAGAACGGAATCGCCATCGATGTACTCGTCGCCCAATCGGTCGCGAGAGGTGACACTGCGCCGTACTTCCACGGCACCTCTCGTCCCTGGCAGCTCGAAGAAGAGGCCACTCATCGGGCGATCATGCTCGCGAACGTCACCGGCGCGCCGCTCTACGTCGTGCACGTCTCGGCAAAACAGGCCCTCGAACAGATCGCGCACGCACGCGGTAACGGGCAGAACGTCTTTGCCGAAACGTGTCCGCAGTATCTGTACCTCTCGCTCGAAGAACAGCTCGGGGCTCCGGGATTCGAGGGAGCCAAATGGGTTTGCTCGACGCCCCTCCGATCACGCGCGGAAGGTCATCAGGACGAGCTCTGGCGCTATCTTCGCACCGGCGATGTCGCCACCGTCAGCACCGACCATTGCCCGTTCTGTATGAAGGACCAGAAGGAAATGGGCATCGGCGATTTCTCGAAGATCCCCAATGGAATCGGATCCGTCGAACACCGCATGGATCTGATGTTCCAAGGCGTCAAGACCGGCAAGATCACGCTCGAGAAGTGGGTCGAGGTGTGCTGCACGACGCCTGCGCGCATGTTCGGGATGTACCCGAAGAAGGGCATCGTCTCTCCTGGCGCCGACGGCGACCTCGTGATCTACGACCCGAACGGTCACACCAGCATCGGACTCGGAAAGGCGCACCACATGAACATGGACTACTCCGCCTACGCGGGGTTCGAGATCGACGGTCACGTCGACACCGTCATCTCACGGGGGCGCGTGATCGTCGACGACGGTGCGTACGTCGGCGCCGCTGGCCACGGCCAATTCGTCAAACGATCCCTGTCGCAGAATCTCGTGTGACACATGGATATCGGAGTCGTGCTGCAATGCAACCCGCCCGCATCGCGCGTCGTCGATCTTGCGAGACGAGCCGAAACGCATGGATTTTCGCACGTATGGACTTTCGACTCGCACCTGCTGTGGCAGGAACCGTACGTCATCTACAGCCAGATCCTCGCCGAGACCAGACGCGTGACGGTCGGTCCGATGGTGACCAATCCCGCTACCCGAGACTGGACGGTGACGGCGTCGATCTTCGCAACTTTGAACGAGATGTTCGGCAACCGCACAATCTGTGGGATCGGCCGAGGGGACTCGGCAGTTCGCACTCTCGGTGGCAAACCGACATCGCTCGGCACCCTGCGAGAGTCGATTCACGTCATCCGTGAACTTGCCAACGGTCGGTCGGTGGCACTCGGCGACACCACCGTGCAGTTTCCGTGGGCCGGAGCGTCGACACTCGAGGTCTGGGTTGCTGCCTACGGACCGAAGGCGCTCGACCTCACCGGTGAGGTTGCCGACGGATACATTCTGCAGCTCGCCGACCCGGATATCGCGTCGTGGACGATAGGTCGAGTCCGCGCTGCCGCGGAGGCCGTGGGGCGTGATCCGTCGTCGATCAAGTTCTGCGTTGCGGCGCCCGCCTACGTCACCGACGGTAGCGCGGCAGCCTTGGCGCACGCGCGTGATCAGTGTCGCTGGTTCGGTGGGATGGTCGGAAACCACGTCGCGGACCTTGTCGCTCGCTACGGTCACCACAGTGGCGGCATCCCCCCGGCGCTGACGGACTACATCGATTCCCGCAGCGGGTACGACTACAACGAGCACGGCAAGTCCGGCAATTCGCATGCCGAGTTCGTGCCCGACGAGGTGATCGATCGTTTCTGCCTGCTCGGCAGCCCAGCCGAACATCTGTCGAAACTGAAGGACTTGGAGAAGCTCGGAGTCGACCAGTTCGCGGTCTACCTCCAACACGATGCCAAGTCGGCGACGCTCGAATCCTATGGTGAGCACATCATTCCGTTCATCGGCGAACAGGTGACGGCGACCTCGTGACGGGTATCGACGTTGCGGCGGTGGTGATTCCGCCGCGGAGTCGTGCGCGTGGTCTCCGGAGGCCGACCATGGCCGTCGCCGCGATCGTGTTGATCCTGCTGGTCTGGGAGCTCGTCAAGGTCACCGTTCCGACGAATGGCGTGTCGGTGGCCAGTGTCCGAATCCTGCCTCGCACCGACGACGGAGCCCTGCCGCACGTCTGGGCGGTAGTGGGTGTCTTGACCGATCCCGAGGTGAACGTCGCAGGTGCCCGCTCGGTGGGTGCAGCGATCCTGGCGAGCGGAGCGTTCACGTTCGGATTGGCGATTGCAGGATTCGTCCTGGGGACTGCAGTCGGATTGGTGCTCGCCATCGCGATGCAGAGGTTCATCTGGGCCGAACGCGCTCTTCTGCCCTACGTCATCGTTTCTCAGACGGTCCCGTTGATCGCGTTGGCACCGTTGGTGGCGGGATGGGGCGGCAAGATCGCGGTCGCCGGATACGCGTGGCAACCGTGGATGAGCATCACCGTGATCGCGTCGTATCTCGCATTCTTTTCGGTGGCTGTGGGTATGCTGCGGGGGCTTCGCTCGCCGACTCCGGCTGCCCTCGAACTGATGCACTGTTACGGCGCCGGGTGGTGGTCGACACTGACGCGGGTTGGATTTCCCGCGTCGATTCCGCACCTGATACCAGCGCTGCGTCTGGCGGCCGCAGCATCGGTGATCGGCGCCGTCGTCGCCGAAATCTCCACGGGCACAACCGGTGGCATCGGACGACAGATCATGGTCTTTTCCCAACAGGCCACCGGCAATTCCTCGCGGTTGTATGCAGCGGTTCTCGGGGCGGCGATACTCGGTCTGATCGTGACCGGGCTGGTAGGGCTGCTCGAATACTCGTTGGGCCGGTACGCGGGCCGCTTTCCCCGAGTGCGGGGTGACGAGCGATGACAGTGGATGCGGTCGTCGTGAACGACGTGGCCAAGGTGTTCGATTCAGCGGGTGTAACCGCCCTGCAGGACATCGACCTGACGGTGTCCGCAGGAGAGTTCGTCTCCCTCATCGGGCCGTCGGGATGTGGCAAGTCGACGCTGTTGCGCATCGTCGCCGATCTCGAACAACCGTCGTCGGGAAGCGTGTCGGTGTTCGGGAAGACTCCCCGGCAGGCTCGCCTCGACCAGGACTACGGAATTGCGTTTCAGCAAGCAGGTCTGCTGGATTGGCGGACTGTTCGAGCCAACGTCGAACTGCCGTTGGAGCTGCACAAGATGTCGAAGTCCGAGCGACGGCAACGGTCGGACGAGTTGTTGGGGTTGGTAGGTCTGACCGACTTCGCAGACCGATTCCCGACCGAACTGTCTGGTGGAATGCAGCAACGCGTCGCGATCGCTCGATCCCTCGCGCGGACTCCGCAGTTGCTGCTGATGGACGAGCCGTTCGGCGCGCTCGACGAGATGACGCGCGAGCGAATGCAGGACGACCTGCTGCGAA